>JAFZSK010000011.1 GCA_017620915.1 Clostridia bacterium | reverse complement strand
TTTGAGAACGGCGGGCTGGTGGACGTGCTCACGGAGGGCGGAAAATACCTGGGGACAGGTCTGTACAGCGCCGTCAGTAAGATCGCGGTGCGGCTGCTCTCGGACAACGCCAACGAGCGCTTCGACGAGGCGTTCTGGCAGCGCCGGGTGAAGTACGCGGTCAATTACCGCCGCCGCGTCATGGGCCCCGATTTTGACGCCTGCCGCCTTATATTTGGAGAGGCGGACGGATTCCCGGGATTGACCGTGGACCGGTACGGCGACTATCTGGTGGCGGAGGTATTGTCCTTTGGCATGGACCGGGTGAAAACGACCGTGTTCCGTGCGCTGCTGGCGGAGCTCTCCGGCGTCAAAGGCATTTACGAGCGCAACGAGTCGCAGATCCGGCTGCTGGAGGGGCTCGAACAGGGCTCCGGCTGGGCGGAGGGACTGCCCAACGACGGCCAGACGTCAACTATCATCACCGAAAACGGGCTTCGGTTCCTGGTGGATTTCGCGGGCGGCCAGAAGACCGGCTTCTTTCTGGACCAGAAGTACAACCGCCGCGCTGTGGCCGGACTCGCGACCGGAATGCGCGTGCTCGACATGTGCACCCACACCGGTTCCTTCGCTCTGAACGCCGCAAGACAGGGGACAGACCACGTTACCGCGGTGGATATGTCGGAGGCGGCGCTGGAAGTTGCCCGCACGAACGCGGCGCTCAACGGGCTGGAAAACAAGGTCAGCTTCGTCCGCGGCGATGTGTTCGACTATCTGGCGGAGGCGGAGAAATTGCCCCCGGCGGAGCGCTATGAGCTGATCATTCTAGACCCGCCGGCGTTCACCAAGAGCTCTAAAACGCTGGGCAACGCCCGCAACGGCTACCGTGAGATCAACGCGCGGGCAATGCGCGCCCTGGGCCGCGGCGGCTATCTGGCCACGTGCTCCTGCTCGCACTTCATGACCACCGAACTGTTTCTCGACATGCTGAAGACGGCGGCGGAGGATGCGGGCGTGCGCCTGAAGATCGCGGAGATCCGCCACCAGGCGCCGGACCACCCGGTGCTGCTGGGCGTGCCCGAGAGCGACTACCTTAAGTTCGTGATCTGCCAGATCGTTTGATTCAAATGGCAAAGGGCAAATTGCAAATGGCAAATGGCAAATGGCAAGGGGCAAAGGAAACGTGACAGGGGACAGGTCAGCACGACGTCGGCACTTCGTCCTTGCGGCATTGGCCCGTTTTAGTGTATAATTACTCCGTAAAGGCGGGAGTTCGGACCACATGGATGGCATGACAATAAAGAAAAAGTTCAGATTGACGGCGTTTCAGAAGATCATCATCGGATTTGCGGCGGTGATACTGGTGGGCGCCGTGCTGCTGTCACTGCCCATTGCCACACATACGCGGGCCGCCACGCCCTTCAACGAAGCGTTGTTCACCTCCACCTCCGCGGTGTGCGTTACCGGGTTGGTGGTGCATGACACCGCTACGCACTGGTCGCTGTTCGGGCAGGTCGTGATACTCGTCATGATCCAGATCGGGGGACTCGGCGTCATCACCGTCGCCGCGGCGTTCGCTATCGTTGCCCGCCGCAAGATCTCGATAATGCAGCGCAGCACCATGCAGGAAGCCATTTCCGCGCCGAAGATCGGGGGCGTTGTCCGCCTGACCGTGTTCATACTGCTGATGACGTTTTTATTCGAAGGCATCGGTGCGGCGGCAATGATGCCCGAATTCATTGCCCGCTTCGGCGCCCGCGGCATCTGGATGTCGATATTCCACTCGATCTCCGCGTTCTGCAACGCCGGATTTGATATAATGGGCAACGACGGCGGCGCGTACTCCTCGCTCTCGCTGTTCCGTGTGAGCCCGCTGGTCAACATCGTAGTCATGCTCCTCATCACAATCGGCGGCATCGGCTACCTGACCTGGGACGATGTGCGCGAAAACGGACTCCGGCTGAAGCGCTACCGCATGCAGACCAAAGTGATACTGGTCACCAGTGCGATATTGATCGTTGTCCCCGCAGTGCTGTTTTTCTGCTTCGATTTCAAGGGATTGCCTTTCGGCGAGCGACTCACCGTCTCGCTGTTCCAGGCGATCACACCGCGCACGGCCGGTTTTAACACGGCAGATCTCAGCGAAATGACCGGCGCCGGGCGGTCAATAATGATCGTGCTCATGCTCATCGGCGGCTCGCCGGGGTCAACGGCGGGCGGTATGAAAACGACCACCGCGGCGGTGTTGTTCGCCAATATGATCGCCGTGTTCCGCCGCAAGGAGGACACGGGCTTCTTCAAGCGGCGCATTGACCGCAGCGTCAGCAAGAGCGCGCTGGCGATCCTGATGCTTTACCTGACATTGTTCGTGGGCGGCGCGGCGCTGATCAGCACGATCGAAGGGCTCGACATGGGCGTGTGCCTGTTCGAGACCGCTTCCGCCGTGGGCACGGTCGGCTTGTCGCTGGGCCTTACGCCGACGCTCGGATTGGCCTCGCAGATCATCCTGATGCTGCTGATGTTCCTGGGGCGCGTGGGCGGACTGACAATAATCTACGCCGCCGTTTCGGATAAAAACTACTACAACTCCCGCTTCCCGCTGGGCAAAATTACCGTCGGATAAGCAGGGTCAATACGGTTTAATACGGGGGACAGACCCCTGAATGAAGAGGTGCAGAACATGAAATCGTTTCTGGTTATAGGATTGGGCCGGTTCGGTAAGCATCTGGCGTATCAGTTGACGACGCTCGGGCATGAAGTGATGGCCATTGACCGCGACGAGTCCCGCGTCAACGAATCGATGAACTTTGTTTCCGGCGCGCAGATCGGCGACAGCAACAGCAAAGAATTCCTGAAGTCGCTGGGCGTCCGCAACTACGACGTGTGCATAGTGACTATCAGCAGCGATTTCCAGAGCTCGCTGGAGACCACGTCGAATCTCAAGGAACTTGGCGCGAAACACGTGGTTTCCCGGGCGGAGCGCGACGTACAGGAGAAGTTCCTGCTGCGCAACGGTGCCGACGAAGTGGTATACCCCGAAAAGCAGATGGCGAAACTCTCCGCCATCCGCTACAGCTCCGAGCATATCCTGGACTATGTGGAGATCGACGAGTCCAAGGGCATGTTCGAAGTGACCATGCCGGAACCGTGGATCGGCAAGTCCGTCGGCCAACTCAATGTCCGCCGTAACTACGGCATCAACATCCTGGGCCTGAAACAGAACGGCAAACTGGACGTCAATATCACGCCCGACACCGTGCTTACAGACGACAAAACGCTCCTGGTGCTGGGCGAATACCGGACGATCCAGAAGATATTCCATATTTGACAGTTAACCAGGTGCCGCGTACCGACACAGATCAGGAAGGACTTCACAATGACCGAATCAAAAGAAAAGACAAAAGATCAGATCGCGTTTGCCGTACTTATGTTCGTGTTCGCAGTTTTGAGTTTTTTCGAATGCAGATGGGCATTTAATAATTTAAGTTATTCATCGCGTGCTTATTTCACGTTGTTTGCTCCGACGGTCCTGTTTGAGATATCTTTTATAGTACTGGGAGTCATGCTGCTGGTAAAAACTGATTTCGGCGCGAAAAAATACGCGGCGCTGGCTTCGGTCTGTTTAATAGAATACGGGATCTGCCAGTCGATCATGTATTACCGCCACTTCTATCAGCAGTATTTTCTATTTGGCGTTTCACTGATGTTTCTGGCTGCGGCGGGCTTTGTACTGATGCGCGGAAAAAGCAAAAAAACAACGCTGATAGCGATGGTGATCACAACGCTCGTATTCGGCTTTTTCGCTATGTTTTACAAAATATTCTGTCTGGTACGCACTCTGAATAATCATGATTTTACTAAATATGAAGGGTATGACTACTTTGGTAATTATTATAGCGATATAATAGAGTACAGAAAAAACGGAGTACTTGAAATTATCGGGTTAGCCGCGTTTCTGCTGGCGTACATACTGCTGGTAGTGTTTTTGTACATATCCATTCGGCACGAAAAAGGAGAGGACACGTTTCAGCACGTCTGGTTCATTCCCGGAGTCCTGTTCTTTGCGGTCTTGCTTATTGTATGGTTAATTGGCTACAACGGGTATCACTTTAGAAATGTTGCCGTATTATTCTTTACGGCCGCGCTGCTGCTGTTCGGCTACTGGATCAATCGAGACTATAAAGCGAGTTTCATAACCCCAAAGGGAGGGTCATATCATGCCTGACATATCTGATTTTTTTGCCGTATACGGTTTTATTGTCATAATTTCACTTATCGTCACGATCGCTATCCACTGTGCGGTCTGCCGCGTGTTCAAGGAGATCGCGGAGGAGAAGGGCTGGACCGACAGAGCATATTTCGCCTGGGTATTTTTTACCGGGATCGTCGGTATGCTTATGGTCGTTGCCCTGCCGGACAAAAAGGCGCGCGTTGACAACGCGGTGCGCACTGCCCCCGCTCCCGGCCAGACCGCGAGACCGGTCAACTACGCCCCCGCCCCCAACCAGCCCGCCAGACCGGTCAATAACGCCGCCGCTCCCGGACAGGCTGCGAGGCCGGTCAATTACGCTGCCGCCCCCGGCCAGCCCGTGAGACCGGTCAATACCGCCGATGATGAGGCGACCATGACGATTTCCGCTAGTGAGATCCAGACTTACGACCGGCTTCTGCAGGAGGGCAAGATCACGCCGGAGGAATATCAGACTATGGTGGCCGCATATTTCAAAAAACTGAGGGGTAACGGCAATGTCTGACTCTAAACATATTCCGGTCGGTCAGATCATAATTGCCGCCGCGTCGCTGCTGCTCGGTCTGGTGGCGATCATTGCTTTGTTCCCGGACCTAAAGGAGTTTTTTAGTTTCTCATTATATTTCAGACAATTAGATCCTTTTGGTAAGGTACTTCAGCTGATTGTCCGGTATGCGCCGTTTTTATATATTGCTTCTTTGATCGCGGTCGGCATCGTATTGTTCTTTCGCCAGAAGGTCAATACGATCGCAGGTTACGCGGGAATCTTTTTTGTGTTCATAGGGTTTTTCAATTTTATAATAAATCTGGCCCCTTTTTTTGGTTATGATTTTTATGGTGTCTTTTATGATTTAAACATAGGACGATCCTCAGGCTTGTTTAATATGATCTGGTACGCGATTTATATTGCGATCGGTATCATATTACTGGTAAAACCCCATAAGATGGCCCTGACCGTTTTGTTTGGCGTGCTCTTTCTTTTGACCGTGTATAATTATATAAGCGGAGTTTTATCTAAGGCGCTGGTAATCGAGTCCCGTCGCTCGATGTTGGTGCTGATGCTGGTATTTGCCGGAACGGCGGCAATGCTGCTGGCATCGCAGATCGTCAATAAAAGTATAAATGCATTTATATACATATGGTTCATTCCCGGAACGGTGTATTTCCTGCTGCGCCTGCTGTTTTTGTTTTCTATTCTTAAAGAGCTTAAAGGCTATACCGGGATCTCAAGATATATATTTCAGATCTATTTCGTTACGATCGACGGAATAATGATCTTTACTATTCCGCTTCTGCTGATCGGTTACTGGCTGCTGCGGGTCAATGAGCAGAAACTGCAGACCGGAGCGGCCGTCAATACAGTTACCGGACCCAGAAACGCGGAACTGCTGGCGACCTGGCAAAACCTTTTAGAGTCCGGTGTGATCACTGACGCGGAGTACGAGGCAAAGCGCAGGCAGATCCTCGGTCAGTAGCTCCCGGCTTTATTCGTGATACAATAGTATAAAAAACAGACCGCCCGGAGTTTTAAATCACCGGGCGGCCTTTTTCTGCGACTCTGCTATTATGGCTCGTAGTCTTCAGAGACGGGAAGCGTTGTCAGCCGTTGACCGCCGCGCCGAGCAGCACAAAGTCGTGCGCCATGTTCTGGAAGATCGGGTAATTAGCCGCCCAGTCGGATTCGACGGATTCTGCACAGATGATGAACCACGAACTGTCATCCAGAGAAGTGACGTAGACTTTGCCCTTCCACGCGTTGCTTCCTCTTACGAACTCGTACGAAGCGGTTTTAAACTCGAACTGATACGGTACTTCGTCCTGCGGCTTTGTATCCGTGAATTTGATGGAGGCTCTGTTGAGATCGCCCTGGGTGAACCATTCAAATTTGAAGCTGTCGCTGCTGGCGCTCATCAGGCTTTCAAGGATCTGTCCGGCCGAAGTCAGGTCGTGCTTTTCGCCTTTAAGATTGAGCTTGTAAACGCAGAACGAGGCGGTGACGTCGTGGTAGTCTCTGTCGGACTGCGCGGAGGGAACTACCTTGCAGCACAGGAATCCGCCGGCGAAGCTGCTCATCTGTCCTAATTTAAGATCTTCCAGAGCGTTGCCGCTGCTGCCGGTGACTACGGTCCAGTTGTCCGGATGGCCAACGGAATAAAGGAACGCGGCATTTTCGTACCTGGTCTTGTAATAGAGTTCCGGATCATCGACGGTCACTTCCGAAACGTTTTCGCCGGGAGCGGCGGTCGCGTCCGGTTGTGTACCCAGTACCATGCAGGCGTTCAACGCGAACAATGCCGTCAGCACCAGCGCCGTGATAACTGTTAAAGCAAACAATTTAAGTTTCATTTTTATTCCTTCTTTCTGCGCTTTCTATGCAGTGTTTAATCTATTATACTCACCCAGATCGGACTTGTCCAGCCGAATCGCCCGTCGGTCAATTCCACGCGCAGATAGTAGCAGTCTTCGGCGGTCTCGTGTTCGTAATCGAATATCAGTTGGCGGGGGTTGCCTTTCAACATGATGTAGTCGCGCAGGTTCTTGACCAGCGTGACTTTTTTTACGGCGCAGTCCGCTTCTACGGAATACCAAACGGCCAGTTCTTCGTCCGTCGATGCCGCGAATTCTTCGCCCATATAGTGGCCGTTTATGCGGAAGTCGATGACCATCCGGCCGCCCATGATCGTATAGCAGCGCCGGGCTTTCAGCGCGGAGAACAGGTCGGGGAGTGTGTTGCCCTTCGCCCAGATGCCCGTAAGTCCCTGATAATTGTGCGGATACGGGGCGTCCAGGACTGTCGCGCCGGTGCCGGAGTGATTGTCCGAGCCGCCGATGCAGCCCATTTTTGCCCCCCGCCGGAGCGCGTCCTGCCAGAACCCGCCTTCGCATGCCGAATTGGCGTCAAACGCCGGGTTGCCCATATACTCCGCCGCGTCGGCGACCGAATACAGCTCGATCAGCGGCGTGAACAGACCTTCCGGAATGCGCCGGAAGTCAACGCCCGCCGAAAACATATACGTGTCATGGGGCACCAGTATCACGTCGTCCCGTGCGAGCGCCTGCTGCAGTTCGCCCTCGGTGAACTCGCCGTCCCGCACGCCGCGGATCATTTCGCCGTTCCGCGTGCCGTAATAAACGACGAGATTGTTGTAATACGGGTACGAGTCGCGCTCGTACGCCGGGATGACCGTGAATTTGCCGGGTTCGTCGTATTCCGCGGCTTTCCGGTTGATCAGTTCCCATTTGGACGGGGCGCCGGACCAGAGCGTTGGGCGGCCAACGCCGCCGTGGTCGTGGTCGCTGAGCGCGCCGAAGTCAATGCCTCGACTCCGCAGATTCCTGAAATAGGTATCGATGTCGACGCCCCCGTCGGACAACGTGCTGTGCCCGTGCAGTTCGCCGATGTACGCGTTGTACGCGGGCGGACCGGGGACAAACCTCTGTTCCGCGCGTTTCAGATCCGCTCCGGTCACGCCGGCGTCCATGTAAACAAGATCTGTGAATTCCGCACACCTCCCAGGCGTGTCGTATCTGCGGGCGAGCTTTTTTTCGGGATGGGTCATGAATTGCCGCCTCCTGTTTTGCGGGGCTTTTTCGTGCTTCCGCTTTTTCACAGTCAATTATACTCTCAACGCTGCCGGAAGAGCAAATGGAAAAGGGTGGCACTTGCAACACGCGGCGCCTTTATGTATAATATAAAATGACTTTTTGTCAACTTGCGTTGACGCGGGTCTGTCCCCCTGTTCAAAACAGGGTCTGTCCCCCGTACAACGCCAAAGGAAAAGCCTCCGAAGGGAGTTTAGGTATGACGGGAAATCAAAGTGAGAACAACATTGCACAATTGACCGGGACCGTGGAGAGCGAGCCCGTGTTCAGCCATGAAGTGTACGGCGAGGGGTTCTACAGTTTTATTGTCCGCACGCGGCGGCTCAGCGACAGTTTTGACCTGATACCGGCCACGGTGTCGGACCGGCTGATCGATATCGGCGAGCTGAAGAAGGGCAGATTCGTGGCCCTCGACGGCCAGTTCCGGTCGTACAACTCGGTGTTAGCCGGGGGACAGGTCAAGCTCACGCTCACACTGTTCGTGCAGGAAATACGCTTTCCGGACGCGGTGCCGGAGACAGACGTCGACTCGGTCGAGATGAACGGCTTCATCTGTAAGCCGCCGGTATACCGGACAACGCCCTTCAACCGCGAGATCTCCGACTTTCTGCTGGCGGTCAACCGCTCCTACAATAAATCCGATTATCTGCCCTGCATCTGCTGGGGCCGCAACGCCCGCTTCTGCGGCAAGCGCAAGGTCGGCGACCACGTCAAGGTCATTGGCCGCATGCAGAGCCGCGTCTATCAGAAGCGCTACCCGGACGGCACCGCAGTCGAGCGTACCGCGTACGAAGTCTCGGTGTCAAAAATCGAGCTGCTGGACGGGGGACAGACCTCTGTTCCGGCGGAGGCGGGCAGCACGGTGAACACAGGCGCGGCGCCGCGCGGCACGGAGGGTAGCGGCAATGGCTGAGCTTAACGATACCGTCATTGACCTTGCCGCCGAACCTTCCGTCGAACCCGCCGCCGAGTTTACCGCCGAGCCGGCTGCCGAACCGAAGAAAAAGCGCAGCGGCCTCGTTGAGGCACTGATATTGTTCGTTAAGGGCATCGTGGTGGGTGTTGCCAACATAATCCCGGGCGTGAGCGGCGGTACCATCGCCGTTGTCACCGGCATCTTCGACCCCCTGATCGAGGCCATCAACACCCTCTTCAAAAAGTTCGTCAAAAACCTGAAATTCCTCATCCCCGTGGGGCTGGGGCTGGTGGCGGGCGTCGTTGCCTTCAGCAAGCTGATCGGCTTTGCGCTGGCGAAGTTCCCGCTGCAGACGGGGCTGTTCTTCGTCGGCCTCGTGATAGGTTCCGTGCCGCTGATCCTTAAAAAAGCGAACAGCGACAGCAAATACCGCAACCTCTACCTGATCCCGTTCGTCATCTGCGCCCTCGCGGTCGTGGCGCTCGCCATCGTCCAGACGTATTTCACACAGGGGACAGACCAGGTCGTTGCCGGCGGACTGCCGACGCTCAGCGTTGGAATGATACTGAAACTGTTCATCGGCGGCGTGGTCAGCGCGGGGGCAATGGTGGTCCCCGGCGTCAGCGGCTCGCTCGTGCTCCTGCTGCTCGGCCTGTACGACGACATGCTGGCGATCATCTCGGGACTCACGTCCTTCCACGAACCGGGGACAATGCTGAAAGCAGCTCTCTGCGCGCTCCCGCTGGGGCTCGGCATCATCGCGGGCATATTTACCATCGCCAAGATCATTCAGCTCCTGTTCAAAAAGTTTAAGTCCGGCACGTATTACGGCATTCTGGGACTGCTGGCGGGGTCAATACTCGCCCTCCTGATCAGCCTTAATCTCCCGGCGCTGTCAATCGGTTTCGCTGGCATCATTATCGGCCTTGTCACGCTGGCCGCCGGCATCGCCGCGTCGTACTTTTCCTCAAAAATATGAGTTAATTATGAGTTAATTGTGAGGTCTGTCCCCATGCAAGATGTTCCTGTGCAAAGCGTTCCAACGCAAAATGTTCCGCAGAAAAAGAAATCTGCGGGCAAGAAAATACTGATTGCCCTCGCTGTCTCAGCGGCGTTTCTGGTCGGCTACATGCTGGTCCAGCTGGGCGTGTCGCTGTTGTTTATGGTCATATTGACCGCGATGGCGGTGGCGGTGGATCCTCAGCTGGCCGATTCTGAAACACTGACTGAGCACGTGACCGGGATCTATATGCAGCACGCGGCGGAGATCTTTATAATCAGCGGCTTGTTGATGCTGGGGATCACTCTGCTGATCCTGTTCCTCACATATAAAAAGGGCCGCTGGCAGATGGCGCGGATCCTCAAACTGCCGGAGCGCCTTAGAGGCGGCCGCGCGGTGGGGGTGCTGGCGGTGTGTTTTGCGGCGGGATTGGCGTTCAATGCCGGCTTTGTGGCGCTGATCGAACTCATTCCGATCCCGGAATCCTGGCTGGAAGCCAACGAAGAAAGCGTCAGCGCCGTAATGCAGGGCAGCATCCTGCTGGCGTTGTTTGCCACCTCGGTCATTGCGCCGCTGGTGGAAGAACTGCTGTTCCGCGGAATTTTTTACACCTCGCTCCGGGACGCGATCCCGGGCAGACGCCGCACCGCCATGCTGATCGCCGGAGCGGTAGTTTCGGTCGTATTCGGCATCTACCACGGCAACATCCTGCAGGGCATCTACACCGCACTCTTCTCGGTGCTGCTGGTGGCAATATACGAAATGACCGGCACCGTATGGGGGCCGGTCGCGATGCATATGGGCTTCAACAGTTCGTGGCTGTTGTCCGCGCTGCTGGTATTGATATTCAGTAATACAGTAAGTACCGCGGTCGGGGGGGCTGTATTCCTCGCGATCTCAGCGGCCCTGGTCTACGTTGTTTTTCTTCTTGCCGTACGCGGCCAGCGCGACGCAGCAGGCGGCAATTACCACACCGGCAATCCCGCAGACCACACCGACTTCAATGGCCCGGTTTCCGGAACGTGAGCGTTCTTGTTTCCGGCTGCCCGGATCGTCGATCGCTTCCGGCTCGGCCGTCGAGTCGATGTGCAGCGTTATCACCTGAGTGTAAATAGTAAATTCAGAGAACAGATTGTCCGGTTCGCGGTCCGGCGTCAATGATGTCCGCAGCCGGTACACCAGCCGCACGGTACCGTCGCTGAACGCGTGGATCGTGTTGCCCTCGACCTTCACATGTTCGGCACCTTCCAGGATCACCGGCTCCGGCGCGGTGTACAATTTGTCCGCTTTTTCGACGCCCATGCGGCTGTACACCACAGGATGAAAGGGGACAGACCCCGTTTTGGAGTCGGTGGGATTCAGCGTATAATCGTACTTTTCGCCGATATCGATGCGCACCGGCACGTGTGAGACGACATTGCAGTAGTCGGTGGTGATGCCGCCGACGCCGAGAAGGTACGCGTCGCCCGTAGTGGCGTTGCTGTACGTCCAGGGCCAGGCTGTGATGCCGCGGTACATGAGGGCGCGGACGAGCTTGGTGTCGTTGACGCCGCTGGCGTTGAAGGTAGCGTTCTCGGGTGCGATCTGGGCGATGATGTTCTTTACGACGGTCTCGTACTGTTTGCCCGAGGGCGTGCCCATGAGCTGCCCTGTAGACATGCCGGGGAGCGCCTGGTGGAACGCTTTGACCTGGGACGACAGGAACGTGATCATGCAGCAGCGGCGGGTCAGACCGAATTCCTGTACCATATCCGCGACTTTCTGGGAGATATTGCCGGTTTCTTCTTTGATCTCGATGAAAAACATCACGTCGTCGTCTTTGAGCGCCTCGAAGAATTCGCGCAGCGACGGGAGCTTGACCTCGGAGTATTTTTTGAAAGTGCCGTACGAGCCCGAGCGCAGCACTTTGAGTTTATCGAGTTCGGCGGCGGTGTGGCTGTTGACCGTGCCGGAGCCGGTGGTGAGCGAACTCAGATCGTTGTCGTGGTAGATGTAGATCTCGCCGTCGGAAGAGAGACGCACGTCCAGCTCGATGCAGTCAACGCCCGCCGCCACGGCTTCCTTCGCGCTCTCGATGGTGTTTTCGGGGGCGGAGGAGGGCAATCCGCGATGGCCGATCACCAGCGGGTTGCGCACCAGTACCGCCATTTCGTTTTTGTAAAAATCGTAGGCGCTGATCAGTTTTTCGGGGGTGTCGGTGACAATGCCGTTGGCGCCGCTCAATATGGCGTCGTGCAGCAGGGCGTCCTCATCGGGGCCGGCGGCTTCTTTGACCCAGACGGTGATCAGGCGGTGCTGCAGGTACTCCACGTTGGCCTTGCGGGCAATGTCCGCGCTTATCAGCGCCGTCTTCGCGCTGTTGGCGTTGGTAGTCTCAATGATAAACTGCAGTGTGTCTTCAATATCGGAAGCAGGTCTGTCCCCCGTATAAAACTCCGCGGTGTAGTCAATTACGCCGCCGATCTTGGTGTTGACTTTGCGCACCGCGGCCACCAGCGCGGGATCCGCGGACATGACCATGCAGTCCACCAGCTTTTTTTCCTTGAGGAACTGCGACAGGGCGTCCGCGGCGTCGCTTGAGTTGACAACGAAGACCGGGATCATCATGCGGAACACTTTGTCCGTGATCTCATCCAGCGTGCCCAGCACGGCGGATCCGTCGGGGGAGGTGACATTGCCGCCGCCGTCGACGTAGAGGAGGATGTTTTCGGGCCTCTGTTCCGGGCCGGTCAGGCGGTCGAGGGTGGCGAGCGAGTCGGCTTCGGCAATGGTCGCCGCCGCGGAGATCACCTGTGTTTTGAGGAAGTCGTGGCTGATGTACTGCTTGTCCGCCACCGCGTCGAGATCGGGGACAAACCTGCATTCGGAGACCTTCACGTTGTCAACGCTGATCTTCGAATAGTTCGCCTGGATCCCCACGCCGCCGGTGGCAAACGCGTTGCGAATGCCGTCCAGGAACTCGCCCGCCAGCACTTCCTTGCCGTCCACATACTCGTAAACCCAGTTGTCCGCGATGCACATTTTGAGGTGCACCTCGCGGTCCAGTCCGAGATCTTTTTTCGCCGACGCGGTGGTGAGCACGTTCCATCCGGACGCCGAGCGGACCGCAAATTCCACGCCGTTGGAGGCGGTGGTGGTGCGGCGCACGCACATGTGGTAGTAGTCCTGGTCGGAGGTCTGCTGGCGCGCTACGAGGGACATCCAGCGCGAGGCATCGCGGCTCGAGAGGAAGGTCACATCGGCTTCGATGGCGTAGTTGCCGTTTGCGGACAACGCCTCCGGCATCAGCACTTTGCCCAGCTCCACCGTTCCGGCGTCAATGATCAGCTTGCCGTCTTTCACTTCGGCGCTGCCGCCGTTTTTGAGCGTCGGGCTGAGCGTCCAGCCTTCGGGCAGTTCGCCGTCGGCAACTCCTTCGAAGTCTTCGCTGTACAGCTCCGCGCCGATGATCATGCCCGTCTGCTCCGCGGCCCGCAGCCGCCCCTGAAACGGGTCACGAAACAGGTCCGTCCCCTGTATTAACAGCGCCGAGGCCAGTACGAAGGCCGGGATAGAGGCGAGTACGGACACCGGTTTTTTTATACGGTGGTTTTTGCGATTTGCCCGATTTGTACAAACTGAACGATTTAAACGGTCCATTTAGCTGTTCCTCTCTCGTTTTTGCATATATTTTTCCGCGGCACGGATGCCGTCGATGGCTGCGGATGTGATGCCCCCCGCGTAGCCGGCGCCTTCGCCGACGGGGTAGAGGCCGGGGCAGTTGACGCTCTCCAGCGTGTCGGGATCGCGGTCAATACGCACTGGCGATGAAGAGCGCGTTTCAGGGCCGGTCAATATTGCCCCCGGGTGCCCGAAACCCGGTATGACGCGGTCAAAATGCGCTATGCCCTCCAGAATTTTGGTGGCAACGAAGTCCGGGTACAACCCGCTCATGTCTGCCTCCGCCGAACCGCCTTTGACCTGCGTCTCAAACCCGTTCATACAGGGGACAGACCTCTGAAACGCGGTCTGCAGAGAAGCAGTTGCCGCAATGCCTCGCGCGTTTGCGAAGTCGCCCAGGGTCTGGCGGGGGAGCCGCCCGCTGCCGCCGGTGAGCCTGAACGCCGCCTGCTCGACCGCGCGCTGGAAACGCATGCCCGCCAGCGGGTCGCCGGGGTACTGGGCCCAGGGCAGGTAGTCCGCGGGGACAATGTCCGCCAGCACGGCGCTGTTGGCGTTGCGCCCGTCGCGGCGGCTGTAGCTCATGCCGTTGGTGACCAGGCCGCCGGGCTCGGAGGAGGCGTTGACAACGAACCCGCCCGGACACATGCAGAACGTGAACGCGCCGTGGTGCGCGAGCTTGTATATGGCGGGCCAGCGGCGGGCGAGCAGGGGAGCGTACCGGCCGTACTGGCGCGCGTTGATGAGCTCCTGCGGGTGCTCGATCCGGAAGCCCGCCGCCAGGGGTTTAGCCGACAGCTCAATGCCCTCCTTCGTCAGCAGCTCAAACGTGTCCCGCGCGCTGTGGCCGATCGCCAGGAAAACGATGTCTGCGGGGAGCGACACTAAATTGCCGCCCTGCGCGTACGTAATGCCGGTGATATTGCCCCCGTTCCGCTCCAGACCGCACAATTTTGCCCCGAAAAGCACGCTGCCGCCCAGCCGCACGACCTCATTTCGCAGGTTTTTGACCACGCCGCGCAGCAGATCCGTGCCGATATGCGGGTACGCGTCGATCAAAATGTCCTCCGGCGCCCCGAATTCCACGAAAGATTCCAGCACTTTCCGCCCGGTGCGGTGCTTTTCCTTCACCAGCGTGGTCAATTTTCCATCCGAAAACGCACCCGCCCCGCCTTCGCCGAACTGTACGTTGCTGTCGGAGGCCAATTCGCCCGTTTTCCAGAACTTTTTCACACTCGCCGCACGGCCGTCAATATCCTCGCCCCGCTCCAGCACCACCGGCCTGAGCCCGGCCTGCGCCAGCGTCAACGCGCAAAACATCCCTGCCGGTCCGAACCCCACGACCACCGGCCTCCGTTCGTCCATGCGCGGTGCAAGACCCTGACTGTCGGCATAAATAAACGACTTTGCCGTGCTCACGGAAACAGGTCTGTCCCCCTTCACGTTGCCGTTCACGCCGTCTTTCATGCTAACGCTGAGCTCCAGGGCAGGCTCCCGTCCGGCGCGAAAATCTAGGCTTCGGTGGAGTATCCGGACATCCGCCGGAGTTAACGCCTCGGCAGACTGCTTCCCGGGCGCCGCCAGGCGCTCCCGATCGAGCTCCCGCGCCAGCCTCCGGCGCAGCACCTCAAAAAACTCCGGCTGATCCGTAGAAAACTCGCCGCTCGTAGCGTTTAATTCAGATATTTTAATACGAATATTGCAGATCATAACCGCGTGTTTCTCACAAGACCGGCTTGCGCAACCGAGGTCTGTCCCCCGGCACGATGCCGAATCCGGCCAGTTCGCGGGCCGCGCGCGAGGCGCTTACGGGGTCGCCCGTGCGGTCGGGTTGGTGGGCGTCGGAGCCTATCACAGTTGACGCCCCGCTCTCCGCCACCAGCCGCCAGAAATCCGGCCGGGGATAATGGCGGCCGCCCTCCATGCCCAGGCAGTTGTACTCCAGCGGCACATCGTACTTGATCGACGCCTCGCACAACCGCAGCACCTCCTCGCGGTACACGCCCGGGTCGCCGCGGAAATTGAACAGATCCGGGTGGGCAATATACGTGTACAGCCCGGTCTGCATCGCCGCCGTCAACTGATCCACGTACTCCGCCAACTTCTCCCGCTCCTCCGTGGCGCCTCCGTTATAGTATCCATCGTACTCGTTGCGCGAAAAATGCTGCCCGCAGATCAGATAATCCACCGGATACTTTCCGATATTTCGCAGCATCGCCTCAAACTCCGCCGGGTAGTACTCCGCCTCGTACCCCACGTAGATCTTCAGTTGCCCCGCGTACTTCGCCTTCAGCTCCAGGATCTCGTCCACATACGTACCGGTCTCTTCGACCTCCATCCGGAACCCCGAGCGGTGGCCGTTCGAAAACGGATAAGGCACATGGTCCGAGAACCCGAGCTCCTCCAGTCCGTTTTTTATCGCGGTGACAACATACTCCTCCGGCGTTCCCGCCGCATGGTGGCAATGGTACGAATGTGTGTGGTAGTTGACGATCATATTAACCTCTCCCGCTCTGTTCCGGCGTCAATTGCTCCCGCCCCGCAAAGCCTATAATATATTATCACAATGCCCGCAGTTTTTCCACAGTTACCTGCCGCACCCTACTTTCCGCTTGACAAAACCGGGCACATATTGTACAATCCGCCTTGCTCCGCGGAGAGGTATCGAAGCGGTCATAACGAGGCGGTCTTGAAAACCGTTCATTTGAGTGGAAGCGCCTCTTATGAAAAACGGCGAAAAACGGCGAAAAACGCCGAAAACGCGAGGAAAACGGAGATTTGAAAAGCTCGCAAATCTTCTAAAAAAGCTCAATTCTAATGAGTTATCTAATGAGCTGACAAAAACTTTTCAAGCAAAAACAGGCTTGAAAACACATACGGAGAGGTATCGAAGGGGTCATAACGAGGCGGTCTTGAAAACCGTTTGGCGTCAGCCACATGGGTTCGAATCCCATCCTCTCCGCTGAAAATAACCGCTTTGGATGGTAATCTGGAGCGGTTTTTCTTAAGTAAAAGATCTCGACAAACTGGGATTTGCCGAGTAGTTATCTGAACGAGGAGATTTCTATATGAGACGGATTAGTAAATTAGTGGTTGTGGTTATGATTGCTTTATGCTTGCTTACAATGACTGCATGCTCGATCACTGTCGCAAAAGGCGGAACTTTGCTTAAGGAAGGCCCTGTTCGAAAGATATCTGTATCATCGCGGCCTGAAGGCCACAGCTATTCCTTCACCGGAGATAGGGCGCAATCCATTATTGACTATATTTCACAATTGCATTTAATCGATGATTATCCTGAGAATCCGGCTGATTATGATGGAATGACATGGGTCATTACTCTGGAATATGAAGACGGAACCAGCCTTACGATATATCACTTTGGAAACATGTTCATTAAGACCGAAAACGGTTCGTGGTATAAAATGACTTACGAGGAAGCAAGCCGCTTTGAAGAATTGGTTTCTTAGTTGCAAAAACCGGAGTATTTGAACGACAAATTCCGGTTTGTCGAGATGATTCTTTTTCGCAACAACTGTTTCGGACTTGACTAATTCTAGCCAAGTCCGTTTTTATACCTACGAAGTAACCGCTATTTTTTCGAGGTAGATTTCTAAATCTGAGCGATTAGCTCTTTCAGTTTAATAGTCGGCGGATTGAAGATATGTTTCTTCGTACAGACAAACCGGATCAGTTCACGCTTGGATAACATTAATGTTCCCTTGATCATTACTACATTCAATTCATCTGATTCTTGTTTACGCCGAATATATTGGCGATTGGCTCCGATGAGATCCGCCGCAGCTGTTGCGCGGAGTATATCGGGTTGATCTCGCCATAAGTAAGTAAAATATGACACAGCATGTGAATACTTCTCATTAAGGTCTCGCTTCGTTTCTCGCTCTTTATCGGCACTAAGCGGTTCGAAACGTTTTGGGTGTTCATATCGAGACGAGAACAGCCCTTTGCTTTCTGCCATAAAAGATGGATCGCACTTTACTTTACGAAGGAACTCGTCCGCATCGGATTTCTTTATGTCGTACTTGTGTGTTGTCTGGCCTGTATTCAAGTGCGGGACAATGTTGTTATCCATTAGGTACTTCATCTTCCGAGTGGAGATATGGACGTACTGCCTGAATTCGCTACCCGTTAGTTTAATATCAACGCCTTCTTTCTTGCTTTTTTATGCGTTATTAATCGGTTTTTGTTCGAAGCGGAATATAAAAGCGGAATGAGTTGCGTATGTTTGCCTTTGCGAGCGATCACGGAGTATCTTATTTCTTACTATTACTGTTCAAAAGCCTGAACACCTGGTATGCGGTTTCCGCTAAATTGTGCGCTGCATATTCCGAGTCAAGAGCCTCCTCGAGAGTGCAGATGTTTCGCAGGATCGGGAAAAAGGCATCGATCCCGTAATCGTTACATAAGATAGCGTCATCCGAAACACAGCCGGAGAAGGCAATGACGCGTTTGCCGTATTTCTTTGCAAGGGAAGCGATTCCAACAGGCGCCTTTCCCATAACGGTTTGTCCGTCAAGGCGTCCCTCGCCGGTGACCACGATATCCGCTTCTCGGATATACTCTTCTAAATTGGCCTCATTAATAACGAGCTGCACGCCGGATTCCAGTTTTGCGTTGGTAAAAGTCATGAATGCGAAGCCTGATCCTCCGGCAGCCCCCGCTCCGGGTGCGTCAGGATCTGCATCTGGATTTATTGCTGATGCTATGGCGGCATAGTTGGACAACCACTTGTCCATTTTGGGAACGTCTCCCGGCGAGGCTCCTTTTTGGAGACTGAATACTGCACTGCAGCCGTTCTTGCCGCACAATGGATTGCCTACGTCGCAGGCAATGCGAAACTGGCAATTTTGCAGCGCGGGCAATGCATTTTTATTTGATATACTGTGCAGCTTTTCCAAACCGGCAGCTCCAAACGTGATGGATCGTCCTTCCTCGTCTGTAAAATCAAACCCAAGTGCCTGCAGCATTCCAACACCGCCGTCGTTGGTGGCGCTTCCGCCAATGCCTATCAGAAAGCGGCGGCAACCGCGGTGAATTGCCTCCCGAATCAATTCACCCACTCCATAAGTAGTGGTGACCATAGGGTCTCGCATTTCTGAAGGCACCAGGGTAATTCCCGCAGCTGACGCCATCTCGATCACAGCCGTAACTTTATCCGGCAAAATTCCGAATCGGGCTGTCACCGGCGCTCCCAACGGCCCGGTAACCTGTGTGACAACAATTTGCCCGCCTGACCCGGAGCAAAGTGCCTCCACGGTTCCTTCGCCTCCGTCTGCCAGGGGCAGCACGTATACTGTTGCGTCAGGGTCAACTCTTAATATGGCTTTTCGAACGGCTTCGCCGGCCTGTACGGAAGACAGACTCCCCTTGAAAGAGTCAATAGCAACTGCTACTTTCATTTCAATTCACCGTTTTTTAAAAAAGCAGATACGGTCTGTTCGACATCTTCTTTTTTAATCAGCTGATAGGGAACGGTAACATGCGGAATGCTTTCCTTGGGATTATTGATTTGCTGTAAAAGCAGTTCGGCAGCTTTATATCCGATCGTATATTCATCCTGCAGGATGTGCGTATAAAATGAGCCGTTTAATAATTCAAGCGCGCTGTTGGTCCCACCGTCAAAACACACGATCTCAAAATTGCTCAGATCCTTGCCGCACATTTTTAAAGCGAGTTGAATCAGGTTGGCACATTCGTAGTTTTCAGCAACGGCAGCAGTTATTTCGTTATAAGTGGTAAACAGATCTGTTAACATGGCAATGTTGTCATACAGCTGATTGGTGTCAGAAGAGTTTAATTTTCTGCAAACATACTTTTCGTGATAAGCACGGTCTTCGCTGTGGGCAAATGCGTACATAAAACCTTTGATTCGTTCTTCCAGTGCGGTGTTGGAAATGAATGAACCGATAAAAGCGATTTTACTGTGTCCTTTAGCAAACAGATAGTTCACCAGATCTTTAGAAGCATTGAAATTATCTGTGCAAACATAGGTATAAGGTAAACCGGGAAGATAGCGGTCGACCATAACAAGCGGCATATTTTGAAGGCTTTCGGAAGTAAAGGCGGAATTATACAGTTCGCCGTTCATTGGCATAATGATGATGCCCGAAATACCCAGCGAAAGCATATATTGCAGCTCTTCCGCTTCTTCGGATTGTGTCTTATAAGTACTGGATATAATAGGTATAAGGTTGTTTTCTTTGCAGAAGGACTGGATCCCCTTAGAAATCTTCCTGCCGAAAAATTCTGAACTGGTAGGCATTACAAGACCGATTTTTTTCTTTTCAGTTATGATTTGAGAATCTTTTACAAAACTTCCTTTTCCAGCCGTTCTGGTTATTTTGTTTTCGTTTACGAGCATGTCCAATGCGTGCCGAACGGTGGTTATGCTTACGTTATACTTTTCAGCATACTCCTGTTCCGTGGGCAGCAGATCGCCCGGAGTCAGAATCTTATTGTCAATATCTCTTGAGATAGCCATATATATTTCGTGATATTTTGCCATAACAACCTCGCATAATAAAAAAATGATTTTGCCCGATTCCTCGGTTTTTGAGTGCTTAAACATTTGTTTTATCAGCATCTCGGTTGTTATTATAAACGTCATCCTCCTTTATGTCAACAAATTGGCATATTATCTTATTATTACTAACTTATTATCCTATTATTCCTATTTTTTAACCGATCTGAGATTATCCGGGAGCCAAAAGATGCTTCTGCGAGGAGAGACAGACCGGGCAAGGAATAAGAAGTGCAAAAATAATAATATTACAATGTTTATATTTTCGCCCAAAATCAACCATATTTATGTAAAAAAAGCCGATTTTAAGCTGTTGACATTGCTTTCGCCGTTTGATATAATAGAATAAACATTAAATATTACAATGTTTTGAAACATTGTAATGTTTATGAAGGAGGATAATTATGAAACGCAGAAAACTACTTGTTCCCTTGTTAGCCATATTAGTCGCATGTCTAACATTATGTAACATCAGAATCGCTTTCGCTGAAGAGAGCGAATATACTTTTGATGAAGATTCACATTTCGTTTCCGGTAAGTGGGATGCTCAAAAGGGCAGGGTCAACACTACTGTAAATTCATCCGGCGAAGAAATGATATTTATGGTAAAAGATAGACAGCCACAGCAATCAAGAGCATATTCTGAACCTATTGATATTACAATAGATACTAAAATCTCATTCCAAATTATAGAAATGGGAATTGGCGGCGGTTTTAGTTTAAGCTTTATGGCTACAGATGATGACTATCCATTAAGCGGATATGGCGATGGGTTCAGAATCCTTTTTAAAGATACTCAAACCGCATTGGTTGCTGATACAACTGTACATTCAAGAGCAGGTGATGCTGCAAATATAGGCAACGGCAGATACACAATTGTTGACGGCACAGATTATCTTACACATACTTACTCTGTCAGAATATCGGACTATAATGATACGGCTTCAACAGTTAAAGTATACCTCGATAAAGACGGAACAAATATTGACTCTTTTACCGTTAATTTTGATGATTTGTCAGCGTCGTTTAACCCCGAAGCCTGCTTCTTGCTCTTAACTCCTGAAATTGACCAAAGCGTAGAATCTTCTTGGGGAAAGCCGTTAAAGGTTTTAATATCTGAATATTTGATCAACGGCGACTCGGGCGATACGGTTCCGACTGAAGCGCCCACGACGGTTCCGACTGAAGCACCCACGTCGACCCCCGAAGAGGTAATCTCCGACATCAAATACGGAGACAAACAAGTGCAGATCAAGCTGGTAGAGAATTTTAATGATTCCGTTGTCAGTCCGTGGGACTACGGCGTATGCGAGATCATAGATGGTGATGTAATTCTGAGCGAGGAGTATGCTGCGAGCTGCGTTGACCGCTACGGTATTACCGCGCCGATGCTTAAAGCCGCCGGAACACTTACCGGGGCGAAGTATGTTGTCCTCTCATTGACCAACAAGAGCGACGGCGAAGTCTGGTTCTGTTTCCAGCCTGATACACCTGGCTACGAACATGCCTACATGGGCGGTGAGATGGATCTGGAACTGTATCTGGTCGGGCTTGACGGCACGGTCAGCGTAATCGACGAGCCCGCTGCAGAGACCTCGCAAAATAACGGCCGCTACGGCTACGGCATACCCGAGGGCTTCGACGGCTACCTGTTCATGCCGTCATCGATCTTCTGCGATCACGGAGATTGGTCAACACCGATCTTCACCAACGACGATCCGGTTTTCACGGCAGTAGGCTTCGATGTGAACGGTGATGAACCGTCTTTCTTCTTAGTGACGGTCCACGATATGTATATATGCACGCAGGAGTTGCCGGAGATCGCGCCGAAATCGACAGAGGCCCCAACTGAGGCTCCCACCGAAGTACCTACAGAAGTTCCCACGGCGGAACCTACCGAGGCACCTACGGACGCACCGGTCGTTACCGAGGAGCCGAAGACAACAGATGATTCCAAATCAGAGGAGCCTGCTCCCAAGAAGAACAACGGCTGGCTGATTCCCGTGATCATCGGCGGCGTGGTTGTTGTGGCGGCAATTATAGTTGCAGTCGCTGCTGCATCAAAGAAAAAGAAGAAAGCATAAATAATAGGACAGAACCGCAAAGGTCGCGATCTTTAAAAACGGATCGCGGCCATTGCTCTATATCATAGCTGTATGCTTCTAAATTGGCATCGCAGTCGAAGATGGACCTTACGGAGGAACATGGAATGAATAAGTTGACAGGAGAAAGATCTAAAAGACGGAACAGAGCGTGCAGAAGACTATCCGCGCTAGTGGCCGTGCTTATGCTGCCGGCAGCGCTTTTCGGTTGCAGTACGGGGATAGATCCCGTGTCAAATAATACCGCTGAAGTAATCAACACGGCAACAGCTACCGACATAGCAACGGCTACAGCAGAGTCTACTCCGACTCCGACTTTGACTCCGACGCCGAAACCGACACCGGTGCCTGATCCTTCCACGGTCACGCTGACGATCGAAGACTTTAACGGGATCTCAGATCCAATAAAGGAACTTGGCCCCCTCGACCTCAGTTATTTCGGCATCACGCATCCGGAGTTCTCTTTTGAGGAGGAGTACGCCCAGGAAGGGCTTGCGTTGGTCAACACACTTTCTGCGTCCACCTGGTGCCAGGCGTTTGAACTCACGGGCAAGCGGCTGAATGTATTTAAAGAAGCACGGCCGGAGTACTACCTGCGGATCTGGGTCGTTACACCTGATATCACCAGCGTAGGTCTTACTTTCTGCCTCGGCACGGGCGGCGGAAGTAAGCGGAGCTATATTGACACCTCCAACGCGATCGTCACAGATGTGAGCGGCGAAGTGATAGAATGCGACACGGGCAACGACACATCAGACGCCGGAGACGATTCCTCTGTCCGTATCCCTGATGGTTTTGAAGGATATGTAGCGTTGCCTCTCAGCGAACTGATACCATGGAACAATTACGAAGGCATCACTGATCTTGCCAAAGTAAATTACCTGAAGATCGACGCGCGGCCAAATGTTGTATCCGATGGTGATCGGTACATGCTCGACGCGTTGTGCATCTCCGACAGCCCCGTGGGAGAACTCCGACCGGGCGGCTCCGGCTCGCACGGCGAGCAGCCGGATCAGCAGACCTTTGCCACCAAAAATGAGGAGCTCGACTATATGTTTTCCGAATTATTGAACAAAGAAGCCACGTTTCAGTACTGTCCAGAATACGATCCTGCAGGCTATCCAAATGTGAAAGCGATCTGGCTCGACGGCGTCAGCTTCGGCGGCAAGGCTACTAAGGTATTCGCGTACATCGGTTTCCCCGAAGGCGCGAGCGCGGACAATAAAGTGCCCGCCATCGTGCTGCAGCATGGCGGCGGCGGATACGCGTATCCCAATTGGGTAAAACTGTGGAACGATCGTGGCTACGCGGCCATCGCGGTGGGCAACACCGGCTACTTCCCAGCCGCTCAAGGTATCACTGATTTTTACGGTGCCGCGTCCTGGACCCGGAGCGTACCGAAAGACGTATTGTCCTCCGATCCGCGCATAATGCCTCCGGACAACGATGGAATGAACTCGTCCACAGGTAGAGTAGACCGCATGTGGATGTACCACGCCGTGGCGCAGACGATCCTGGCGAACAGCCTGCTGCGGGCGGACTCGCGCGTTGACGCCGAAAAAGTCGGACTGACCGGCATCTCCTGGGGCGGCGTGATCACGTCTATAGCCATTGGCTACGACCCGCGCTTCGCGTTCGCAATTCCTGTGTACGGCAGCGGCTACCTGAACGAAGCGCACTCCTGGATGAAGAACAATTTCAATTCCGCGGGCACGCGCGAACTCTGGGAGCCTTCGCTGAAACTGAAAGAGGTCAAAACAAAGGTGCTCTGGTTGTGCTGGGCCAACGATAACTGTTTCTCGATCAACTCCAACAGCAAGTCCTGCCTGGACGTGCAGGGCAGTGTGCTTTCTGTGATCCAGAACTGGAGCCACGGGCATATAGAAGGCTGGAGCCGGCCGGAGATAAACCGTTTCGCTGACTGGGCCGTCAAGGGAGGCGAGCCCCTTGCAACGTTCAAAACGCTGCCGGGCGAAGGCCGCGACATTTCGTTCCAGATAACACTGCCTGACGACGCCGCGGAAGTAAACGCGCGGGTGTGCTACATTGACGCCCCGCTAAGCTACTCGCCGAACGGCCGCCTGCATCTCAGCGGTCAGGACACCATCGATCAGGAGTGGCACTATGTCAAGTGCGAGATCAATGGCGACACCGTCTCCGTGCACCTGCCCGATGACGCGGTCAATTACTACATCGAACTGTCCGTACGCTGCAGAGCAACGAGCTATATCACGGCATCACCGCTGATCAGTCTGGTTAATTAAAAACGAGTTGGAGACAGACACCTGCCTTTTCATTGGAGAATAGAGATGAATAAAATTACTGGAATATACATGAATTACAGCCCTTTGAAAAAGACCGAGCGATACCGTATTACGGAAAGCCTTCCGGTGTTTTCATGGGCTGTAAAAGCCGATTATAAGGACGGTTTTCAAAAAGCGTTCGTATTGAAAATCAAAAACGGAAAGGATATTGTTTTTGATTCCGGCGTGATCGAGTCCGCTAAACAGGAATATAAATTGGAGAACGTCGAACTGCCGTGCGATTGCAAACTGTATGTAGAAATAACTGTTTTAGATAACCGGGACGAATGGGGAACTTCAAAAGAAGAATATTTTTATGTTGCCGGCACTGATTTCAAGTCTTTGCGCTGGATCGCCCCTGAAGCGGCCGAAGAAGAAAAGGCGTTATATTTCAGAAAGAAGTTTACGGTCAATAAAACAATAAGCCGCGCGGTGTTGTATGCCTGCGGCTTAGGTTATCATAAGCTGTACATCAATGGCGTGGCGGTGAGCAATACAGTTCTTGACCCATTATTTTCCGATTACTCCAAAGACTGCTATTATGTTATGGAACCGGAGGTTGCCGATAAGATCACCGAGGGGGAAAACTGTATCGGAATCGTGATCGGCGAGGGCTGGAGAAGAAACGGTATAGTCTTCCCGGCGAATAGCTCCGGACCGGATCAAAAAGTGAGATTTGCGGGAGTTCCGCAACTTTCTGCACTGCTCAATAT
Source organism: Clostridia bacterium (assembly GCA_017620915.1). Taxonomy (GTDB): domain Bacteria; phylum Bacillota; class Clostridia; order UBA1212; family UBA1255; genus UBA1255. The sequence continues at coordinate 46,127 of JAFZSK010000011.1, read as the reverse complement.
TTATTACGAAGACGGAACCGTTGACAGGATAGAGACGGATCCTTCCTGGAAATGGAGCTACGGAGCAATCGTTAAGAACAATATATTTAACGGCGAAACATACGATGCCAACTATGCTTTAAATGATTGGAACCGTATCGAATGTGACGAAAAATCTTTTGAGAAAGTAAGTGTTGTACAAAGCCCCGGCGGCGTTTCTCGGATAATGACAGCCGAACCGATCGTTGAGCAGGAAGTATATAGACCGGTCACTACAAATCAGGTGAACGAGAATACATATGTTGTTGACTTCGGTCAAAACATGGCCGGAATCACCAGAATCAAGCTCCCGGAAAACCTGAAAAAAGGGCAACGGATATCAATAACCCATTCCGAGTTTATTAATGAAGACAGCCTGCTGTATATGGCGACATATCGTAATGCTGCCAGCACAGATGTTTACATCGCATCCGGGGACGAAAGAGACTTAAAAATCTGGCAGCCGCTCTTCACTTATCACGGCTTCAGATATGCCCAAATTTCCGGGCTATCTATGCTAGATAAGGATGACATTGTCGCCGTAAGTGTGTATTCGGATATTCAGTCGGAGAGCAGATTTTTCTGCGGAAGTGGTCTCGTTAACAGTATTCATAAACTGGTTCTTCAAACGGAAAAATCCAATATTCATGGATTATTTACCGATTGTCCGCAAAGAGATGAGCGCATGGGCTGGATGAATGACGCTACAGTGCGCTTTGAGGAAACACCCTATAATTTTGACATCGGCAGAATGATGCCCAAAATCATTCAAGACGTCATAGATACCCAGGATGAAAACGGTGCTATCACTTGTACGGCGCCTTATTTGTGGGGAAACAGACCGGCCGATCCGGTTTGCGCTTCACCAATCGTAGCCGGACTTCAGTGCTATCTCCATACGGGCAATCTTGAAATATTGCAGCGTGCGTATGATATGTATGCCGGATGGGTGAAATGTCTCGGAGATCATTCTGAAAACTATCTTGTTAATTATTCTTATTACGGCGACTGGGCCGGCCCCGGATATGCCTGTCTCGGCGGTGATGAAGGTGCCGAGTCAATAGTAACGCCCGGTCTGTTTATGTCCAGCGGGTATTACTATTTTGACGCAATGACAATGTCGAGATTCGCAAAGTTGCTCGGCAAAACAGAGGACGAAATAAAGTACCGCGAGCTCGCGGAACGAATAAAAGCAGCCATTTTGGACAAATGGTGGGACGATAATACGGGTAAAATGTGCACCGGTTCTCAGGGGAGTCAAAGCTTTGCGTTATGGCTTGGTATTATTCCGGAGAACAAGAGAAAACTGGCGGCTGCACAGCTGAGAGATGATCTCGTTAAGTGTGACTATCGTATAACGACCGGGAATCTGAACACCCGTTATATGATGGACATGCTTGCCGAATATGGATATATTGACGATGCATGGGAGGTTATAACAAGAGAGGAATATCCTTCTTTTGGATATATGCTTCAGCTGGAAGCGACTACTGTCTGGGAAAGATTTGAATTCAAAAAGACGTCGTCGATGAATTCCCATAATCATCCGATGTACGGTGCTATAGGGTATTGGTTCTATGCATATATCTGCGGGATCAAACCCACTTCGGCGGCGTATGACACAGTTGACATCAAGCCGTATTTCCCCAAAAAACTATTAAGCGCAAACGCTTCATTGCAGACAATAAAAGGCGAACTGTCAGTCAGATGGGTAAAACATTTCGGTAAAACGTATCTGTATATTAATATTCCTTTTGGTGTTACTGCGACCTTATACTTTGGAGATCATTGCGAAAAGTTAGGCAGCGGTTTTTATGTTTTTGAAAAGGAATCCTAAGCGAGGAGTTTATTATATGAACAGACTGCATTTAATATGTAATGCGCATATTGACCCTGTGTGGCAATGGAAATGGGATGAAGGATTAGCAACGGTTCTTTCGACGTTCAGAGTTGCAGCAGAGTTCTGTGAGGAATTCGACAATTTCGTTTTCAATCACAACGAAGCCATGCTGTACCAATGGATAGAAGAGTACGATCCGCCCTTGTTCAAGCGCATTCAAAAGCTCGTTCAGGCAGGCAAATGGCACATTATGGGCGGCTGGTATCTGCAGCCGGATTGCAATATGCCCAGCGGTGAATCCATAGTTCGCCAAATCATATACGGACAGAAATATTTCAGAGATAAATTCGGCGTCAGCCCCAACGCGGCAGTCAACGTTGATTCTTTCGGCCATTCCAGAGGCCTTGTTCAGATCCTGGCCAAGTGCGGGTATGATGCATATTTATATTTAAGACCGACACCGGATACAGGGATCCCCGAAGGTATTGACGGGCAGAATTTCCTTTGGGTCGGTTATGACGGCAGCAAAATACTAACGCACCATTTTGACTGGGGATACAATACACTGCTCGGCACTGCGGGCAAAGCCGTTGAACAGTATGTAAACTCACATACCGAGGATAAAGCGTATCTTATGTGCTGGGGAGTTGGAAACCATGGGGGCGGTCCTTCCAGAAGAGACATAATTGCAATTAATGAACTGATAGAGCGTGTTTCTGATAAGAGTAAGGTCATGCATTCCACTCCGGAACAATACGTCAACGAAATCGAAAAAGCTGATCTTCCTTTGTGGTATGAAGATTTAAATCCCGTAAACGTCGGAAGTATTACGTCAATGCACTCGATCAAAGCGCTTCATAGAAAACTTGAAGGCAGGCTGGCGGTTTCGGAAAAGCTTTCAGCGCTTTGTGAAAAAAACGGTTTGATGGCTTATCCGGGCGAAAAGATCTATGAAGCGTATGAAGATCTTATGTTCTCGGAATTTCACGATTCTTTGCCGGGGACAATGATCCGCAGCGCGGAAAAAGATACGATCCAAAAACTGGATCACGGATTGGAGATATGCGAACAAATAATAGCCAAGGCGTTTTTCGCGCTCAGTGCAGACCAGCCTCGGGCAACCGGCACAGATATCCCGATCATCATTGTCAATCCGCATCCTTATGAGATCACAGATGATTTCGAGTGTGAATACATGCTTCAAAATCAAAACTGGGACAATAACTATACGGTCGCCACAGTGTATGACGGGGACAGGCCGCTTCCTTCGCAAATGGAAAAAGAAGGCAGCAATATGCCTCTTGACTGGCACAAGAAGATCTCGTTCCACGGTACATTGAAGCCAATGTCCGCAAACCGTTTTGATTGCAAACTGCGAATCGTTGACGACAATCCCCGCACCGTTAAAGCCATATCACAGGTTGATCCGTTTGTATTTGAAAACGGTTATATGAAAGTCGTCCTGGATCCGTCTACGGGCAGCATTACCGAATATGTTGTAAACGGTCGGAATTATGCTGCTCATGGCTTGGGTGAGCTGCTTGTTTATGAGGATTGTCCGAACCCGTGGCGGCTCAGAGAAACGCTTTATCATGGCAAACTGTTAGGAAAGTTTAAACCGCTTAGCAGAAAAGAAGCTGCCGTTTTTGCGGGGACAAATGAAAAGGAGATCTGTCCGATTAATGTCATCGATTCGGGCGAAGTACGCACTCTGGTCGAAGTGTTATTGGGCTTCAAAACTTCGAGAGCCAGACTGGTGTACGTTTTTTCAAATCATTCAAAAGCGTTTGAAATCAAACTTACGCTTTACTGGAACGAGAAGGATACCCTGTTAAAACTGAATATACCGAATTCTTTTGACGCTCCTCAGTACGCGGGCGAAGATATGTTCGGGGTGAAACCGTTAAATAAAGATTATGAGCAGGTCGCCCACAAATGGGTCATGGCTTGTGAAAACGACCGGGCGTTGGCGGTGATCAACCAAACCTGTTACGGCTTAGATACGGATAAGGGCGGGATACGATTGAGTCTTTTGCGTTCACCGGCATATTCCTGCCATGATATCGGTGACAGAATGCTGATGGAAGATCCCTGCTTCCACCACCGGATGGATCAAAATGAGAGCGAGTTCAGATTCAGGGTGCTGGCAGGGGACAAAGAAAACGTTTTGATCGAAACCGATAAGGCTGCACAATACATCAACGAGGCACCGGTCGCAATTTCGTACTTTCCCGGTGGCGAAGGGAAAAGCAATTTCAAAAACTTCGAGATCAAGAATGTCCGCCTTGACGCGCTCAAGAAGGCAGAGGACGGGAACGGTTATATCATGCATTTGTTTAATACCCTTGACAAACCGGTTTGTGCTGAAATCAAGCTTGATGCATTTAATGTCAAAGAAGAAATCGATTTCGGAAATTATGAGTTGAAAACGTATCGAGTTAATGATAATATGCTCCAAGAGATCACGTTGATCGACGAAATAAAACAGTTCTGAAAGACGGAATGGGTTTGTGATATGATATTAGGTTTCGATATCGGCGGCACAAAATGTGCCGTAGTAACAGCAGAAAAGACTCCAGACGGTATAACCATTACCGCCAAAGAAAAAGCACCAACTGATCTAAACATCAGCCCGGGGGAGATGATAGACCGTCTGATAGCTCTGGCTGATAAGGTCTGCGGTGGAAAGCATCCCGAATCCATCGGTATTTCCTGCGGCGGACCGCTGGACTCGAGCAGGGGACTGATCTTAGGGCCCCCGAATCTGCCCGGCTGGGACTGTGTGCCGATCGCCCTACAGATCAAAAACCATTTCGGTGTGCCGGTACATCTGCAAAATGATGCGAATGCCTGTGCCTTGGCTGAATGGAAATTCGGCGCCGGCAAGGGTACAAAAAACATGATATTTTTGACCTTCGGTACGGGGCTCGGCGCCGGCCTTATTTTGGACGGACGCCTGTATTCCGGCACTAACGACAACGCCGGTGAAGTCGGGCATATCCGCATTGAAAAAGACGGTCCGGTGGGATACGGTAAAAGCGGTTCGTTTGAAGGCTTTTGCAGCGGCGGCGGTCTGGCACAGCTGGGAAAACAGTATTTGGATCAGGCCCTTAAAAACGGCATCGTTCCGATGTATGCCGCTGATGAGGTCAATGCCAAAACCATTTCGATTGCCGCCGACAACGGCGATGCAACAGCGATCGAAGTGTATAAAACCTGCGGCGAAAAACTGGGCCAGGGATTGTCCGTGCTGATCGATATTTTAAACCCCGAATGCATCGTCATCGGCAGTATTTTCACCCGCTCTCAAAATCTGCTGTGGCAATATACTAAAGAAGTTATCGACCGTGAAGCACTGCCGATCTCCGCCGGAGTTTGCCGGGTCGTACCTGCAAAGCTCGGAGAGTCCTTCGGTGATCATGCCGCTATAGGAGTTGCCTTGCTGGAAGAACAAAACACGGATGATTTATTTACGCATTATCCGGTGCTAAACAGCTGCCGGGCTGAGATCGAAACAGCGACAAAAATCATCATTTCCGCTTTCCAAAATGAGGGCAAATTACTGCTGTGTGGAAACGGCGGCAGCTGTGCCGACTGCGAGCATATTGTCGGCGAACTGATGAAAGGCTTTTTGTCGAAAAGAGCGTTGAGCGAAGCACAAAAGGCGCAAATGAAGAAATACAATCCGGAGCTTACGGATGAGGTTCTGGCAAAGCTGCAAAGGGCGGTTCCGGCGATCTCTCTGCCGAGTTTCGCGGGACTGAATACTGCCTTTTGCAACGACGTTGACTCCGAACTGGTCTATGCGCAGTGTTTGATGGGGCTCGGGCGAAAGAACGATGTGCTGATGTGCATCAGTACGTCGGGCAATTCGAAAAACTGTGTTGCCGCCGCTCAGGTGGCAAAGGGACTGGGGCTTACTGTTATTGCCCTTACCGGACAGTCGGGCGGTAAGTTAAAGGGAATAGCTGATATTTGTATTTGCGCACCCGAAACCGAAACCTATAAGGTTCAGGAATTGCATCTGCCTATCTACCATCATATCTGCATGGAAATTGAGAAAGCGTTTTTTGAATGATCGAGACGCGAAAGACGAAACGAAAACGGGGTACGACGCGGAGATAATGAAATGGAGCGTATAAAGAGTATAAAAATAAATATTGCTTTTACTGCGTTACTGTTGTGTTTCTCGCTGCTGGCAGGCTGCCTGTCCGGATCGACCCTTACGGAAAATAAAACAGATGCACCGTTGGCAACGTTGCCCACCGATGACAGCACCGCAGCGCCCGATATAGATACGCCCGCATCGTTTGAGCCGACTTCGATCGAAACGGATAAAGAGGAGAACAAAATGAACCGGAATGAGATCTCAATATTGCGTGACCGGACTTTTGCACAAGGGTTTGTAGTAAGAGGCCTCGGAAGACCGATCTACTCAGATCCGATCGAATCTTTCCCGGAAATGGATATGTACGATCCGATGGTCATATTTGATCACGGGCGCGAGGGACAAACCCCGGCCTGGAATCTGTGCCAGTGGGCTTCCCGATATCCGTTCCACGACAAGGAAAACACGACTTATGAGATCAAAAACGGCGAGCAGACCTTCAATTACCGGTTTACGGATGAAGGAAACGGCGTTTACAAGTATGACAACCAATCCAAAACAGTTGAAGTGAATACTGTGGAAGGGGAGATACGGCTCGCCTTGAAGGGCTCCGAATGCTATACACAGCCAAACCGGGAAGAGGGGCAGGAATGGCCGCATCTGCTGCTCGAACAGACTATGGATCTTCCGATGCCTGAGACGAAGATCTCGGAGCATGATTCAGTCAGGGTCAAGCTCAGCGCCCGGCTCAATGCCTTTGCGGACAATACGAATGGAACAGCGGACCCTGCGCTTCACTCAGCCATATTCATGTTCTACCTCTTCGTGGCCAATTACGACGAGACGACCGGGCGCTATACCGATATGTTGTGGTTCGGTCTTCCTGTATTCGACAACCGCGAGGCCTTCGTTTCCGAAATGAGTTTCCCGGATGTGGGCAGTAAGGATTCTGCTACCGGAAAGTGGATCTTCAATATTGCCTCTTCAAATTTTTACAGCGAAGACAACAATTTCTACGACAGCACCGGTCAGATGATATTCAACGAATGGAAAGACATCGACGTGGAACTTCTGCCGCTCATACGGCGCGCTCTTAGCGAAGCGAAAAACGCCGGCTATATGAAAAACGCCAAGTGGGAGAATCTGTACATAAACGGTATGTACATGGGCATTGAGCTTCCGGGAAATTACGATCTGGATATGTCGGTCAAAGACGTGGTTATTCTGACCGGAAATACGGAAATCGACTATGAAGACAAAAAGGTACAGCTCAGGCTGGTAGAAACTTTTGACGAGTCTGTTGTCGATCCGTGGGAATACGGTGAATGCGAGATCATTGACGGCGATATAGTGCTGAGCGAGGAGAATGCCGCGAGCTGCGTTGACCGCTACGGTATAACAGCACCGATGCTCAAGGAGGAGGGTAAACTGACCGGAGCGAAGTACGTTGTCCTATCCTTGACCAACAAGAGCGACGGTGACGTATGGTTCTGTTTCCAGCCTGATACGCCCGGTCACGACCACGCCTACATGGGCAAGATGGGTCTGGATCTGTATCTGGTTGGGACTGACGGTACGGTCAGCGTGATCAACGAACCCGCTGCGGAACTTGCACAAAATAACGGCCGCTACAGTTACGGCATCCCCGAGGGTTTTGACGGCTATCTGTTTATGCCTTCGGCGATCTTCTGCGATCACGGCAAATGGTCAAAATCGATCTTCGTCAACGACGACCCGATTTTCACTGCCGTAGGTTTCGATGTGAACGGCGACGAACCGTCGTACTTCCTGGTGACAGTCCACGATATGTATATCTGTACGCAGGAATTGCCGGAACTGGCGCCGAAACCGGCTGAGGAACCCACCGGGGCGCCGGGAACACCGGAGGCAACAGAATCTCACGAATCGGATGATGCCGCTTCCAAGAAGAAAAACGGCTGGATAATTCCCGCGATCACCGGTGGTGTGCTGGCTGCGGCAGCAGGTGTTGCTGCCGTGACTGCTGCTTCGAAGAAAAAGAAGAAAGCATAATTCAGCTGAGTGCGGACAATGCTGCACGAAGAGATTTCATCGAAACCGCGAGCGCATCGGCGGGCGACATGGAGTCGGCAAATTTGTTAAAACTAAGTTCCAGATTGAAGATCCCGGAAAAGGATGGCGCGAGCGGGGCGAGGTATTCCGCCAGTGGCATATAATACTCTTCAGTCAATGGATAATGCGTGCTGTGACCGCGCAGCGCGTGAATATGGGTGTGGATGACACGGCTGTAAAACTCTTTTGATGGCAGCATATCCGGTTTTTCGGGATGGTTTTTCAGTACGAAATAAAGATAGTGTCCGAGATCGAAGCAGATGCCGACGTTCGGTCTGTCCGTCTTTTTCACGGCGTCTAGGATGTATTCCGCGCAGTCGCCCTGACTTCCATCGGGCATAAGGCGATTGTTTTCCAGCGCTATCGTGACCGGAAGGCGGTTTTTGATTATATGATCGGAAAGCCTCGTCAGCGCCGCCGTATTGTCCCCATCGAACGGGTGCACGGTTATGTTGAGCGATTTCTGTTTCAGCCCGGGAAGAATCTCCGAGAGCGGTGCGAAAACGTCTTCGACCGCGGTTTCGGGCGACATCATCGCTCCGTGCACCGAGATCTGGAAGCCGAAATCTGTGAAATAGTCAACCGCTTTCGCGACTTCTTTCGGATCGTATTCTGGTCTGACGTTGCGTATTTCGATGCTTTCGGCACCGAGATCTTTCGCTTGCCTCAGTGCCGGAAGGAACTCTTCCATTGCCTCTTCGTCATATATTCCATTGAACGGGATCGATATTCCGGTCATTTATTACGTCTCCTTAAGCTCGCTGAACGGGCATTGTCCCCGCCCGACAAATTTCGAACCTTCGCTTTCAGCGAACTCTTGCGCTACCTATTTTAGCACAAGATAGCGAGAAAGCGAACTGCAAATTCTCTTTTTTCGGGCCTTTTTTGCTCACTCTTCGGCAGATGAGTTTCCGCTGATAAACGCGAGCAACTCCGTCTTCGGGATCCTGTATTCGCGCCCGATCACTGCGGCTTCTTTTGCCATCATTGCCACTGGACTATCGTTTAGTATTTTTGTGTACTCGGCCGGGTCAACTGGTTTCATATTACTCACCTCTGTTTTAGTATTGCCGCCGCCGCGGTTTTGCGTTGGCAACAACAATATAAACAGAAACAGAACAAAGTCCAGAGACAATTTCACGGATTTTTTAAGAATTTCGTGATTATAATCACGGAATTCGCGATTTTATCGTGATCTGGGCTTTGGAAAGAGATATACTTATGCTTGTTTTGCCGGAATAAGCCAAATATCTAATGAGCGTACAAAAATGACATTAGAATCACATTAGAATTAGTCCGAAAAGTGAGGGGATTCTGAGACCTCCAAATGTAAAGAAATGGAGGATAAAAAGTGTCACAAAAGCTATATGTTACAATGCTTTTGGGCACTTCAATAAGTACTCTGTTTTTCTAATGACATATGGAAAAAGTCATTCAAACGTAACGGATATAATATCCGCTAATGTGACAGAATTGTGTTAGGGTTCATTGAATTATGGGGCAAAAATGGTATAATAATATCGGGCTAAGAGCTCGACAAACTGGGATTTGCGGAGGAGAAATTCTGACTATGGAATATACGCATCACTATGATTCACCGCTCGGCGGGATAACTGAAGCTTCTGACGGTGATCATCTGATCGGGCTTTGGTTTGACGGCCAGAAGTATTTTGCAGATACATTGGACTCCGATTGTGAAGAAAAGGAACTGCTCGTTTTCAGACAGACGGATAAGTGGCTTGATATCTATTTCAGCGGTAAGGAACCCGGTTTCACACCACCGATTAATATGAAAACGACAGAATTTCGTAAGTCGGTCTGGAAAATCATGCTAAATATCCCATACGGAAATACTATGACTTACGGAGAGATTGCCGAGAAGCTTGCTAAAGACACAGGTATTACGCGGATGTCAGCTCAGGCGGTCGGCGGAGCAGTCGGGCATAATTCCATATCTCTCATCATCCCATGCCACCGTGTTGTCGGAGCAAACGGAAATCTTACTGGATATGCCGGCGGTATAGAAAAGAAAATGAAACTTCTGGAAATGGAAAGTATTGATATTAGCGGTTTCTATGTGCCGAAAAACGGCACTGCGTTATAAATTCGCATCTGATCAACAAATTCCGGTTTGTCGGGATAAAGCGCAGGAAAGGAGAAGGCGAATGAACGCAAAGCGCGGATATGTGCCGGAGGATGAAAGATACTTTTCTCCGGCGGCAATAAAGACAATGAAAACCGCATCGCGGCATATCTGTTACCTGTTGAACGAGGGATACGACTTGAAGCAGGCGTCGACGTTTGTCGGCAATCATTTCGTATTGTCCGAGCGTCAGAGGCTTGCGATCGCGCGTAGCGTTGCCTCCAATGAACAGCTGAAAACAAGAAAAGCAAAAGAGAAAACCTCTCTTGAAGGCTCGGAAGTTTGGATAGACGGCTTCAACACGGTGATAACGCTTGAAGTTATGTTTTCCGATTCGATCCTGTTTGAATGTATGGATGGTACGGTACGCGATCTTGCCGCCCTGCGCGGTACGTATCGTATTATCCCAGAGACTGAGAAAGCCGTTCACGCGCTGTTCGATACGCTGAAAGAGCAAAATGTCAAAACCGCGCGTGTCCTGCTCGACGAGCCGGTGTCGAATTCCGGGAGGCTGAAAACGCTGCTCGCCGAGATCGGCGAAGAATATCCGTTCGATCTCGATATTCAGATACTGAAAGCCGTCGATTCGACGCTGTGGGACAAGAATAACGTGATCACGACCGATTCGATCATCCTCGATCACTGTATCTGCTGGTTCAACCTGATAAAGATATGCGTTCAAAAGCACTGCGCTAAAACGTTTTGTGTGTGGGAGAAGGAGTAAAACTATATGGAACTCACCGGGACGTTAGAAGAACGAATCGCCGCGATGGTGGAATTTGCTAAAGCGCACAGGGCTTATGAATACGATCACGATAAGTTCGTGAAGCGTTATCGCAATGCAGGCGTGCCTTACACCGAAGCGGCGGAGAAATTCTGCCGCGAGTGGGACGGTGTGCTTGATCATTGTCGCTTTTCCACTCGGAGCAAGAACCGCATCGATTTCCGGTTTGTTTGTACGCTCGACTTGATTGATGGTTTTGATTCGTCTGAGGAGGCTTTGCAGTACTGGTACGATCCTGACACGAGAGATAAGTTTGGTCCGGATACCGTTCCTGTAGCGACAGGCGGATACTATTACTACGACATTATTTGGATCAAACCAGACGGAAGTCTGATCGCGATTCTACCCGACTACGGCGGTAGAGTTAATTATTTCGGCAATCTTTTCGAGTATTTATGCAGTGAGTTCATTTTTGCCGGAACGCCGGACTTCGTGGAATGCGATAATGAAGTAAATTAGTTCTTATGCTAACAACTCTTTTGGTGCGGTTAGATAAATTCCAGTTTGTAGGAATAAAAATGATTCCGGCAAGCCGGTATTCGCGGGACAGATCTGAGCAGTAAATGACAGGACATTTATCGCTTTTAGTGATATAATGATCTTGTCAGAAAAAGGAGGATCGACAGATGGAGTGGCTTACCTGTGTTCGTACTGCAATCGATTATATTGAAAAACATCTGACCGACGATATCAGTGTGCAGGACGTGGCGGATCAGGTGTATTTTTCCCCATTCTTTCTTCAGAAGGGCTTTTCTCTCTTGACCGGATACGGTATCGGAGAGTATATCAGAAACAGAAGGCTGTATCTGGCGGCGGTGGATCTGAGGGAGACGGATGACAAAGTGATCGACATTGCATTCCGGTACGGATATGAAACGCCGGAAAGTTTTACAAAGGCTTTCTCACGGTTCCACGGCCGGGCGCCGTCACAGGTTCGCGGCGGTGCGGCGATCAACACGTTCCTTCCCTTGACGATCAAACTGTCCGTTCATGGAGGTAATCAGATGGACTACAAAATCACACCGATATTCCCGTTTAAGGTCATCGGCTTTCAGAAAGTATTTGACAATGAAACCGCTTACGCTGAGATCCCGAAGTTCTGGGATGAGATCTGTGAAAAATATGCTTACAACGTGTATGCCGGTAATACTCCGGCAAATCCCTATGAGCAGGCATTGGTAGATAACTGCATCGGGGAATACGGCGTCTGTATCGACGATATCGACGGCGGAAAGTTCCGGTATCTCGTTGCCGGCAAATACACGGGCGGAGATGTGCCGGAAGGAATGGTCGTCTATGAATTTCCAAGAAGCGACTGGGCCGTGTTCAACTGCATCGGTCCGATCCCGGAGGCGCTCCAAAGCGTGAACACGCAGATCTTCCGGGAATGGCTGCCGGGAAACCCGGAGTACGAGCTTTGCGGCAATGCAAATGTTGAGTGGTATGATTGCATAAACGGAGAAAAGACCGATCCCGACTACCGCAGCGCGGTCTGGGTTCCTGTAAAAAAGAAAGAATAAAGATCCGTACAGATTTACATATCCCGGTTTGTCGAGGTCTTTTAATCCACTCAAAAACGCGTTTTACGTGCCATTCCGGTTCGGAGAGGCAACTATGCCTCCCGATCGATTTGAAGGGCACACAGGCGATTCTGTACGCCAAAAATCCGACCCGCAGGCGAGGAATCCAATCCTCTCCTCCATCTGCGGGGTTGGAAGCAACATTCCAGCCCCGTTTTCAGTAGAAAAGCTTTGCCCGGTGTGATAGAATCATATCGACAAATCGGGATTTGTGAAGGAGAAACAGAAATGAAATTTGAAATGATACCTTGTTCAGAAGACGATATGGAGTATATTGAAGAACAAGTGGAAAATGCTTTCAACACAATTGCACAACCTGAAGAAGCGGAGGAAGAAGAGTTTGTTTATATAGTCACCGACGAAAGTGGAAACCTCCTTGGCGGATGCATTTTGTCTGTAGACGCTCTGAGGACTGCATCAATCTATGATCTGTGGGTGGAAGAAGCGTTTCGCAGACAGGGTATGGCCTCTGCACTGATGCGGGAGGCTGAACGTAAAGCAAGGGAACAAGGTTGCTATCTCGCAATGGTCGGAACCTTTGACTGGCAGGCAAAAGCGTTTTACGACAAACATGGTTATATGCTGAACGACACGATGACAGATGTGCCGAAGGGTCATGAACACTATATGCTCACAAAACGGCTTGACCGACCTTCCGCGGAATATATGCCGTTAGATTGCCAACAATACGAAATCAAGCGTGGTAACGAAAAGGATGCAGAAATCCTTTCCAGCAAATTGCGCGAATATGACAGTACCGTTGCGCCTCATGAGCATGAATACATCTCGCTGAGAAAAAAAATCGTGGACGAAAACGGATGTATCATTGCCGGGTTTGTCGGTGGTATTGATGGTTGGAACGGCACAGATATCGATGCCCTTTGGGTGGAAGAAAAGTACCGCAATCAAGGGATCGGCTCTCAGCTTCTTGGCGAGTTAGAGCAGGAGTTAAAGGAAAACGGTGTTGCTGTTGTGTTTATTGAAGCATATGATTGGAATGTGGGATTTTTCAAAAAGAACGGCTATGAAAGAGTAACGGGCGTGCTTGAAGATTATCCGAAAGGGCATACAATGTACTGCATGGAAAAGTCCCTCTGAAAAAACATCGGCAAATTCCGGTTTAGTGAGGTAAAACGGATGGGGAAAAACGAAGAAATGGACAGTGCGATACTGGATCCTTTAAGCCGCGATATGATGGGCGGAGTATACGCCGCGGAGGCGCTCCTTGGCATAGACGAATATTGCATCGAATATCTGGATGCGTACCGGGATGATCTGTTCGGGAATCATAAGTGACTGGATTATTACCAACTGTTTCCGGGGCTTCAGCCCTGATTTCAGTTTATAAAGTCACTTAAGTAAATTCGAAAGGAAATATCAATATGGAAAAGTTCAAACTAAGAAGAAGCGCACGTAAAGATTCTGCGCGTATAATTGATCTTGTTTATGAGCATTATTTCAAAATTGTGCCTGCGGCAGACGGCTTTAAGGATGAAGAGGAGATGATCTGTAAAAAGATAACAGATGAAGACGGCAACATAATTGCCGGCTGCATCGCATTCATTTATCAATGGGGTTGTCTGTTCGTTGACGTTATGTGGGTGGACGAAAAATACCGTCTGCGGGAACTGGGCTCGAACCTTTTACAGGCGGTGGAAGAAGCGGGAAAAGGCAGGGGCTGCTATCTTTCTTATCTGGATACCGCAGATTTTCAGGCCAAGCCTTTTTATCTAAAGCATGGATATACCGTTTTCGGAACGGTCAATCATGATCATGCCGGATTCGAGGATTATTCATTATTTAAACGGCTTGACAATGCTCAAACCAAAAGGCCGTGCAAACCGATCGGCTATGAAATAGCGGACGGAAACGAAGCAGACAGCGAGTATATCGACAATAAGCTGGATGAGTATAATCTGCCTTTTCTCAAGCCCAAACACGATTACATTAAGATCAACCGAAAGCTGATCGATGAAAACGGCAACGTCGTTGCCGCCATAATGGCGGGTGTATCCGGAACTGACGACGGCTGGATCTGGAAAATATGGGTCAATGAAGATCATCGTGATCAAGGCCTGGGAAGTTTGCTCTTAAAACACTTTGAAAAGAAAGCAAAAGAAAACGGAGCGACCAAATTGATCGCTGAAGAAGTATATGACTGGAACATCGATTTCTTTTTAAAGAACGGCTATAAGATTGCCGGCGTATTGTCCGATCTGCCTAAAAGGCACAGTTACTACATTGTCGAAAAGGATCTCTGATCTCAATAAACCGGGATCTTTGGAGGTAAAAATGAGAATTGGCTGCGTGTGGGAGCATAATGGTTATGATACCATTCTTTACGTGAACACTTATCCGGGTGCTTTTACAAGAGGCGCATCTAAAGAAGAAGCATTATTAAAAATGCCGGAAGAAATACGGCGATTTCAACTTTGGAAAGGCGAAACGCCGCCTGATGATTACGAAATTGAAATCGTTCAGGAGAAGAAATCAGATCTGCAAATCAAAGATGCTGATAGTGATGTTTTGTTTACAACAGAAGAAAGTCCTCTGACGGTTGAAGAATACCGATATCTTAAATTGTTGGCTTTGAAATCTGCAAATGATTTTCATATGCTTTACAGTTCATTTCCGGATAAACACAAGAGCACGCTTCCTTGGCGCAAGACATTTTACGGTTCTGTTCCTCGCACCGCGGAAGAAATGTACCAGCACACAAAAAATGTCAACGAATACTATTTTTCTGAAATCGGTGTTAAATCGGATAACGAAGGAACCATCTTTTCCTGTAGAGCAAGGGGATTTGAAACACTTGAAAACATCGCGGGATATTTGTCGCTTGATACCGTAACGGGCAGCTACGGCGAGCAATGGTCTGTGCGAAAAGTATTGAGACGTTTCATATGGCATGACAGAATTCACGCCAAAGCAATGTACAGAATGGGAATACGGACATTCGGAGCAGAGATTATTCCTGATTTTTTTGGGTTTGCTCGATAAAAATCCGGTTTGTCGGAATAACTACTAAACAAATTGATTTTTCCCTTCTGTTCAAATATAATGAATGCATGAGAGTTCAACTTTACCGGGAGAAATTGCCTATGAGAACCCTTCGAATACGAACAAAATATAAGAGATGCTTATGCTTGGGGTTGGCAATTTGGATGACCCTTATGACTCTTGTTGCCTGCGGACCGAAAAACGGGATTTCTTCATCTCCTTTCCCCGATCCCTCGGACATTGTTGACATAGCCGGTGAAGAACTCTCCGCGAGCGAGGAACCAACGTTCAGTGAAGCGCCTTCCGCACCCGCCGAAGTCCAGACTCCCGCCGAAACCACGGCTCCCACCGAAGCCCCGACTCCCACCGCAGTTCCGACCCCTGCCGAAACCCCGACACCCACCGAAGTCCCGACTCCCACCGAGACCCCGCGTTCCACAGAAGTCCCGACTCCCACCGAAGCCCCGGCCCCTACCGGGACACCGTCTCCTACCGGGACACCGGTCCCCGCCAAGACTCCGACCCCTACAGCGGTGCCGTCTACTCCGGATCCGACGAAGGAACCCGAACCGGGGACCCGGGAGTATTATGAAAAAAACGCCTATATTTGTACAGTCAAAACCGACTCGCGCATCGTCCCGTCTCTTTATACCGAAGGGAAGGAGCTTCCGGACGGTCTGTCGGACATCTTCTATACATCTGATTCGCCCGGCGGGGAACCGACTCGTGAGAACGGGAATCTTTGGCTTTGTCTGAAACCTAAAAAGGGTTATCTGATCTCATCGGTGAACGTCGAAGGATCATACGCGCAAATCGAGGATCTGGGACGGGATATTTATATTATCCGGGGAGTGAACAGCAACATTAAAGTAACGGCATCGTCCGGGGCAATGGCGAACGCGTCAAACGGAAAAACGCTCCTGGGGTCATACGGTTACGGTATATCGGACAGCGGCCGGCTGATCGTCACCTGGACAGAAGCGGAGGAAGAGCCGCTCCGTTACGTGGAGGTCACCGTTACCGGCGGAGCAGGCACTATCTCCAAAACATATGACGGTGAGATTGGCGAATGCGATATAATGAAGCTCACGAAGAACGACGTGTTCACGGTCAAGCTGAAATGCTACGGCTATGAGCAGATCGGGAGTTCAGTCAGTTTCAGTGCCTGCTACGTACCCGATGCGAGAAGCGTTGACTTCCCGCGCGTGGAGATCACGACCGAAGACTATGTCTGGCCGACTTGCGAATATGTAACTCCGCCGCCCGGAAATATTGGCGCCGGCATCACGAATGCGACTTGGGAGAACAGCATCGTGAAGATCTACGATGCCTCCGACAACGTTGTTTACGACTCCTCGCAAAACTGTTCCGAGGAGGAACAGTATCAAGGCGCGAAGATGAAGATCCGCGGCAATACCAGCGCCTACGGCATAAAGAAACCTTACAAGATCAAGCTGAAAAAGAAGAGCGATCTTCTGGCACCGTTTATTGACCGCCCGTCGGACGGAAAGTCCTATGCCGACAAAGAATGGCTCCTGCTCAATTACGGAACGGATATTTACCGCGTTGCCGGTGACGCGATCGCGGACGTTGTCGGTACGCCCTGGTCGCCGGATTATACCTACGTTTCTCTATACGTCAACGGCGATTACCGGGGAATTTACATACTCTCGGAATGCGTCAAGCAAGGGACCGGAAAAGGGGACGCCAGGTGGCGCTGCCCGGTGGAAGATGACGGATTTGTCATCGAATTTGACGCCTACTGGTGGAACGAGCCGCTATACTTCACAACTCCATCGTCTGTGAACTTCGTGATGAAGTACACCTTCAAATATCCGGATACCGATGATATCGACGCAAATTCCGACGCCTACAAATACATTAAAAACTACATGACCGAACTGGAGAGAGCTCTCTCCCGAAACGACAGCTCATACCTTGACTATATCGATCTGGATTCCTTCGTTTCGTGGGTCCTGGTAGCGGACTACATGTGTCTCCTGGACTCCGGAGGTAACAACCTCTTTATGTGGAAAAAGGATTCCACCGAGAACAGCAAGCTCGTCATGGGACCGAACTGGGACTTTGACTCATGGAAATGGAATATTGATTCTTTTGCCAATATCCACAGGGACGGCTCGCACTTCTACTTTCCGCAGCTTTCCCGGAAGCCGGAATTCGCAAAGGCATACGCCGAACTGTTCCGCAATACCTATGATAAAGTGACCGCTGCCGTCAACGCCGATCTGGATAAGATCAATGAGGCCGCATACAACAAACTCTATCAGCTGGAGAGCACCCGTTACCAGTCAGGATCATACCGGACGCTCTCCGCGATGCGAAACGACTTTAATACATGGATGGCCGCCCATCTGACATGGATGCAGAGTCAGATCGGATAAGAAAAAACAAGTGCTCGCGGGATCCCTGCGGCAGAGTTAAAGGTGAATGATGAAGCTGACACAAAAAACGATCGACCTTCTCGAAGATATAGAGCGGAGGATAGACCCGGAGACCGAAGAAGATTTTGTTGACCAGTGGTGGGACTTCCTGTTTGACCGGTTCGAAGGAGACATATTCGCTCCGAAGCGCAAAAAACTGACATTGACGACAGTCGGGCGGAAAAGCATGATGATCAACGACGCCATGGCCGACTACGACAGCATGCTGTATTCGCAGCTGCTCGGAGTATCCTACGCCCTTGACGACAACGACCGCAACCGTGAAAGATCCATGAGCCTCGCCATCCGGGCCAATTACGGCTCCTGCATCGGCACTTCGCTGTTCGGCGCCGAAGTGTACATCATGCCGTACAAAACAAATACATTGCCCATAACCCGCGCGCTCACAGGCGAAGGGGCAATGCAAAAGCTCCTCGACAGAGGCATTCCGGACAACCGCGCGGGGCTGGGTGCGAAGGTGTTCGGCTTCGGCGAATTTGTGAAGGAAATATTCGCGCATTACCCCAAAATATCCAGATATGTGCAGGTCTACCACCCTGATATACAGGGGCCGATCGACAACTGCGAACTGCTGTTCGGCGAAGAAATGTTCTACCAGATCGCAGACGAACCGGAAACTGTCCACGACGTACTGGGGCTGTTGACCCGGTCCTACATCAGTTTTATGGAGGAGTGGCAGAAACTTTACCCGCCGCGGCCGGACATAAACCCCCACTGGGGCAACGTCTGGCACAAGGGCAGCATCATGCTGCGCTGTGACAGCGCAATGAATCTCTCGCCGGAGCTGTACGACGAATTCTGCGTCCCCTACGACCGGATGCTGCTGGACCGCTTCGGCGGCGGAGGCATGCATTTCTGCGGCAGGGGCGATCACTATATCAGATCTCTGTGCGGGGCGCCATCGCTGTCGGTGGTAAATATGACTCAACCTCACCTTAACGATATGGAGATCATTTATCAGAATACGGTGGACAAAGGCATAAAGCTGGTGGGTTTCGACGCGCAGCGTGCCCGATCCGACCTGACTAGAGGCCTCAACCACTGCGTGGCGATCTGAATCCGGAACTTATTATTTTAATCCGTGAAATGAGAGAGGAAGCGCAAAGAAGGACGGAAAGAACCGCCTTATGTTCTTGAATTGTCCCGGGCGGAACAGTATAATAATCTTGCAATTCAAGCAGGAGTGACGTTCTATGGGCCTGATCAGCAAAATGTATGAAAAGAATTTCCTGAAGCGGTACGACAAGGACGAGGCGATACCGTATTATTGCCCCGAGGATTTTCCGGGCCTTCTTTGCGAGCCAGGTTATTTCAACAATTCCGCCGGGGTGTCCATCCGTTATTTCAGTTATTGCTACCCGGGATACGACGCGGGCAAGCTCATATTGTTTTGCCCGGGCATGGGTCCGGGCCACACCGCTTATCTGGCCGAGATAGAGACGATCTGCAGGGCGGGGTTACGGGTATTGACGCTGGATTATACGGGCTGCGGCAGCTCCGGGGGAGAGAAGATGGACTCCGTCAACGCGCCCACCCGGGACGCGGTCGAATTGACCGAATTGCTGCGCCCGGAAGCGGAGCTCATTCCTGTCGGTCACTCGCTGGGCGGATATACGGCGCTGAATATTGCCCACCTGAACGATTCGGTTAAAAGAGCGGTGATCATTTCCGGATTCGTCAGCATCGCGGACGAGATGATGGGCTTCGTCAAACTCCGGTTACTGGCCAACCGCGTCAGACGGTTCGAAAAGAAGCTTGACCCGCGCTACGGTGCCCTGGACAACCTGGACTATCTTGCCTCCACGCCGGACAAGATATTGTGGTTCCATTCCACGGACGATCCCATGGTCAATTACAAATACAACGCCGGCAAGGTTTTGAAACTGGACAATCCGAACCTGCGCGTCGTGACGGTGGAGGGCAAAAAGCACAACCCGCAATATACTTCCGAGGCGCTGGGGACAATGAACGCCTGGATCGGAGAATATTACCGCCGGATAGCGGAGAAACAGCTGGAAACGCCCGAGGCCCGGAAGGAGTATTTCTCCGATAAACCAATCGGGCGTATGACAGAGCAGGACCCCGCCGTGTGGGATGAGATAATTTCTTTTATTAAAGCGTGAATAAATGATCAAACTTAAATACGGAAACACGAATACGTTTTTCATACAAGGCGATCTTGGCGGGCTGCTTGTCGACACGGATCATGCCGGAACTATGCCGGCGTTCTATAAAGCGCTGAAGCATAACGGCATCAGGGTAAAAGACATAGAATATGTAATGGCAACGCACTATCACCCCGATCATATGGGGCTGATAAACGAGCTTATGGAGCAAGGCGTCAAACTCCTGCTGATCGATGCGCAAAAGCCCTTCGTGCACGGTGCGGACAATATTTTCGCGCGAGATAAGCTCCCGTATACGCCGATAGATGAGACGCGGGCAACGCTTATTTCCTGCAAAGCAAGCCGCGCCTTCCTGGCGCAGTTGGGTATCTCAGGCGAGATCGTACACACACCAAGCCACAGCGGTGACAGTGTTGTTTTAGTGCTGGATGACGGTGACTGCCTTGCCGGTGATCTGGAACCATTTGAATACATAGAAGCATACGGGGAGAATAGTAAACTGAAAGACGACTGGGATCGAATATTATCTTTCCGGCCGAAAAGGATCCTTTCTTCCCACAGACCTGAGAAGATCATAAGTTGAAAATCGCGGAAGAGGCCGGTCAATGTCAAAAATATCAAGGAATAATAAGAAGAAAAAACGCATAAGACTTCCGGCGGAATTCGCGGAAGGCGCGCTTCGTTTTAAGACGGGCGCGGGCTGGAAGGCCTGCTATGACAGCGAAAAAGCGCTTTATACCGCCGAAACCTTTTGGGCCGGATACTATGACCTCTATGAGATCAACGCAGAGATCTTCAGCAACCTGAAAACCAAGGGCATGAAACGCCGGGACGCCCATGAGTTGATAGGAACGGGCAGGCACCTGTATAAAAGCGTAAGCGACCGTAACGGTTCGTATGATATCGCGCTTGACGATAACTATGCCTCGCTCTGTCCGTGGGCAGAGGTACAGAAAACCGGGGAGCTGTGGGGGCGGGAGATGACTGACCTGGCGGTGGCGATCTTCGATTCCGAAAAGCAGAACCGCCAGCCAAAGACATGACAGATCCGATTCCGTCAAGGTATAAAGACTAATATAATATTGCCGGCCGGGTTGATAACAAAAACCCGGTCTTTTTTGTGTACCGTATTTGGTACGCGGCTGATCGTATAATTGAAACGGCACAATCCGGTAAGCAATACAGCTGCTAATAGATCATCAAAAGGAGAACTGTAATGAGAATTGACAATATCGAAATTGAGGAAGGCGGTCTGACGATCGTTGCGGGGCGTCCGGCAATGGGGAAGAGCGTTTTCTGCCAAAGCATGATCAAGGACCTTTTGCACAGTCATAAGGAGAATGGCGAAATAGCTTTATTCATTCTTGACTACACCAACTATTATGGTTACAGCTATTACGCATCCGGTAAACAGAGAGCGAAAGAGAGCCAATGGATGAGATTTGCCGGTCAGCACCCGACTGTAAACCTGATCCATGATGACGGCATGTGTTTTGGACAGTTCAGTACAATATTGGGTTACTTGCGGAAGCACACTCCGGTCAAATATATATTTGTCGATAGTGTTCGTATTTTGAGCGAACGCTCATATTTTCACAACGAGTACGTGTTCGATCAGACGGAAATTGCCCGATTTCTTGTAAAGATGGCAGAACAATATAATGTTTCGATCATTGCCGAATTCAATGCGGACCGCAGACTTGAAAAGAGAAGCGACAAACACCCGCGCGTCTGGGATCTGAATATAAAGGATGACGTGTTGTCGAACGTTTCGTCGATCGTGCTGGTTTATCGCGACTGGTATTATTCCCGGATGGATCTGTTTCCGGAGCAGAGGAATAAAAAGAACAAAATGGATATTGAATTTATTCAGTTTGGCAAAAAGAAATTCGAATGGGACTCAAACTATATAGAACCGGATCCGGATGAATAGGAGTATTATACAGCAGCTTGATTTTAATCAGTTGATATGGTACATTAGCAGTTGAAAAAACGCATATTAATAAGGGGGACTCAATACTATGGAACCTACAATGGAAGAGAAACTTAAGGCTTGCATCGAATTATGCGAAGAGGGCGACCCGGAAATGTGCGCGTTTCTCGGGAAAGAGTTCTATTACGGCTGGAACATACCCCAGGATCTTGACCGCGCGCTGCGCTATCTGACGGTGGCGTCGGAGCACGGGGACGCCATTTCGCAGTTTACTTTAGGCTTCATGTACTGGTCCGGCAGGGGGACCGAGCCGAATCTGGAAGAGGCGTATAAATGGTTCCTCAAGGCCGCGGAGCAGGATATTCCGGAGGCAATGTACAATGTCGCCAAGATCCTCCTCACAAAGGATTTTGAACAGAACAAAGACGAGGCCAAGGCCTGGCTGAGGCGTTCGGCCAACGCCGGGTATGACACGGCCTATGATATGCTCTCCGATCTGGAAGACTGATCAGTATCTTACGCTTTGCCCGGGCGGAACTTCTCGTCTTCGCTGAGGCCCAGGGTGTTTATTATCTCTTGGAAATTGCGGATCGCGGGTTCGAGGTCGCGCGGATGGTGGGCGTCGCTGCCGAAATAGAACTTGCAGCCGCATTCTTTCGCGATGCGGAACGGCCGGTATTCGCTCTCCTTCTCTTTGCCCGAATACTTGAACGCACCGAAATTCAGCTCGATGCCGAGTCCCTTTTTTGCCGCCGTCGAGAACAGCTCGCGGAAGGTCTCGTCCGGAATACCGTCGATCAGCTGCAGAATCCCGTCTTTCGGCTGCATACATGCGAGCGGGCAGGTGAGATGCGCTATGCCGACTTTGTAAAACGGCAGATCGGCGGAAAGCACCTTTTCAAACCGTTTTATATATAATTCCCGGCGGCGTTTTATACCGTCCGCGTCAAAACCGACGTCCGCATCGATCGTAAAACCCGGCATATGCATATGCGTCGTCGGGATTATAATAAAATCCAGCTCTTCAAGCGTCTTGTCGCTGACGCCGATCGTAAAATTCTTGTCCATATCCGTTTCGCAGCCGAACAGGAAGCGGACGGTTTCCGCCTGCGGCAGGGGCAACGACTCTCTTATATGGTCCAGATCCTGCACCTTGTACCAGTCCGACGCGCCCGGGACCGCAGGATCCCAGAAATGGTCGGTGAGGCAGATCGTTGTCAACCCGGTATTCAACGCGTACTGAAGTATGCGGGCGGGCGTCTGCTCCGGATCGGATGAGCACGACGAAAGGTGCGAATGGATATGCAGGTCCTGATCGATGATGTACGGCTTCATTTCAGTGTCTCCTTATAATTGTTTAGTATTTATAAACCTCTATTTCGCCGAATCCGGAGCCTTTGCCGGAGCCGTTGTCCAGCAGCCGGATGCGGATGTAGCGCGCATTGACCGGGTCGAAAGTGCAGACGCACGGTTCGTCCATTGCAGCGGGGACCGCGGTGGACACATTTGCAACTTCCGTATAATTCACGCCGTCCGCCGAAGCCAAAACAGTGAATTGTTTGCAGAATTTGTCACCCAGATCAAAGTGCCAGTAAAGCAGGATCCGGCTGACGGAATTAACGTCGCCCAGATCCAACAGAAGCTCGCTGTTTTTGTCATCGCGATCGGAGATCCAGTAGCCTTTGTTGGGTTTTCCGTCGGTAAGATAGTGGGTACCGATATTGCCCTTTTCCCAGAATGAAGCGCGGGAGGAGGAGACGAATACCGCTTTGCCCAGAGCAAGATTGTCGCTCGGTTCGGAGGGCGTAGAAGCGTCTGTTCCTTCCGGCAGCAATATCAACGCGCAGCCTCCCGGCTCAAGCGTGATCGAAAAAATCCCGTTCTCACCGGCGGTGAGCGCAGATTCCTGATCGGTCAGCGGGTCGTATATACGGAGTTCGCCCGCATCCTTTGTGAGAGAAAACTTTAGGACTACGGAATCCTTTTTTTTGTAATTCTTGCTGGTAATGAGAATGTGCTGGCGGCCGGAACCGTCGCCTGCCCGGTAAAGCGTGTATATCGCCTGGCTGTTGTCCTCGGACTTTAGCAGGAACGAATCAGGGACTTTCTTCACGCCGCTTCCTTTTTTAGTGTGATATACCTCGATAGCGTCGAAATCACCGAGATAACGGCCGAGATTTTTGATCATCCGGTTTGCCGCGATTATTGCGTCGTAATTGTCCGCCGGTTCAAAATCGGGTCCCACAAGTCCGGTCTGGAAACTTTCGCCTTCATTGCCGATGGGTGTCAGTGCTACGAACCATTTATAGTTCTTCATGCCGTACGCGGCACCGAGGGAGGCGTTGTAACGCAGTTCTTTCTCGTAAAGCAGCGGATACGAGCCGGTGATGATCATGCTCTGCAGGTAATATCCGGTATCGGCGTTGTATTTTACTCCGGCTTCGCGGACCATATCGATGGATCCGTAAAAGCTGTCAACGAAGGTGCCGCCCACACGGAACGGGTAGAAATCGAAGGACAGGAACCGCATCCTGCGCGCGCCCCCGGCGACTGCGGCATATTCGGTGAAATACTCTTCGGTGCCGCCGAAATTGAACGGGGGCAACAGATTTAAGTGGGGGATAAGATGCGGATCGTATTCCTGGATCAGCCGGTGTACTTCCGCATACTTTGTGTACTCTTCGTGCGGTTCATCGCACAGGTAGAGCCCGTACAGCCCTGCCCGGTTTTTGTATTTGTCAACGATGGACAGGATCTTTTCATCGCTCATCTTCAGAAAGCCGCCTTCGCCGCCTTCCTGATCGCAGACGGAGTATGCGAGCCCGAGTTTATTGCACAGATAGATCATGTACATCGTGATGTTGTTGCCGACGCGGTCGCAGAAACGGGTATCTTCGATATATTCGACGCCGGCGCCTTTCAGTATCTCCAGCCCTTTAACGTAGGTTTCGGGGGAACCGAAAGTGGAATGATAGAAGGCACTGATCCGGAATTCGTCCTTCTGTTCTTCTTTTACAGTTACGCGGCAGGCGGCCCGGTTCGTATCATCGTAAACGTAGACCACCGTTTCTCCGACGGATACGGGGGTGATAAGTCCGGTTGCGTCAACGGAGGCAACCGACGGATCTTCCGAGGAATAATACAACTTCTTATTTGAATCAACTGATTTCCCGTCCCGGTAGTACACGATTTCCAGCTTTTGCGTCGTGTCCGGATCACGGTAGAGCCAGATGTCGCTGCGGTTGAGGATCATGTTCGTGCCGGTGGTAACGGCGGCAATTACTTCAAATTCCGCAAGGGAGAGGTATGCGCCTTTATTACCTGTACCTACGCCGGCCTTACGGGTCACCAGTTTAACGTAAGCGGCTTCGACCGGATCAAAATTGACCGCAAGGCCATTTTTGGCCTGATCTGCGGAAGCGCCATCAACGGAGGCAACTTTCGTATAATTATCATTGTCCAGCGAGACCAGGATGTCAAAATCCACCGGAAACCCGGCTTCGTCGCCCTTGAGCGGGTACAGTTTCACAGCTTCGACGGTTTGTGTTCCGGCCAGATCGATCAGTATATAGTGCGGCGCGGCGGGGTCATAGCTCTGATCCCATTGCGTGGAAAAACCGCGCGACAGGTCGCCGTCGTTAATGTACAGATTCGAGTAGCCTTTGTCGTATTTTGAAGATGATGCTATGGCAAAACCTTCCCGGGCCACGTTCGCCGGAGCGAGCTGCTCCGCTTCAAAAGGGAGCGGCGTTACGGTCTCGCCGACCGGGGGCGGGGGAGTTCTTTTGGCACATGAGGCAGGTATCATAACGGTGATCAGTATCAACAGGATAAGCAAAGTTTTTCTCGGCATTATACTGTTCCCCTCGTTCAATAATTTTCACCATATATTATACTTGTATCGGAACGGCAATGCAACCGCGCCGCGCGGCTTGACTAATCGGGTAAAATTGCTATAATTGACTTCGAAAAACATGGAAGCAATGAACGCATACTGACGCTGAATGAAGCGGAACCGGAGGTAAATGTTTATGAAAAAACTCATAGCGATTCTCCTTTGCCTGGCAATAGTATTCCTGCCCCTGATCGGGAGCGCCGAAGAAGCGCCGGAAGCTGCGGGTTTTGAGACGAACCTCAACTGGAAGGGAATAACGTACGACGGCCATACTTTCCAGGTGAGTGACGACGGACTTTATACAGGTCAGACCACCAATACCGTGTTCGTTAGATCGGACAAATACGTTGACGGTTCGGTGTCGTTCACGATGGAGTATGACGTTGACATCTTATCTGTGATCGACAATGATTACGTCTGGAGCGAGGGCTGGCTGTATTACTCGTTCAGCCTGGGCGTGCCGGAAGCAGACGATGAGATCGATGAGGCGGTAAAAAACCGGCTGTATTTGAGAGGCGGATTGACGATGCTGCCTAAGACCCGGGACGGCGTGTTTATTGTCGCAAACAGCGAAATGGAGCTGCCCGAGGGGCTGGACGCGGTTCCGGCACACCTCAATATCGTGATAGAATACGCCGCTTCATTTGAGGAGATCGTTTATAAGGTCAACGGCATCGAAACGGCTGTTGACTACTTCGACCCGGAAGCTCACGAGGGCTGCATCGGTATCGAGGCCGCCTGGACGGAGATGAAGGTCACGAAAGCAGTCTACACAGAGTACCCTGACGGACTTCCTTCCGAACAGAAGACCGCCACCGCCGAACCTACCGCCGCGCCTCAGCCTACGGAAGAGCCGAAGGTAACGGAAAACGCTGCCCCTACCGCGCAGGCTGCCACTGAAAAACCGGCGGACAATACCGATCCTGCGGACAAAACCGCCGATTCGTCTAACAAGGCCTGGATATGGATCGTTGCCGGCGTGGCTGCCGCGATCGTCGTTGCCGTCGTTGTGGCGCTGGTAATAAAGAAGAAAAATGGCAAGCAATAAGAATAATAAATCAATCCGCATATTATTGATCGCGGCCGCGGCTGGGATCGGCGCGCTGCTGGTCACGGTCATAGCCGCGTTAATTGTCCTTCACGCCCGCACAGTCGCTATCCGGGATGACTATTCTGCGATATACAGCAATGAAAAGTACAATACGCCGGTGGCTGCCAATGGAGTGACGGTGATAGAGCAGGACGTGTCCTGCGGTTATGCTGTAATTGAGATGTTTTCTGCGTGGTGCGGCCGCGATATCACGGAAGAAAGCCTGTATCGGGAATACGGCAAAGTCGTCACGTCTACCGGCAGCAGCTTCGCCAAAGAAATGAATAAGCAGTTTCCGGAGTACACGACAGAGATCCACAAGTATCTGAAAAACACGGAACTGATCGAGCTGGTATACGATCAGCTTTCAGCAGGCGTGCCCGTCCCGTTTGAATGGGCGGCAAAGTACGGAGACGAATGGACACTGCATTATTCACTGATCACCGGCATTGACATCCCGAACGATAAGGTCACCGTGGCCAATCCGTACGGATATATCGAAGAAATAACCGTTGACGAGTTTCTGGAACGGACAAGTTTTGAGGCGTACGATAAAATGCCGCTGTTTCTGAAGCTCGGTTTTGCGTTCGGGATAATTGAAAAGAACACGGTGTTTACGGTCCGGCCTGATTAATTGTTGCGCTTTGTACCTTGCCCGCGTGCTGAAGTCAAAATATAATAGTATTGCCGCAGGCGGGAAAAAGTCAGACCGCGCGATCCGCTTTTTCGGAAAAAGCGTTCATTAAAGGATAAAACAGGATGGACATCGGGTCGAAGATCACCGAATTCAGAAAAGAAAAAGGATTGACCCAGCAGGAACTGGCGGGAAAACTTTTCGTGTCGCGGGAGCTGGTTTGCAAATGGGAGAGCGGCGAACGCCGGCCAGATTACCGGATGGTCGAAAAGATCGCCGACGCGCTGGGCGTACCGGCCGGAAGCATTGTCAGCGAAGAAAGCGTGATAATGGAGGAACTCTCGAGCTGTGTGCCCGAAGGCGGGATCGGCGACCGAAGAAAAGCGGCGGATCTGCTGAACGGCTTTCTGCGGACGCTGCCGGACGGGACCTGCGACATATTCGTGCGGCGGTACCGGTTCCACGAAACAGCGGCTGAGATCGGCGCGCGGTACGGCGTAGGCGGGAACTACGTCCGATCGGTATTGACCCGGAGCCGCCGGAAGCTGAAGAAATATCTGAAGGAGCGCGTAAAATGAGCGACAGGCTGGACAATAACATTTTATACGAAGCATTCGAGGATATTGATCCCGCGCTGGCGGCACGCTCCGAAACAGGTGCGTCGTTTGCCAAAAACAGCTCCGGACGGAACGCAGGTGACAACAACCGCGGCCGGAACCTGCTGCCGCTTGTTATCATACCCGTGGCGTTGATCGCGGCAATAACGGCAATGGTGATCATTTCGAATAACAATAACAGGCGACATGACCACGCCCCGGTCGGTATGGGAACAACTCCGGAACCGTCGGCGGAAACGAATGTTATTCCGGCTACGGATGACCCAACTACGGCGGCAACGGACACGCCGACAGCGCTGCCTACGGACACACCCACAGCGCCGCCGGAAGGCACACTGCTCTATGCTATAGACGCGTTCATGTGCGACAATGGTTTTTCCAATATCGTTTATCCGGACAGCCTTGACGACCTTGCCGTGCGGTTCGGATCGGGCGGAAAAACGCTCAAAGAACTGGGCGGATTCGACGAATCGAGCAGTTTTGATGAACCGAGCGGGGACTTTTCAACAGAACAGCATTACACGGGAGACAAGTATTTTATTCAAGTTTTGCATGCGGAGCAGAGCAAAATGTTTGATTCAAATATTATTGCCGTCACAAATGTGCTCTGGCTGCGCAGCAACATAGGGCTTGAAGGTCTCGAGCTGCCTTTCGGGATCCGCTACGGCGATTCGATTGCGGATGTGCTCGCGAAAATGGGCCTCGCGTTACCGGACGAGGGCAGTTTCGGCGCCGGCGAATTAGAAGTATTGTTAGACAGCACTCAGGATACGGGCGAATTCGGTGTGAATGCGTATTCTCTCAAACTGGTCGATTACAAAGACGATCCGGTCGTTGATGCCGAGTATTCCTATGAGATCGTTTTTGTGTTTTCTTCTGTTCAGCAGGACCTGTATCAAGTAGGAAGGTCTGTGAGTTTTTCCTTTTATGGCAATTCGCTGATCGATTCTGCGCTGGCGGAAATGATTATTATGGCCTCTGACGCTGATGCCCGAGTCTACTGATGCTGCTTAGCCCCCGAACACGGAATTATACACGACCTCCGGGGTAAACGTCGGTTCTTTGATCTCGACATTTTTCCATTCTTCCTCGCTGCCTTCGTAATAAACGGTCTCGACGCCGGAACGCAGGAACGTGCACGCGCCGATCGATTTCAGGGAGCGGGGCAGAAATACGGTTTTCAGATTCGGGGCGTCCGGGAAATTCCAAGTCCCAATCTCGGTGAGCCCGGGAGCAAGCACCAGTTCCTCCAGCGAGTAGCAGCCGCCGAAGGCGTTGTTCATGATCTTATAGCTTCCGTTGTAGACGTTTTTAATGACGAATGATCTCAGCTTTTCGCAGTCGGAAAAAACATTGTTCCGCAGGTCGACGCAGCTGATCAGCGTGACTTCTTCCAGACCGCAGCCACGGAACGCGTAGGATGAGATTCCGGCTACAGTCTGGGGGATGGTAATGCTCTTCAGCGCGGTGCAGCCGTAAAACGCCCCCTCGTTGATGCCTGTGAGCCCATCGGAAAGCGTGACGGCAGCGAGACTCGTGCAGCCCGCGAACGCGTCTTCGTCGATCGTCTGGACGGTGCCAGGGATGAAAACGCTGGTAATAGTCGTGTTGTCCTGGAACGCGCATTCGTCGATCGCTTCCACCGGCTTGCCGTTCACGTGGGACGGGATGACGATATCTGTCAACATGCAGGAACCGATTCCGGTGATAATACACCGGTCGTTGTATTCTTTGATCGCCAGTCCTTCGCTGCCTTCCACCGGGGCGGCAGTAGGCGCATCCGCAGGGGCTTCAGTAGGTGTCGAAGGCTCGGCAGTTTTTCCGGATGTGTCCGGTCCGGCAGTTTTCGGGACAGAAGAAGTTCCCGGTTTAACGGTCTCGTGGCCGCCCGCTTTCGAGCACGCGCACAGCGCCAGCATAATAACGGCGGCAATAACAGCAATTACTTTTCTTTTCATGATCAAAACTCCTTTATATAACGTTTTTTCTAACAATATCAGCCTTTTCCCGCGCAGCCGAACAGTTCGAGTTTCTTTTTGACCTCCGCCTTGATGGCGTCAACTTTCCGCTGCCGCAGCGCCAGGTAGTCGAGCCCTTCGGCGATGCCGGCGCGCATTGCCGCCAGGCCGGCGAGGCAGAGGTCGGTGTGGATGTTGACCTTCGTGATGCCTGCTTCGATGGTGTTGCGGAAGTCCTGGTCCGACAAACCGGAACCGCCGTGCAGCACCAGCGGCGTGTCCAGCACCGCGCGGATCTCTTTCAGGCGGTCAATATCCAGTTTCGGTTTGGCTTTGTACACGCCGTGGGCTGTGCCGATGGCAATCGCCAGCGCGTCCACGCCCGTGGCCTCCGCAAATTCAATAGCTTCTGCGGGCGTGGTGTACATGTCTTTGACCTCGCCGTCGCCTGCGGCCGCCAGTCCCACGTGCCCTATCTCGCCCTCGACACTGGCGCCGAACGCGTGGCAGATGCGAACGATCTCCGCGGTGTCGCGCAGGTTGTCCGCTACCGCGCCCGCCGAGCCGTCGTACATGATGCTGGTGAACCCGAGCTTCAGCGCCTCAATGCAGCGCTCAAAGGTCAATCCATGGTCGAAATGCACCACCACCGGCACGCTGGCGCGTTTGGCCGCGGCGATCATCGAGGGGGCAATTAATTTAAGTTCTCCGTACGGGAGCAGCACCTGCGCGGTGCCGACGATCACCGGTGAACACAGCTCTTCAGCGGCGCCAATGACCGCCTCCAGCATATCCGAATCCGTGGCGTTGAACAGCCCCACGGCGTAATGTCCTTGTTGCGCTTTGGCAAGCACGTCGATCAGATTGGTGAGCATGATGTATCAGGTTCTTTCTGTTAATGCGATAATGGTTCGCGCGGGCGGGCGAACAGATCCGGACGCCGCACGTACAACCGCTTCCTTATACCACAACCGGGAGTTTTTTTCAATGATGACATCTTTCACTTGACACGTTTTGCCGGGCGTGGTATGATCCGATCGTAAGTGAAACATTTGTTTCATTTAGGAGGACGGGTATATGAGGAGCAAGGACAAGAGCCTCCTGGCGGAGATCGAACGGTTCGTGTGCAATTATATTGACAAACACGGCTATTCACCCGCGATGCAGGAGGTGGCGGACGGCGTTGGCGTCGGGAAATCAACGGCGTACAGATATATAACGCAGTTGTGCGCGGACGGGGTGATCGATTACTCCGGCGTGCGCAGCATAACGTCAATGCGCACCGACGCTCGGGCCGTGCGTGTGCCGGTGCTGGGGGAGGTTGCCTGCGGCGTCCCGAAGCTGGCGGAGGAGAACATCGATGAGTACGTGCGGCTCCCGGTGGCGCTGTTCGGCAGCGGCGATTATTTCATACTGCGGGCGAACGGCGATTCCATGACCGGTGCGGGCATCGACGACGGCGACCTGGTGCTGATCCGGCGGCAGAGTTACGCGGAGGATGGTCAGATCGTGGTCGCCCTCACCGAAAACGAAGCTACGCTCAAACGTTTTTACGCCGAACCGGCGCGGCACCGCATACGGCTGCATCCGGAGAATCCGCGGCTCAGTGATATTTATGTGGAAGCGTGCGAGATACAGGGCGTGGCGGTAAAAGTATTAAAAGACTTGTGACGGCCCGTACGGTCCGGGAGGAGAGGTGACGCTGTGCGGCCGGAAGAACTGGCGGCGTATGCCCGGGATAAATATAATATGGCACTTCAGGAGAAGTGGAACAGCGACCCCGGGTTATTCTATACGCTTAACGATCCGGATACCGGGGTCATGCTCGCGTATCTGATGCGGGAGTGGGATCCGGCGACCGGGGAAGAACTGGATCGCTGCGATCTGAGGTGCGGTGAGGGCGCGCTCGCGGAACTTTCGCGGCCGTATCTGTCGCCGCCGTTCCGGATGTACGGAAAAAAGTGGGTCGGGATCACGTTAGATGAGCGCACCGAACCGGACGTGGTGTATACGCTGTTTGATCGGGCGGTGGCAGCTAACGGACAATACGGCTGCACACTGGTGCTGGATCCAGTTCCCGTAATGTTGAACGCGGCGGGCAATGATCCGGCGGGCGCCGGTCTGTCTGTTCCGGCCGGTCAATACACCGACACCTTACTTCCGCGTCGCGCCGGGGTCCCGGCAGCCGCCAAAGATCCGGCACCGGAACGCATCCGGGAAATGCGCCGCCTGTACGAATACGGCAGCGAGAGCCCGGAAATGCGGGCGCAGAATTTCTGCCGCCAGGGCCGGTTTATGGAGGACTACGAAGATGACGCGCCGTGGGACGGCGGATTGTTTTTCTGTTATTATCCGACGTATCACGATATGAACACCCGGCAGCTGCGCGGGTATTTTGCGTGGCGTACGCGTGTCCGGAAAGGGGAATACACCGATATCTCGGCTTCGGCGGCGTATATGTACGTATATGAACTGCTGAACGGGATCGGCGCGGCGTCGCCGGAGGAAAGTATAGAGAAGATAAAAGCATTCGAAGCCGGATATCTGGATGCCGGGTTCGGAAACGAATACATGCGCCGGTATATTGACCGCTGGCTGTACGAATTTGCGGTGGTGAACGGACTGGATCCGGAATTGACCGTTTCGTTCGCGGATCCGGAACAGCCGAAGCGCGACGCGGCGCTGGCGGTGATGCGAAAACCGGATGAGCACACAGATACGGAAGTGTTTGACGCGCTGTGTGTATTTGCCGGCAGGAAATTGTCCGCTTCGCCGGTCATTGCCGCCGATAAAGAGCGCGGCACGCATCTGTTCAGCGAAATATGGCGGTACGCGGCGGCGCACTGCCGGATCGAGGACAAGGAACTGCTTTCCGAAACGGATCTGTTTACCGCGTGCTTCGGCGAGCGGCGCAAGGCGGTCTGGTATCCGCTTTCCAGCGCGGTGTATCTGGACCGGAACAGGAATGAAAATACGGACTATGTGCTGAACGAGTGCCGCATATACCGGCGCCGGGGCGGCATCTGGCGCGCGGAGGCGTACGAAAAGGTCAATTTCAAACTGAGCCGGCTGCGCGGGTTCGTGCACGCCGCGGACGTGAAATTGCGGCAATACCTGAAGGCCGGTCATCCCGGCACAGCCCGGCCGGAGGAGGCGTGGGCGGAGCCGTTTATTGACGCCGTGCTCGGAGCGGACAAGCGGGCAATGCGCGAAGCCGCGCGGCAAAATATCCGGATCGACCCCGCGGGACTGGAAAAGATCCGCGCGGATGCGGATGTGACGCTGGACCGGCTGCTTACGGAGGAGGAAAAACGGGAATTGACCGCACCGGAAACGGTGCAGGCGGTACCGGAGACAGACGTAGCGGGCAAGTTGACGCAGGTATCCGCCGGTGGAGTTGCTGTCCCTGCCGGACTTGCGCTGGATGAGACGCAGTTCCGCATTTTACGGCTGCTGCTGGACGGGACGGATGTAAGTGATTATATTAAAGCGCAGCGGCTGATGCCGTCGATGGTGGCGGATGCCGTGAATGAGGCGCTGGCGGACGAGATCGGGGACAACGTCATCATCTGCGACGACGACCGTCTGTCGCTGGTGGAAGACTACAGAGAAGATATTGAACGTTTAACGGGAGGGTAAATACATGGATGAGAATAAAAAAGTGCCGAAGCGGATCGCGCAGACGGTACTGAATTCACTAAAGGGCGGCGTGGTGCCGCGCATCGGCCTGCCGTATATCGCCGTGGGGCGGAAGAACGAGATAGAGGCGCTGCTGCACGACGTTGACATCATCGCGGAAGGCGGCGCGTCGTTCCGGTTCATCGTCGGACGGTACGGCAGCGGCAAAAGCTTTCTGCTCCAGACGATCCGGAATTACGTGATGGACCGCGGATTCATCGTGGCGGACGCGGACCTGTCTCCGGAGCGGCGGCTGCAGGGGACAAAAGGGCAGGGCCTCGCCACGTACCGCGAGCTGATCGGCAATCTGTCTACTAAAACGAAGCCCGAAGGCGGCGCGTTGACGCTGGTGCTGGACCGGTGGATAAGTATGGTACAGAGCGAGGCGGCGCAGGAGACGGGATTGTCCCCGGACGACCCCGGACTTGCGGCGGCTACAGATAAAAAGATCTACGCGGTGACTGCCTCCGTCAGTGAACTGGTGCACGGCTTTGAATTCGCGCGGCTGCTTTCGATGTATTACCGGGCGTACGTGAACGGCGATGACGAGCTGAAAGCTCGGGTCGTGCGCTGGTTCCGCGGCGAATACGCGCTCAAAAGCGAGGCGAAAGAGGCGCTGGGCGTGAACATTATCATATCCGACGATGACTGGTACGACTACCTGAAGCTGTTTGCCGCGTTTTTCCGCGGAGCCGGCTACGCGGGGCTCATGATCATGGTGGACGAGCTGGTCAACATCTACAAGATCCCCAACGCGGTCACGCGTCAATACAATTACGAAAAACTGCTCACGATGTACAACGACACGCTGCAGGGCAAGGCGCGCTACCTGGGCATCATCATGGGGTCAACGCCCCAGGCCCTCGAGGACAAACGCCGCGGCATATACAGCTACGAGGCGCTGCGCTCGCGCTTGGCGGAAGGCAGATTTTCTAAGCCCGGCGCGCGGGATCTGCTGGCGCCGGTGATCCGGCTGGAGCCGCTCACCGCGGAGGAGATGCTGGTGCTCTGCGAGAAACTGGCGGACATGCACGCGGGACTGTACGGATATGCGCGCACGGTGAATACGGACGAACTGACCGGCTTCATCCGGATCGAGTACAGCCGCATCGGCGCGGATCAGAACATCACGCCGCGGGAAGTAATACGGGACTTTATCGAACTGCTGGATCTGCTGTACCAGAATCCAAACATGAACATAACCGTCCTGCTGGAATCGGATGAGTTTTCGTACGCGAAGTCTGAGGCCGTTTCTGACGAGGCAGAGGCAGGATACGCGGAGTTTACGATATGAATGTGTTTGAACGCTATGCGCCGTTTATTCAGGACTATATCTACCGGTCAGGGTGGCAAAGCCTCCGGGCCGTGCAGAACGCCGCGGGAGACGCGATATTCGGCACGGAGGACAACGTGCTGTTGACCGCCTCCACCGCGTCCGGCAAGACCGAGGCCGCGTTTTTTCCGATATTGACGCTGCTGAACGAGCAGCCGTCCGAGACCGTGGGGGTGCTGTACATTGCCCCGCTTAAAGCGCTGATCAACGACCAGTTCGGACGGCTGGGCGAACTGTGCGCGGAGGAGGGCATCGCGGTAACGCGCTGGCACGGCGACGCGGCGCTGTCTCAGAAACGCAAACTGCTTAAAAAGCCAACCGGCATACTGCAGATCACGCCGGAGTCGCTGGAATCGCTGCTGATCAACAAGCATATGGAGATCCCGGCGCTGTTCGGCGATCTGCGGTTCGTGGTGATAGACGAGATCCACTCGCTGCTGCGCGCGGACCGGGGACTACAGACGTTCTGCCTGATCGAACGGCTCTGCCGGCTGGCGGGGTGCAGGCCGAGACGGATCGGATTGTCCGCCACCATCGGCGACCCGGAAGCCGCCGGCAGATTCCTGGCCGCGGGCAGCGGGAGAGGCACGGTGATCCCGCGCTTCGACGGCGGTAAAGAGATCTGGCGCCTCGGCATGGAGCACTTTTATAATACGGCGCCGCAGGCGGACGAGGACAAGGGGGATATCGGCGGGATACTCCCGCAAGAAGCCGCCACCGACAGCGCGCCGCCCGCCGCGGATCCGGGCATCGGGTACATTTTTGAACATACGAAGGGCAAAAAGTGTCTGATATTCACCAATTCCCGCGAAGAGTGCGAGTCCGTGTGTCAGAGCCTCCGCCAGTATTGCGAGGTCAATCACGAGCCCGACCGCTTCCTGATCCACCACGGCAATCTTTCCGCCTCATACCGGGAAAGCGCCGAAGACGAGATGAAGGATGACGAGTCGCTCATGAGCGTATGCGCCACCGCTACGCTGGAACTGGGCATAGATATTGGGCGGCTGGAGCGCGCATTTCAGATCGATGCGCCGTTTACGGTTTCCGGTTTTCTGCAGCGCATGGGGCGCACCGGCCGGCGCGGCGATCCGTCGGAAATGTGGTTTGTGATGCGGGAGGAGCATCAGGAGGCGCGGGCGTTGCTGCCGGCCACGGTGCCCTGGTATCTAATACAGGGCATCGCGCTGGTACAGCTGTACATAGAAGAACGGTTCGTGGAACCGCCGCGCACGGACCGGCTCCCGTACAGTCTGCTGTACCATCAGACGATGAGCACGCTGGCATCCTGCGGTGAAATGACGGCAGGGGAACTGGCGTCGCGGGTGCTCACACTGAACTGTTTCAAACGCATAACGCAGGAAGATTACCGGCTGTTGCTGCGGCACCTGATCGAGATTGATCACATCCAGCGCACGGAGAACGGCGGCCTGATTGTAGGACTCGCGGGTGAGCGCGTGGTGAGCGACCACCGTTTCTACGCGGTGTTCCAGGACAACGTCGAATACACCGTCCATTCCGGTTCCGAGCAGCTCGGCACGATCGTCAAGCCGCCGCCGGTAGGGGACAAGATCGCCATTGCCGGCCGCGTCTGGGTGGTGGAGGAAGTTGACCACAAGCGGCGTGAGGTGTACTGTACGCTGGTCCGGGGCAATATTCCCGCATACTTCGGCGATGTTGCCGGCGATATCCATACGCGCATTCTGGAGCGAATGTTCGGAGTGCTGCAGGAAGACCGTCAATATCCGTACCTGATGCGCCACGCAGCCTGCCGGCTGGCGGAGGCGCGGGATCTGTTCGGGAAGTCCGGCATGGCGGAGAAGCCGCTGATCCATCTCGGCGGTAAAATGTGGGCACTGTTCCCGTGGCTGGGCAGCTATGCGTTTCTGGCGCTGGAGCGGTTTTTGAAGCAGCGCTGCGGCAAGCGGCTGGGTTTGAAGGGGCTGACTTCCGGGCGGCCGTATTATATGCAGTTTACGATGCAGGCGGATGAAGCGGAGTTTTACCGGGTCGTTTGCGACGAGGCGGCGCAGGAGTGGGATCCGCTGGAACTGGTGTACCCGAAAGAAGTACCGGTGTTTGAGAAATACGATGAATTCGTGCCGCCCGAACTGGTGCGTAAAGGGTTTGCGCTGGGCGTACTGGATGTGGAGGGCATGAAACAGCGCGTGCGCGCCTGGGAGAGGCACGCACGGCAGTAAACTATGGGTCGATAAGGCGCGCCGCCTGCGCGCAGCGCCCGGAATCAGGACTCGAACAGTTTGTCGATCTCGGCGCGGTCAACGGTACGCTTCTCAAACAGCTGATCCGCCAGCCTGGTGATCGCGTCGCGGTGTTCGTTTAAGATCGTCCGCGCCCGGTCGAACTGGCTGCGGATGATATTGTCAACTTCGGTGTAGATCACATTAGCGGAAGCATCGGGCTTGTCCTTCAAATAGAGAGCGGCAAAACCGAGACTGGACATGCCGTTGTCCTCTACCATGCGGCGGGCCAGATCGATCGCGGACCGCAGATCGGAGGAACCGCCGTCGGAATACTCCCCGAGGAACACTTCCTCGGCGGCCAGACCGCCCAGCAGCACGCAGATCGAATCTTCGTAGTCTTCGCGCGTGCGCAGATATTGCGGCTGCGGCTTGTTCTGCACGTAGCCCAGCACACCGCCCGCAGAGGTTTCCACGGTGATGCGCACGATCTCGTCGCCCGCGTTGAGGAGCCGCCCTATGAACGCATGGCCGGATTCATGCAGCGCGACCCGGCGGCCTTCGGACTCTCTAATGGCATCGGGCAGGATCATCAGTTCGTTGTTAGGCAGGAATTCGACGATCTCTTCGATGGCGGGGATGCTGCGCTCGTCGATCCGGGCCAGATCCGGGTCGTTCAGCGCGGAGCGTTTCTGCAGCGTGAGCTGGTAGAGTTTGTCCACGAAGCGGCCGTTGCCCAGGTTTTCCACGTTGTGGAAATACTGCAGGATCTGCTTGATCTTCGGGCGGCAGGCTTCGTCAACCCGCAGCTTGCTCTTGGTCATCTTCAGGAAGAACATGTCCACCAGTTCGTCCTCGGTGTAGTCCTCGAAGTGGAAGGTGTAGCCCACGCGGGAGGCAATGCCCGGATTGGAATTGATGAAACGCGCCATCTCGGCCTTGTAGCCGGCAAAGATGATGACCAGGTTGTCTTTTTTGTCCTCCATGGCCTTGACCAGTGTGGCCACGGCTTCTTCGCTGTATGAATTGCCGCCGTGGTCGCCCGTGGCCAGCGAATACGCCTCGTCGATAAACAGCACGCCGCCCAGCGCCTTTTCGATCATTGCGTAAGTCTTGGGCGCCGTCTGGCCCAGGTATTCGCCCACCAGGTCCTTCTTTTCGCACTCGATCAGCTTGTTTTCTTTGAGAATGCCGATATCGTACAGCGCGCGGGCGATAAGGCGGGCAACGGTCGTTTTGCCGGTGCCCGGATTGCCCGTGAATACCATATGCATATTGCCCGCTTTGACCTTGATGCCGTTGTCCAGTGCCGCCTGGCGGTAGCGCGCGAAGTCGTAGAACTGCTTGACCGCGGCCTTGATCTTCTCCAGACCGATCAGCTGATCCAGTTCCTCCATGAAGTTCTTGCGCTTTACGCCCGAAAGGTCCTGCGGGAACGCGAACGCTTTCTGCTGGATCATGTAGTTGGCAATGTACTCCGCCAGCGACCGGTTCTTGAACGGGAACGCGCTGATGTTGAACGTGAAGTATTCTTTAAACTGCTCGCGGGCATCCTCCGGCACCGGCTCGGGCAATTTGTCGCGCACCAGCTCGATGAACATGTCAAATATCTCGTCGATGTTTTTGTCCTGGATGATAACGCGGTTGTTGTTGAAGAAGATCTGCAGCGAAGGTGAGAGGGACAGGAAGTCGTTCACGGCGTCCTCGGTGCCCGCCAAAAGGATGAAGCGGTGCAGCTTGAATTCGGAGATCTCGTACAGGAAATGTTCCACCTGGCGCCGCGCGGGATCTCCGTAATCGTTCGGGGCGGAGCGGTACGCTTTGGTGAATTCCGAAAGGCCCGTTATCAGGTAGATTGTATCGTCGCGCAGGCTCTCGTACACCATCGGATTGTAGCGGGGGTAATCGGTCACTTTGGCCAGGCTCTGCATCAGGTCCATGGCTGAAAACTGACTGTATGTGTTGGGGATCGCGAATTTGAGCTGGATGGCTTCGGCGATCTGTTTTACTCTGCGCGCGACTTCCTGGCGGTCGTTGCCCGCTACGAATCCGTAGTAACTGCCGCCCTGAATGTCCGGCGCGCCGGTCTCGGTATTTTTGACCCGTTCCACGTACGCCGCGTACTCGGCCGGGTTCTCCAGCAGTTTCAGAATCAGCAGGTAGCGCATCTTTTCGGCGTCCGCGGTGGAGTATTTCTGCGCCACGGAGTTGTTCAGGCTGTTTTCCACGAAGGCGTTGAGGGACTGCGCGCGCCAGTTGTCCGTGCGGCCGGCGGAAGATCTGCTGCCGCTGCCGAAGCAGGTCAGGGACAACGGAAACTCCGCCTCTCCCGAATACCCCACGTCGTAGGAGTAGTTGTCAATTTCGTCCCGGATATCTTTTATCCGTGAAAACGGCATCACGGGCAATTCATCCGCGCCGTACACCAGATCGGGCAGCGGCCGCTTGCGGTTCAGCGTGCCGTCAACGGCGTCCTTGTTCTTGAAATACTCCTCCCGCTGCCGGCGGAATTCGTCGGGGTGGTACTGCATGAGGTACTTGTAGTACGCGGCCAGCGCAGGCCGGCACGGCATGCCCCGGTTGCAGATCTTGCAGTTCCAGCTGGGGCGCACCGACTCGTCCGTACCCTGCAGTACCGTGGTGCAGGGCAGGAAAAACGAATAAGGCTTTTCGGGATTGATCCAGATGCGGTTGCGGGCGGGCTGCTGGGTGAATATATTGTCGTC
Organism: Clostridia bacterium; assembly: GCA_017620915.1. Lineage (GTDB taxonomy): Bacteria > Bacillota > Clostridia > UBA1212 > UBA1255 > UBA1255. The sequence continues at coordinate 5,913 of JAFZSK010000011.1, read as the reverse complement.
GTGGTGCACGTTGGCCGGATACTCATCCGAATCGCACATCTGGCGGTTGAACGTGATCACGATATCTCCGTCTTCGTCCAGTTCGTCTTTTATCTCCAGTGCTTCTGAACACAGCTTCACGCCCCGCATGGTCTGCGCGGGTATCACACTGAAGTCTTCGGAAAGCTTCCAGTCGATATCCGCGATCCGCCTGCCGGCATTTCTGCTTTTAGGTCTCGCGGTGTTCGTCTGCTCTTTATCCGCCGCTCCGGGCGTCGTTTTGTCAGCCATTTTTTACATCTTCCTTTGCGATTTGTACAGGAATTTATACGGGGGACAGACCCCGGTCTTCACTCAAAAAAATATTCGATGGAAAGCATGCCGGTCGCCGCCCGGACCCGGGCAAGGGCGCCGGAGACCATGGGCATTGCCGGCGGCAGGTGGCCGATATCCGCGTCGAGTACGATAGGTACGCCAAACCCGGACAATGCGGCGAGTACCGCGTCCGCCGGTCCCTCATCTCCGAACCGGTCGTCGATCATGAAGGGCCTTCCGAAAATGAAGCCGCGCACGTGGCGGAACCAGCCCGCCTGAGCGAGCTGCCACAGCGCGCGCCGGATGCCCATCGTAGTGAGTTCGCACGATTCCAGGAACCATATGATGCCGTCGGAAGCATATCTTTCCGCGAACTCCGGCGCTTTGCCGTAGGGCGTGCCGGCCAGGTTGATCAGACTGTCCAGACAGCCGCCGATCAGCCGGCCGGAAAATTCCACCGGGTAATCCGCGCTTCCCGAAGCGGATACGGTGCGCAGCCGGGTCAGTTCGGTGAGATCGTAGGGTACGAACGGGTCTTCCGGCGTTTTGAGGCTCTCGCGCTCCCAGCGCGGGTAGCTGTGAAATTCGCGTTTTTCGCCGTGCAGCAGCGCCCAGGCATCCTCGAGCGATTCATGCAGTTGCGCCATGCCGAAGGCGGGGGCGTTGGGGCCGTATATTGCCGCTGTATCGCACAGGACGGGAAGTGTGAAGGTGAGGTTGGTGTTGTCCGAGTAGCCCATGAACCATTTCGGCGCGGCTTTCGTGAGCGCGTCAAAATCGATGAAAGGCAGGTCCTCGCACATCGTCTCGCCGCCGCCGCAGGAGATCAGTACGTCCGCTCCGGGGGAGGTGAACAGTTTATTGACCTCTGCGCCGCAGTTCTGCGGAGTGCTGCTTTTGCCCGAGCCGTCGGAAGCGTAGCAGTTGGGACCGAGGACAATACCGTACCCCTCCCGCCGGAACCGCTCCTGCGCCGCGTTAAAACAGCTTATGTACGGTTCGGTCGCACAGCCGAACGAGGGGGCAATGAATCCGATCGTCCCGCCCGGCTTTAAAAACTCCGGATATCTCATGCTGCCCTCCGTCAGAAATTGCCGCCGTTCCAGCCCCAGTCGGTCGTGTGGCGGTATTCCACGTAGACGTTGTTCCCGGGAATACCGAGCTGCTCATTCAGCAGGCTGCAGGCGGCCGCGGTGAATTTGCCGGAATTGTCCGGATTCTTGCTGCCAAGGATATCCACCGCCAGATACGCGCCCTCCTCGAGCCGGCGCCCGCCGAAATACAGCGCGCAGTCGTCCTGGATGCAGATCATGGTGTATGATTCGGGCTTGCCGATCAGCGACATAATGCCGCCGAGACCGGTCTTCAGCTGAGTTTTTTGCTCATCAGTGAGTTTTTTTGAGATTCGGGCGTCAATAAAAGGCATACAGCTTCCCTCCGTTTTGCTGCTTAGCGATCAAATACGTTCGATCAGGTACATTCCGCCGGCAAATTTGATCAGTCCGGCGTCATCGGGCGTCAATTCCGCCCACGGCGACTGGGCCTCACCGAATATTTCGTTGACCCGGCCGGTGTTATAGTAGAACTTGCCTTCCGCGGCCTTCCATTCATATTCTTCCGCCGTGAACATGCCGTCGCGCACTTCGGAGATCTGCCCGGCTTCAATGGCGGCGCGGATCTCTTCTTCGCTGACGCCTGCGGGCAGTTTCATCCAGGTCAATACACGGTGATCCGCCGTGAATTCGATCACGGTGTCAAACGCGCCGAGCATATCATCGTCAAACCCGGCCTCGCCATCTTCGCCTGAGCTTTCGGCTTCGGCAGCGAGCCGCGCCTGCTCAGCGGCAAGTTCCTCCTTCGAGAACATACCGAACCGGTCGCTTACGCTGCCCAGCATTTTTGCGATGCGGTATTGCCCCACGATGGCATTAGCTGCGTTGTCCTCCGGGAAGGGGAAAGCGCTGACGTCCGCCGCCGGCTCTTCCGTGACCGTGCCTTTGGCGATCTTTTTCATTGCCACAGCCAGAAAGCCCAGCGCGAACACCAGGTGATTCTCCTGGACCTGCAGCGTCTGCGTGCATTCTTTGAAATAGCCGTCGGGTATCTGCTCAAATTCGTCAATATCGTAGCGGTACTCGGAATAGCCGGCCTGCTCCCATGTGCCGTTTTGCGCCGGCTTGTCCGCACCGGTTTCCACCACGAGCGTATGATCTTCGTAAAAGGTGAATTTCAGGTCGGTGAAAGTGTGGCCCTTGTCATCTTTGAACTCCGCCGCGGGGATGTGCGCCAGATCGTCCGAGAAAAAGCTGACAATAAAATCCGCCTCCCACGTGCCGACAATATACCTGAGCCCGTCTCTGAGTGTCTCTTTATCCAGTTCCATCGTTTGAGCGCCTCGCTTTCTCCGGCGTACACGGTGCCGGTGCTTCTCGCTGTCAATTATATCCGCAACCCGCCGTTTTGTAAATTCCTTAATTCTCTAATTTGACAATTTCGTCGCGCGCGAGTACAATAATTATCGGGAGTTTGCGGCCGAACGCGGACTCCGAAACAGATCAGTGCAATTGACCGAAAGACCGGAGGCATAAACATGGACATCAACAGCTTAATGGAACAAATGATGAGCAAAGATACAGTTAAAGGGCTGAGCAAACTGGCGGGCACGACGCAGAAGGGCACAAAAAGCGTGCTGACCTCCGCGCTGCCGGCGCTGCTCAAAGGTGCGCAGTCGCAGGCCAACAGTAAAGACACGGCTTCCGGCTTTGTCAAAGCGCTCTCGGATCATGCCGCAGACGACACGCGGAATCTGAGCTCGTTCATGTCCGGCATCGACCTTGACGACGGCGCCAAGATCATCGGCCATCTGCTGGGCAGTTCCGCCGGCAAGACCGCCAGCACCGCCGCGAAAGAAGCCGGGATCAGCCAGACGAAGGCGAACAACGTATTGTCCGGCGCCGCGCCGCTGCTGATGAGCCTTCTGGGTCAACAGGCGTCCTCCGGTTCCAACGCCCAGTCCAACAACGCGTCCGGCATCGGCAGCCTGATGGGCAGCCTGCTGGGCAACACCGACGTCACCAGCCTTCTGCTGGGCCTGGTCAGCGGCAGCTCCAATACTGCCTCCACGACCGCAACGACTACTACCGGCAAAAAGAAAAAGAAGAAAACCGGCAGCAACAGCAGTAACAACAGCAACGACGGCAACATTCTCGGTTCGCTGCTGGGTCTGCTCAAGAAATGACCTTAACTTAACACTTAAAACTTAACACTTAACATTTAATACTTAACACCTCAACTTAACACTTAAAACTTATAACTTAAAACTGAATTGTCGTGAACCGCAGCAAAAAGCGCTTTAAGCGCAGCAACGTCGAAGAGGCGCAGTACGAATACAAAAATCCGGTGGTCATATTCCTTAAAGTGGTATGGTCCATATTCCGGGTTGCGCTGAAAGTGGCGTTGATCGCGGTGCTGATCGTAGTGTGCGTCGGCGCCGGCGCCGCGGTCGGACTGGCCACCGCCTGCATCAGCACCACTGAGCCCGTAACGGAGATCCAACTGGAGACCGCGTCGTTGACCTCGTTCATCTACTACCCCGACGGCGAGCCGGTCAAGTATATAAACGACGAGGGGTTGGAAGAACCCATTGCCCTCAAGGGCACGGGCAACGTGAACCGCGTGCTGGTGACGCTCGACCAGGTGCCGCAGTATCTGAAAGACGCGGTCGTGGCCATCGAGGACGAGCGGTTCTATTCGCACAAGGGCGTTGACGTCAAGCGCTCTGCCAGTGCGGTGGTGGCGTACCTGGTGCCGGGCTTCGGTTATTACGGCGGCAGCACTATTACGCAGCAGCTGATCAAGAACGCCACCGGCGACGACGAGCAGAGCGTGCTGCGCAAGATCTCCGAAATGTGGCGCGCATACCTGATGGAGCGCGACTACAGCAAAGACGAGATACTGGAAAAGTATCTGAATATTATTTATCTGGGCCGCGACTGTTACGGCGTTCAGTCTGCCGCCAAAGCGTATTTCGGCAAGAACGTCGAAGAACTGACGCTGGCGGAAAGCGCGTACCTGGCCGGCATCACCAACAATCCGGCGAAATACGCGCCCCACACTACGCAGGGCCGCCAGAACGGGTACAAACGCCAGATCACCATACTGGACAAGATGCTCGAACTGGGCAGCATCACCAAGGAAGAGTACATCGAGGCGATCCAGACCAAGCTGGTATTCAACGAAGAATACGAAGCCGGGTCGTCGTACGCGCGGTTCAGTTATTTCGTTGACGCCGTGATCACCGACGTGCGCGACGCGTTCATGGAGCGCGGCTACAGCAAGGCGGAAGCCAACAAAATGATCTACGGCGGCGGCATCCGCATCTACACGACGCAGGACCGCGAGATGCAGGCGATCGTTGACCGCGAGTTCAACAACGACGCGAACTTCCCGGTCAACTACCAGTACTCGGCGCCCAGCGACATGGCTCAGGCGGCGATCGTCATAATGGACCAGTACACCGGCCAGGTTAAGGCTATGTACGGCGGCTACGGCCCCAAGACCACCAACCTGGCGTACAACTACGCCACCAACGCGCACCGTCAGCCCGGTTCGTCCATCAAACCGATCCTGGTGTATGCGCCGCTGATCGACCAGCATATCATCACGACCGCCACGACTATCGAGGACGAGCAGGTGTTCTTGAATCCGGACACGCCGGACAAACCCTGGCCCCGAAACTCGTACAATTATTTCCGCGGCACGATCTCGGTGCGGCAGGCGCTGGCGGTGTCGTGCAACGTTGCCGCCGTCAAACTGTACAAGGACCACATACCGATGTGCCTGCAGTATCTGAAGAAGTCCGGCATTGACCGCACGAACGAGACGCAGATCTCCGTTGCCCTGGGCGGTCTTACCAACGGCGTGTGCGCGATGGAAATGTGCGCGGCGTACGTGCCTTTCTCCAACGGCACCGGTATATACCACAAACCCATCACGTTTACGAAGGTGCTGGATTCCGAAGGCAATATCCTGATCGACAACATCTCCGAATCCCACGTTGTATACCAGGACGCCCAGACCGCGTCAATAATGACCTCGCTGATGACGTCCGTCATGGACGCCAACTACAGCGGTACCGCGCGCAAAGCGATCTTCTACAACAAGGACGGCGTACAGGTCCCCACCGCGGGCAAGACCGGTACCACCACCAACTCCTACGACTACTGGTTCGTGGGCTACACGGGCTACTACACCGCGGCGGTCTGGTACGGCTACCCGTCCCAGAAGAGCATGCAGCCGGAAGAAAAAGGCGCGGCGTACCTGCTGTGGAAAGTCATAATGCAGCAGATCCACGAGGATCTGCCGATCCGTCAGTTGTCCATGGGCAACGCCGGCAAGTCCGTCCAGATCTGCGCCGAATCACGCCAGCTGGCGACGGCGCTCTGCAAGGAATGCGGCTGCGCCATCGATGAGATCTTCAGCGACGGCACCCAGCCGGGGGCGTACTGCACCCAGCACAAGAAATTCAAAGTCTGCCTCGATGCGGGCAAAGACTCCGAAGGCCGCTATATCCTCGCGGGTCCGAACTGCACGCATACGCAGGAGGTCATCACCAGTTCC
>JAFZSK010000121.1 GCA_017620915.1 Clostridia bacterium | reverse complement strand
CGCGGTGTACTTCGTTGGAGCATTGACGCTCGCACACGCGGCACGCGATGCAGCGGTCCTGGTTGCGGACAACTTCGAATTCCGGATAGATAAAATCGACTCCCATCAGAAGGTCCCCTCCTTCACTTTGATGATCACAGGTTCGCCGCCGGACGGAGCCCAGATGTGTTCGGCGTCAGGCTCCATCGCGCGGATCGCCACTTCTTCGCTGGCAACGTACACCCGGTCGCCCTTCTCGCCCACCACCATCGAGCGTAGTTTCAGGCGGTCGTTGAGGGCCATCAGCCCGCCGTCGAAGCCTAATATGATGGAGAACGGCCCGGTGATGAGCAGGCTCGGGAAAACGGTGCGCAGGTAGCGCAGCCGGTCCCGGGTGTCGTGATCCGAAAGGGCGGCAATGGTGCTCCAGAACGGGGCGGCAATGACGTTGGCCGCTTCCTCCAGCGTGAGCCCCTGCCGCCGGATCAGGTAGTCCAGTATGTATGTGATGACTTCCGTGTCGGTCTTGAGGGTGCATTTGTAGCCGAACATTTCGATGAAGCGGCGGTTGGCGTCGTACGAGGAGATCTCGCCGTTGTGCACCACCGAGTAGTCCAGCAGCGTGAACGGATGCGCGCCGCCCCACCAGCCGGGCGTGTTGGTGGGATACCGGCCGTGGGCGGTCCAGCTGTAGCCTTCGTATTCATCCAGCCGGTAGAACCGGCCCACGTCCTCCGGGAAGCCGACTGCTTTGAAGGTGCCCATGTTCTTGCCGCTGGAGAACACGTACGCGCCGTTCATGCCGGTGTTGATCTTCATAACGGTGCGGGCAACGAACTCTTTCTCGTCGAGCTGCAGATCGTCGAGGCAGGACTGGAGCGGGCGAACAAAATACCGCCAGATGATCGGTTCGTCCGTAATCTCGGGCATTTTGCGCGTGGGTATGAGTTCGCCCTTTACTACTTCAAACCGCTCCTTTAGAAACGCCTCGCAGGCTTTGCGCGTGTCGCGGCAGTCAAAAAACAGATGCATCGCGTACAGCTCTTTGTACTCCGGGTAGATCCCGTATCCCGCGAACCCGCCGCCGAGTCCGTTGGAGCGGTCCCGCATCGGTTTCATGGCGTCAACGATGCCTTCGCCGGTCATACGCTCCCCGGACTTTGAAATGACTGCGGCGATCGCGCATCCGGACGGGATCCTGATTTCGCCTTCTCTAATCATGACGGTTGCCCCTTTCCCCCGGCGCCGGCGCAGATCCCGCCGCGCTCCCGGGTAAAAGCAGAAAGGCGTCCACTTCCGTACGGGCATGCCCGCGCGGAAATGAACGCCTTTGCTCGTTCGGAATTATACAACCGGTCTGTCCCCCTGTCAACAGCTTTTTGAACCGGGGGACAGACCCGTGTTCAACTTTTTTGAACACAGGGACAGACCCCATGTTCAAAATCGGGGCCTATCCACGCGTTGAAAAAAGCCGTTAAAAAAGTGCAAAAAAAGTTGTTGACAACATGGCGGACGAGGTGTATATTGTCCCGCATAAGGCAATGGCGTCTTTGGACCTGACGGTCCGGAGGCGCCACTTTTTTATGCCTCGGAAAGGAGAATCCGCCATGAAAACGATTCCAGAGTACTTCGGAAGTATGGTGTTTGACGACAGAGTAATGAAGGCCAAACTGCCGGCCAAAGTGTATGCCTCCCTGAAGCATACGATCGATGAGGGCGCTGCCCTCGATCCGGGACTGGCCAACGCCGTTGCCGCCGCGATGAAAGACTGGGCGATCTCAAAAGGAGCGACCCATTTCACCCACTGGTTCCAGCCGCTCACCGGCATAACCGCGGAGAAGCACGACAGCTTTATTGCCCCCTCGCCCGACGGCGGCGTGATCATGGAGTTCTCCGGCAAAGGACTGATCAAAGGCGAACCCGACGCCTCGTCCTTCCCTTCCGGCGGCCTGCGGGCAACGTTTGAAGCGCGAGGCTACACCGCCTGGGACCCCACCTCCTACGCATTTATCAAGGGCAACACGCTCTGCATCCCCACCGCGTTCTGCTCCTACGGTGGCCACGCGCTGGACAAAAAAACGCCGCTCCTGCGTTCCATGGAAGCGCTCAACAAGCAGGCGCTCCGGATCCTCCGGCTGTTCGGCAACACCACCGCCCGGCACGTCAGTTCCTCCGTAGGCCCCGAGCAGGAATACTTCCTGATCTCCAAAGAAATGTACGACGCCCGTCCCGACCTGCGCTTCACCGGCCGCACGCTGTTCGGCGCCAAGCCGCCCAAGGGTCAGGAAATGGACGATCACTATTTCGGCGCCATCAAACCTAAAGTAGCCGCGTACATGGCCGAACTGAACGAAGAGCTCTGGAAACTCGGCATCATGGCCAAGACCGAGCACAACGAAGTTGCCCCCGCGCAGCACGAGCTCGCGCCGATATTCACCACTACGAATATTGCCACCGATCACAACCAGCTGACGATGGAAATGATGCAGAAGATCGCGTCGAAACACGGGCTGGTGTGCCTGCTCCACGAAAAACCGTTCGCGGGCATCAACGGCTCCGGCAAGCACAACAACTGGTCCATCGAGACCGACGAAGGCGTGAACCTGCTCTCTCCCGGCGAGACACCGTACGAGAACGCACAGTTCCTGCTGTTCCTGTGCGCGGTGATCAAGGCCGTGGACGACTACCAGGATCTGCTGAGAATATCTGTTGCCACCGCGGGCAACGATCACCGCCTCGGCGCCAACGAAGCGCCCCCCGCCGTGATCTCCATGTTCCTGGGCGACGAACTGAACGCGGTACTGGAGGCAATCGAAAACGACACCCCGTACCAGGGTGCGGAAAAGACGCAGATGAAGCTGGGCGTGGACGTATTGCCCAAGTTCAACCGCGACGCTACCGACCGCAACCGCACCTCCCCGTTCGCATACACGGGCAACAAGTTCGAGTTCCGTATGCTGGGTTCCTCCAACTCCATTGCCTGCGCCAACATCATGCTGAACGCCGCGGTGGCGGAGAGCCTGAAGATATACGCCGACCGGCTGGAAGGCGCGCCGGATTTCGAGACGGCGCTGCACGAGATGATCAAAAAGACGATCAAGGATCACAAGCGCATCATATTCAACGGCAACGGCTACGACGACGCATGGATCAAGGAGGCAACGGAAGTCCGCGGCCTGCTCAACTACCGCACCACCGCCGACTGCATGCCGCACCTGCTGGACAAAAAGAACGTAGCCATGCTGACCGCGCATAAAGTGTTCACTGTGGAAGAACTGCGCTCCCGCCGCGACATCATGCTGGAGAACTACTGCAAGACGGTGACGATCGAGGCCAATACGATGATCGACATGGCGGCAACGCTCATCGCCCCGGCGGTCGCGCGTTTCAGCGCGGACATTGCCCGCAACGTCGCAGCCAAAAAGGCGGTAGATCCGTCAATCGCCTGCGCGTATGAGACCGGGCTGGTCAAAAAATTGTCCGACCTCGCCGACGTGATCTCCGCCCGGACCGCCGAGCTGCAGAATGCCGTTATCGGCCTCTGCGAAGCGGGCGATATCGTCGAAGAATCCGGGCTGATCCGGGACAAAGTCCTGCCGAAAATGTGCGAACTGCGGCTCGCCTGCGATGAAGCCGAGACGAAGACTGACAAGAAATACTGGCCGATGCCCACGTACGCCGACATCCTGTTCAGCGTCAGATGATTTAAACACGGGGACAGACCCCGTTTTGAACAAGGGGACAGACCCCGTTTCAAAGAGGTGATCGCGATATGCTCACGGAAGAGATCACAAAACTTATAGAACAAGCTGCTTCGAAAGAAGTTTTCGGCGTCTGGTTTCTTATCGGCGCCGCGCTGGTGTTCTTCATGCAGGCGGGTTTCGCCATGGTGGAGACCGGCTTTACCCGCGCGAAAAACGCGGGCAACATCATAATGAAAAACCTGATGGACTTCTGCATCGGCACCGTAGTCTTCGTGCTGCTGGGCTTCAGCCTGATGATGGCGGAAGATTACGTGCTGGGGTTCATCGGAGTGCCCAATCTGAAGATCCTCACGGATTTCGGGGGCTTCCTGCGGGACGGCAACGCGCCTTCTTTCGTATTCAACCTGGTGTTCTGCGCTACGGCGGCCACGATCGTTTCGGGGGCAATGGCGGAGCGCACGAAATTTCTCTCCTACTGTATCTATTCCGGCGTGATCTCGCTGTTCGTTTATCCGATCGAAGCGGGCTGGGTCTGGAATTCAAACGGCTGGCTGGTCAAGCTGGGCTTCCACGATTTTGCGGGTTCCGCCGCGATCCACTCGGTGGGCGGGATCACCGCGCTGATCGGCGCGATCATGGTGGGGCCGCGGCTGGGCAAATATATTAAGGACGGCGCAGGCAAGGTCAAAAAGGTCAACGCCATCCCCGGCCACTCCATCACCCTCGGCGCGCTGGGCTGCTTCATCCTGTGGTTCGGCTGGTACGGCTTCAACGGCGCCGCCGCGTGGGACGGTCCCTCGCTGGCCTCAATATTCGTGACCACCACGATCGCCCCCGCAGTCGCCACCTGCGTGACCATGATCTTCACCTGGATCAAGAACGGCAAGCCGGACGTATCCATGTGTATCAACGCGTCACTGGCCGGGCTGGTGGGCGTCACCGCGGGCTGCGATGCGGTCAACGCGCTGGGCTCCGCCGTCATCGGCATCGTTTCCGGCTTTTTAGTTGTCCTCGTGGTCGAACTGCTGGACATCAAACTGCATATTGACGACCCCGTCGGCGCCATCGGCGTGCATCTGGCCAACGGCGTATGGGGCACGATCGCCGTCGGACTGCTGGCGGATCCCGCCGCGCCCGCCGGACTGAAAGGCCTGTTCTATACCGGCAGCTTCCGGCTGCTGGGCGTGCAGGTCCTGGGCATTGCCGCGATCCTCGCCTGGACCGCCGCGATGATGACTGCCACGTTCTTTATCCTGAAAAAGACCGTCGGCCTCCGGGTCTCCCATGAAGAGGAGATCAAAGGCCTCGACAAGACCGAGCACGGCCTGCCGAGCGCGTACGCTGATTTCGTGCCCGCCGTAGAAAGTCTGGATTACAGCAGCGTCGGCGCGTACAGCGAAGCCATTGCCGTCACCGGCGACACGCCTCCGGCGGAAGCGATCCCGGTCAAAAAAGTGCCGGTCTTCGAACCCGGCACCCCGAAGTTCACCAAAGTGGAGATCATCTGCAAAGAGCCGCGTTTCGAAGCGCTGAAGAACGCGATGATCGACATCGGAATAACCGGCATGACCGTTTCCCACGTGCTGGGCTGCGGGATCCAGAAAGGCCAGCCGGAGTATTACCGCGGCGTTCCGGTGGAAGCCAACCTGCTGCCCAAGATCCAGGTGGATATAGTGGTCAGCAAAGTGCCCGTGCGCCAGGTGATCGAGACCGCGAAGAAGGTGCTGTACACCGGCCATATCGGCGACGGCAAGATCTTCGTATACGATGTAGAGAACGTCGTTAAAGTGCGCACCGGCGAGGAAGGCTACGACGCGCTGCAGGATGTGGAGTAATAAGGCAACGGAGCAGGAGAACAACAATGTGTTCGATCATCGGATATTGCGGCCGCGTTGCGGACAATAAAGCATTTCTGGAAGGGTTCTTGCGGACAACATCCCGCGGCCCGGACGACACCCGCCTGCTCACCGCCGGCAGCGGCGCCATGGGTTTTCACCGGCTGTCGATAATGGGACTGACTCCCGAAGGCATGCAGCCCTTCGAGCGTGACGGCTGCCTGGCCGTCTGCAACGGCGAGCTTTACGGCTTTGAAAAAGAAAAAGCGCGCCTCGAGGCGAAAGGATACACATTCCGCAGCGGCAGCGACTGCGAGATCCTCCTCCCCGCCTATTTTGAACAGGGGACAGACCTCTTTGCAAAACTGGACGCGGAGTTTGCGTGCGTGATCTACGACGGCCGGACGGATGAATGGATCGCCGCCCGGGACCCGTTCGGGATCCGGCCGCTGTATTACGGGTATGACGAGAACGGCACTATCGTGTTTGCCAGCGAAGCCAAAAACCTCGTGCCGGTGGTATCCGGAATACGTCCCTTCCCGCCCGGACATTATTACAAAAACGGTAAATTCGTGTGCTATCGCGATATTTCCAGAGTTGACGCCGTATGCCGCGACGATCTGGAGACCGTCTGCCGGAACATCCGCGAAAAACTGATCACCGGCGTCGAAAAGCGCCTGGTGGCGGACGCAAAAGTGGGATTTCTGTTGTCCGGCGGGCTGGATTCTTCGCTGGTGTGCGCGATTGCCGCCCGCAAAAGCGCGCAGCCGGTCCGGACGTTCGCCATCGGTATGAGCGAAGACGCCATTGACCTCAAATACGCGCGGCAGGTAGCGGATCACATCGGTGCGGACCACACGGAAGTATACATGACGCCCGAAGACGTGATCGCTTCCCTGGAAAAAGTGATCGAACTTCTGGGCACATACGACATCACCACGATCCGCGCCAGCATCGGCATGTACCTGGTCTGCAAAGCAATCCACGAGACCACCGACATCCGGGTGCTGCTGACCGGCGAGATCTCTGATGAACTGTTCGGCTACAAATACACTGACTTCGCGCCCAACGCGGAAGCGTTCCAGCACGAGGCGGAAAAGCGCGTGCGGGAGTTGCACATGTACGACGTACTGCGGGCGGACCGCTGCATTTCGGTCAACTCTCTCGAAGCGCGCGTGCCCTTTGGCGACCTGGACTTCGCCGGGTATGTGATGAGCATTGACCCCGAAATGAAGCTCAACCGGTACGGCAAAGGCAAATACCTGCTGCGGCATGCGTTCGAAGGGCTGGGCTACCTCCCCGACAGCATCCTGTGGCGCGAAAAAGCGGCGTTCTCGGACGCCGTCGGCCATTCGATGGTGGACTACCTGAAAGCATACGCGGAAGAGGTATATTCCGACGCGGAATTCGAGGCCGGACGGGCAAAATACACGCACGCACAGCCCTTCACAAAAGAATCGCTGCTGTACCGGGACATATTCGAAAAGTACTACCCGGGACAGTCGGCAATGATAACAGACTTCTGGATGCCCAACAAGACCTGGGCGGGCTGCGACGTCAACGACCCGTCGGCACGCGTGCTCTCAAATTACGGCGACAGCGGCAAATGAAAAGTGTATAATATAAGCAAGTCTATTATATTGGAGGACTTGAAATGAGCAACTGTGCTGTAGTAGGTATCAACTGGGGCGATGAAGGCAAAGGCAGAATGGTGGATCTGCTCACTGAGCAGTACGACATCGTTGTCCGGTATCAGGGCGGCGGCAACGCGGGCCACACCGTGATCAACGACAAGGGCAAGTTTGCACTGCACCTGCTCCCGTCCGGCATCTTCCGGGCCGGCGTCGTCAACATCTTAGGCAACGGCGTTGCCCTCGACCCCGAAAACCTTTGGAAAGAGATCGAACTCGTATCGTCGAAAGGCGTCCCGATCACGCCCGACAATCTCAAGATCAGCGAGCGCGCCTCGCTGCTGCTCCCCTGGCACCGCGACCTGGATGAACTCGAGGAGAACCGGCTGGCCGACAGGAAATACGGTTCCACCAAGCAGGGCATCGCGCCGTTCTATTCGGACAAATACCAGAAAAAGACCGTGATGGCCGGCGAACTGTTCGACCGGGCGCAGCTGGAAGCGCACCTGGCGGAGCTGCTGGAATGGAAGAATCTCACCCTGGAGCGCGTTTACGGCGCCGAGCGGTACACTCTCGAAAAACTGACCGAATGGCTGGACGAGTACGGCGAAAAGATCAAACCTTTCGTATGCGACACGTCGGAGTTTATTGACGCCGCCGCGGCCGAAGGCAAACGCATAATGTTTGAAGCGCAGCTCGGCACGCTCCGGGACATCGATTTCGGCATTTATCCGTACACCACGTCGTCCAACACCCTCGCGGCCTACGCGCCCATCGGCGCCGGCTGTCCCGCAGCGCGCGTGGACAACGTGATCGGCGTGGTCAAAGCCTATTCCACCTGCGTGGGCGAAGGCCCCTTCGTGTGCGAACTGTTCGGTGAAGAAGCGGACAAGCTCCGCACCGCCGGCGCGGAATACGGCGCCAAGACCGGCCGCCCCCGCCGTGTGGGTCCCATTGACCTGGTGGCAACACGCTACGGCGTGAAGATGCAGGGCGCCTCCGAAGTGGCGCTGACCAAACTGGACGTGCTCAGCTATATGGACGAGATCCCGGTGTGCGCCGCGTACAAGATCGACGGCGTCGAGACCGGCCGTTTCCCCTTCCCTTCAAAACTGGCGGAGGCAAGGCCGGTAATCGAGTATGTAGAAGGCTGGCAGTGCGACATAAGCGGCGTTAAGGAGTGGGACGAATTGCCCGCGGCGGCACGCGCGTATGTGGAGTACATCGAGAGCGCCATTAATTGCCCGATCACCTACATCTCCGTAGGTGCGGAACGCGAAAGCATTATCATCAGGGAGAAGCAGCTATGACCGACCGATACGAATCGCCGTTCTCTGCGCGGTACTCCTCCGAATACATGAAGAAATTGTTTTCCGCGGACACCCGGTATCAGACGTGGCGCCGGCTCTGGGTCGCGCTGGCGCGGGCGGAAATGCGGCTCGGGCTGCCGGTGACGCAGGCACAGGTGGACGAACTGGCGGCGCACGTGACCGATATTGACTACGAATGCGTCGCGGCCCGGGAAAAAGCCGTCCGGCACGATGTCATGGCGCATATTTACGCGTACGGTAAAGTTGCCCCCGCGGCCGCCGGCATCATACATCTTGGCGCCACGAGCTGCTACGTCACGGACAACGCCGACCTGATCATCTACCGGGACGCGCTGCGCTATATCCGGGAGGAACTGGCGGGCGTGATTCTCTCCCTTTGCGGCTTTGCAGAGAAATACAAAGCGCTGCCCACGCTGGGCTACACGCATTATCAGCCGGCGCAGCCGGTCACCGTGGGCAAGCGGGCAACGCTCTGGATCCAGGACCTCTGTTCCGACCTGGATGAGGTGGATTTCGCGCTGGGCAATATCAAGTTCCTGGGCTGCCGCGGCACCACCGGCACCGAAGCGAGCTTTATGGACCTGTTCGACGGCGACGCGGGCAGGATCGACGAGATGAACCGCATTATCGCCGCGGATTTCGGGTTTGACGAATGCTTCGATGTGTGCGGTCAGACGTATCCGCGCAAAGTTGACAGCCGGATCCTGAACGCGCTCGCGGCGATCGCCCAGACCTGCTGCAAGCTTGCCACCGACATACGGCTGCTCCAGCACGACCGGCAATTAGATGAGCCCTTCGAGGAAGATCAGATCGGTTCTTCCGCCATGGCATACAAACGCAATCCCATGCGCTGCGAACGCATCTGTTCCCTCTCCCGCTACCTGATGGCGGACGCGGCCAACGCGGCGGGCACAGCTTCCACGCAATGGCTGGAGCGTACGCTGGACGATTCGGCGAACCGGCGCATCAGTCTGCCGGAAGGTTTCCTGTGCGCGGACGCGATACTGAGGCTGCTGGCGAACGTGGCTGCCGGGATACGGGTCAACGAAAAAGTAATTGACCGCACCGTGCGGGAATATCTGCCGTTTATTGCCACCGAGAACATCATGATGGAAGCGGTCAAGCGCGGCGGCGACCGCCAGCAGATCCACGAAATCATCCGCAAATGTTCGATGGAAGCCACGGCGGTGCTGAAGGACGGCGGCCGCTGCGATCTCGGTGACCGGCTGCTGGCGCAGAAGGAACTGGGGCTCACGGCGGAGGAACTGACAGCGCTGCTGGATCCGGCACTGTATATCGGCCGCTGTCCGGAACAGGTCGAGGCGTTTGTAGTAAAAGTGCGTAAAAAGCTCGCCGGCGCGAAAGCGTTCACGGTGGAACTGGATAAATAAGCGGAGGCAAAGCATGGACAAGATCCTGGTTCTGGATTTCGGAGGTCAATACGACCAGCTGATCGCGCGGCGGGTACGCGCGGAACATGTGTATGCCGAGATCAAGCCGTACAGCGCGATCGGCGCGGAGGGTATTGCCGCCGCCGGGTATAAAGGGATCATATTCACGGGCGGACCGAACAGCGTGTACGCGGACGGTGCGCCGCGCGTTGACCCCGCGGTGTTGAAACTGGGCATACCGGTGCTGGGCATCTGCTACGGTCATCAGCTGCTGGCGTTCACAGAAGGCGGCAATATCGCCCCGGCGGAAGGCGGCAGCGAATACGGCAAAACCGAGCTGTATATCGATGACTGCGCGCTGTTCCGGGACGTGCCGCAGGAAAGCGTGTGCTGGATGAGCCACACGGACCAGGTAAAGCTGCTGCCGCCCGGTTTCCGCGCCATCGCCCGCACAAAGAATTGCGCCTGCGCCGCCATGGCAAACGACGTTCGCAGGCTGTACGGCGTGCAGTTCCACCCGGAAGTCACACACACCGAATACGGCACGCAGATACTGCGCAATTTCATTTTTGAGATCTGCGGCTGCCGCGCGGACTGGGTGATGGACGACTTTATCGAAAGCACCGTGGCGCGGTACCGGGCCGAACTCGCGGGCAAGAAAGTGCTGCTGGCGCTGTCCGGCGGCGTTGACTCCTCCGTGGCAGCAGTGCTGCTGCACCGGGCGATCGGCGGCGATCTGTACTGCGTATTTGTTGACCACGGCCTCTTGCGCAAAAACGAAGGTGACTACGTGGAGCAGACGCTGGGCGGCAAGCTCGGGCTCAACATCATCCGGGTCAACGCCAAAGACCGCTTCCTGACCCGTCTCAAAGGCGTCAACGAGCCGGAACGCAAACGCAAGATCATCGGCGAAGAGTTCATCCGCGTGTTTGAAGATGAAGCGAAGAAGCTCGGCCGGCTGGATCTGCTGGCTCAGGGCACGATTTATCCCGACGTGATCGAGAGCGGCAAAGGCGATTCCGCCGTGATCAAAAGCCACCACAATGTGGGCGGACTGCCGCAGATAATGGCGTTCGAGGGCATCGTGGAACCGCTGCGGGAACTGTTCAAGGACGAAGTGCGCGAAGTAGGCGAAAAGCTCGGCATCCCGCGCGAACTGGTCCGGCGGCAACCCTTCCCCGGCCCCGGCCTCGCCGTACGCGTGATCGGCGAGATCACCGAAGCCAAGCTGGAACTACTGCGGGAGGCGGATGCGATCTTCCGCGAAGAACTTGACTTCGGGCTTTTGAACGCGGGGACAGACCCCCTGCAGAGCTGCGCGCAGTATTTCGCGGTTTTGACGGACACGAAGACCGTGGGTGTCATGGGTGACGCGCGCACGTACGGATATACGCTGGCGCTTCGGGCGGTCAAGACGGACGACTTCATGACCGCGGAATGGGCCCGCCTGCCGTATGAGATACTGGAGCGCGCCAGCAGCCGCATCACCAACGAGATCAAAGGGATCACCCGGGTCGTATACGATATAACCTCAAAACCGCCGGCAACGGTGGAATGGGAATAAACCGGATCAATGAGGAGGAGTTTTCCATGACAAAGTACATTTTCGTGACCGGCGGCGTTGTCTCCGGACTGGGCAAGGGCATCACGGCAGCGTCCCTCGGGCGGCTGCTGAAATCGCGCGGGCTGAAAGTAGCTGCGCAGAAGCTGGATCCGTACATAAACGTTGACCCCGGCACCATGAGCCCGTACCAGCACGGCGAAGTATTTGTGACCGAAGACGGCGCGGAGACCGACCTGGACCTCGGCCACTACGAGCGGTTCATCGACGAAGACTTGAACAAATACTCCAACCTCACCACCGGCAAAGTGTACTGGAACGTCCTCAACAAAGAGCGCCGCGGCGAGTTCCTGGGCTCGACGGTGCAGATCATCCCCCACATCACCAACGAGATCAAAAATTTCGTGTACAACGTGGGGCGGCATTCCGATGCGGATGTGGTCATCACAGAGATCGGCGGCACGATCGGCGATATAGAATCCCAGCCGTTCATCGAGGCGGCGCGCCAGATCGCGCTGGAAGTGGGCCGCGAAAACAGCTTGTTCATCCACGTGACGCTGGTGCCGTACCTGCATGCCTCGGAAGAGCACAAGACCAAACCCACCCAGCACTCGGTCAAAGAACTGCAGGGTATGGGCGTCAATCCGGGCATCATCATCCTGCGCTGCGACGAACCGCTGGAGGACAGCATTTTTGACAAGATCTCCCTGTTCTGCAACGTGGGCAAAGACTGCGTCATCGAAAACCTCACGCTCCCGAACCTGTACGAAGCGCCGCTGATGCTGGAAAAGTCCGGTTTTTCCGCGGTGGTGTGCCGCGAGCTCGGGCTCAAGACGCCCGAGCCGGATCTGACCGAATGGTCCGAAATGGTAGCGCGCATCAAATCCCGGCCGTATACCGTGCATATCGGGCTCGTGGGCAAATACGTCGGACTCCACGATGCGTATCTGTCCGTAGCGGAGGCGCTGCGCCACGCGGGCTACTACTACAATACACACATCAAGATCCACTGGATCGATTCCGAGACCATCACTAAAGAAACGGTGGAAGAGACTCTGGGCGGTCTGGACGGCATCATCGTGCCGGGCGGCTTCGGCAGCCGGGGCATCGAGGGCATGATCACCGCCGCGGAGTACGCGCGGGAGAAGAATATACCGTATTTCGGTGTGTGTCTGGGAATGCAGATCGCCGTGATCGAGTTTGCGCGGCACGTAGCAGGCATTGCCGACGCCAACTCCGGCGAATTCGATGAACAGTGCAAACATAAGGTGATCGATTTCATGCCCGGTCAAAGCGATGAGATCGACAAAGGCGGCACGCTGCGGCTCGGCGCGTATCCATGCGAGATCGTACCGGGGACAACGATGGCGCGCTGCTACGGCGAAAACAAGATCAGCGAACGCCACCGCCACCGCTACGAGTTCAACAACGACTACCGCGATGCCCTTCAGGCGTGCGGATTGACGCTCAGCGGTATGTCCCCCGACAGAATGCTGGTGGAAACGGTAGAATTGTCCGAACGCCCGTTCTTCGTGGGCGTACAATATCATCCGGAATTCAAGTCGCGTCCGAACAAGCCTCATCCGTTGTTCAAAGGCTTTATCGGCGCCGCGTTTGACAGAATGCGTAAGAAAGAGCGTTGACCTCAGCCGCGCTCCAGGATCCGTACGATCCCGGCCAGATCATCCGCGAAATAGATGCCGCGCTGCTGTTCGGGCGTTGACAGCCCCAGCGCGATCATGTGGGAAAGCTGCGCTTTGAGCCCCTCGTAATAACCGTTCAGGTTGTATAGGATGCACGGCGCGTCCGTATGCCCGAGCGCCACTTTCGACATGATCTCCGCGATCTCCTCCAGCGTGCCCGTGCCGCCCGGAAACGCGACGAACGCGTCGCCCCGGGCGATCATTATCGCCTTCCGCTCCGACATATCCTGCGTCACGATCAGTTCGTCAATTGCGTCATACACCAGACCGGCGTCAATAAAAAACTGCGGCTCCACGCCCGTGACCCGGCCGCCGGCCAGCAATACGCTCTCGGCCAGTTCGCCCATCAGCCCGGACTTTGAGCCGCCGTATACCAGAGCATGGCCCGAGCGGCCGATCCAGGTCCCCAGTTCGCGCACCGCCTCGGTGAGTTTATCGTCGTTGCCCCGGGCCGAGCCCAGATAGACCGTGATGTTCATACGTCTGTCCCCTGTTCAAAAACCTACTGCGCCGTCAGTGTGCCCGTCAGCGTGCTGTAATACTCGCCGCTGATGCTGTTCATTTTTATAGTCACTGCTGCCTGATACGCGTTCGCCGCGGTCCCGAGCAGGACCGTTTTGGCTTTGGCTGTCACAGTATCAAAACTCAGTTCGTCAGCTTTATAATACAACGTGAACGTGAACTCCCGGTCGCCCTGCGCCGCCTTTTCCGCAAGCACGGCCGCAATGGAATCGATCACACTGTCCAACTCGGACGCGGAGGCAACGATGAAGCCGTTCTTCACCTGGCCGGCGGCAATACGCGCCTCCAGCTCGCTCCGCACCTCCGCCTCGCGGGCGGCGCCGGCCTGCTCGTTATAGCGCGTTGACGTTCCGGCGGGCGCCGGCAGCGCCGTGTCCGCAGTATGGTCTTTTGAGATCGTTGACAGCGGCACCATCAGATACGTGTACCGCAGGTTCGTGCCGTCGGGGTAATCGGAATGCCCGCCGATCAGCGGATCGTCCCAGGTGACGTCAACATAATACCACTCGCCTTCGAGCTCGATCGCGTTCCAGGCGTGGCTCTCGCCTTTCGCCGTGCCGCTGATAAACCGGCACGGCACTCCCAGTTCGCCCATGCACACATAAAACAGTTCCGCATAGCACTGGCACACGCCGGCACCGGTCTCCAGCATCGAACTCAGATGGCGGGATTTCGGCGTAGTGTCGTACTGGTACGTGAGCACGATCCAGTCATGCGCGGCGCGGATCTTTTCCGGCAGCGACATACCGTCGTTTATGCGCGCTGACAGCATTCTGACGATCACGCGGAACTCGCTCTCCGATTTCAGATACGGGTATTCATCCCAGGTCTTGCCGGTCAATCCGAGGAACGGTCCCTGATCTGTGGGCAATACCGGATCGCCCCAGGTCGTGGGCTGTGCCTCCGGCGTCGCGGTCGGTTCCGGCGTCACGGTCGCAGGTGCGGTCGGAGTCAATGCAGCAGTCGCAGCCGCAGTCGGAGTCAACGCCGCTGCCGTCGTTCCTGTTGCAGCCGGATCCGGCGTGAAAGCGTCCGTCGGTGCATTTGTGATAGCCGGCGCGTCGGTGACGGCAGGCTCGCCGGTATTGACCGGAGCATCAGTTACGGCAGGTCCGCCGGTATTGACCGGAGCGTCGGTGACGATGGCGACCGTGCCGGTATTTACGGGCGAGACCGTCGGTTTGACATTATTGCGGTTTTTAGCGCTGCAGCCGGAAAGCAGTATTGTCAGCAACAGCGCCGCTGCGAGCGCGAGCGCCGGTATCCGTTTATTTGATCTGATCGTGTTTTTCATACGCACCATTCCTGTGGGCCGCGTTGTCCGCCGCCGGCGTCAATATCCAAATACCAAACAAATAAAAGCAAGCACGCCGTAAGCCGGGTTCTGTCGCGGACGGTCATCTATCTGCGGTCGCGCGTTGCCGCGTGCCTTTAGCCACCCTTGGGACTGTCGGGCCAACTTAGCGTCCCTTCTGCGGTGTTGCTCCGGATGGGGTTTACACTGCCCGCTGTGTTACCACCGCGGCGGTGAGCTCTTACCTCGCCTTTTCACCCTTACCCGCGTGCGCGGGCGGTTGTTTTCTGTTGCACTTTCCTTGAAGTCACCTTCACCGGCCGTTAACCGGCATCCTGCCCTGCGGAGCCCGGACTTTCCTCAGGTACGTCCTTTCGTCGTGTACCCGCGACCGTCCGGCGTACTTGCAATATATTATTATAACAAAAAAAGCGGGAATTGGCAAATTCCCGCCTTTTATCGGACTGTGTCAAGTATTCGTTGGCAAATCATGTACCATTGATGCCGGATATATTTGCCCAGGTTCCCCTCAAAGGGCCCTGAACAGGTGTAAACGAGCCTTTAACAGGGTATTCATATCCTTTCCCTTCTCTCTTTGCAATTCTTCCGCAACTCGTTCTAGTGCGTCTTTTTAAAGGGTTCTCTGTATTGTTGTTTGTTAGATCGTGCGCAAAAATGTCGTGCACTGTTTCATTCAATGAACCACTGAATTTCGCTGCCAGTATCTTGGCCATATTGTTTGCGCCCTTTTTGCTCCACGTAGTATGATTATGTTTCATTCTTCTTGCAATGATCAGAGAATTGTGGTTTTCCATTGTGCCGAGGTTGCGATAAACAAATCCCGCGAGACTATCTGGAAGGCACGGTTCTTGAATGCGGTAATCCAACAGCCCGTCTTCGTTGTTTTTCGGGTAAGAATACAGCTCTTCGGCATTTGAAGTCTCTTCGCTATCGTCTATGCTGTCAATATACATGCGAAGAAACGAAAACATATCGTCAATTTTACCTTCGTTTATTAAGCCTTTGATCTTATCTGACGCCTTTGGATCGTGCACAAGAGATGTGATTGCCTTATTGCGATGGAACGGATCTAATTGAAATATCGTCGAATCATCAACCACTTGTTTTATCCAGGCTCCACCGTCTCCGTTAAGAATACGTGCTGTCACAGATGTCAGGTTATACTTGTTGGCTATTACGGCTTCGCGCCTCATTTGAAAGTCTTTAGAGTTTTCAATTCCTGCCACAGATAGAGCATTCTGAAGTAAAAAACGATTCTTTCCTTCCTCCTTCCATGCTGTATATGATATCGCTCCGTATGTAATCCCGGACAAACGGGATATGTTTCAGGCGGCAGAAGTGCGTCTTCTGCCGTTGATTTTTTTGCGGAAAATGAGGAGAAAACATGGGGAGAACTCGACTGTTTTTGTCAATGTTCAATTACCGAAAACCCTTATATTTCAAGGGTTTTCGACGCGCGAAGTTCCAAACAGCACTGGGGATTCCGGATCAGAGTGGCTCCCGTGTATATAGCTGCTCCCCGGAGAGCCAAACTGTTTTTTGAATACAAAAAAGTCCTTTCCCGATCAAGAGAAAGAACTTCAAAACGAAAGAATGCGAAATTCCAAGCGAAATCTATGCGAAATTATGCGAAATGAAGCGAAATGTGTATCGCATATTTCGTTTATCGGCTTCCGCAAACAGGTTGCCGGAAGAGCGTGTCAAGAAAAGTGCGGTGATTTAGCGAAAAAGTTCATGGAAAAGTGTAAATTATCTCTTGATTTCTCCGTGGATTTGTGTTACGATAATACCATCGAGAAATATGGGAGGATGAAGAATGCTCCAACGTAAAATCACAAAGCAAATTGAAGAGTTCTACAAGGACAACCCGAAAAAGGCGCTGATGATCATCGGCGCCCGTCAGGTCGGTAAGTCCTATATAATCGAGCAGTTCGCAAACGACCACTACGACAGCTTGATCAAAATGGATTTCATCGAGAATCCGGACTATATCACGCTTTTCGAGGGGGCGCAGGGTGCGGACGAGATTTTGCTGCGCCTTTCCGCGCTTTTCGGCGACCGGATGATCCCGGGAAAAACGATGATCTTCTTCGACGAGGTGCAGGAGTGCAAGGAGCTGATCACGCAAATCAAGTACCTTGTGCAGGACGGCAAATATTCCTATATCCTCAGCGGGTCTCTGCTCGGAACCGTTTTCAAAGACATCATTTCCGCTCCGGTGGGATACATGGACATCGTCACGATGTACCCGCTCGATTTTGAGGAATTTGCCTGGGCGAACAACGTCGGCGCAAAGGTCATCGACGCGCTCCGGGTCTCGTTCGAACAGAAAAAGCCCGTGGACGCATTTATCCACGAGCGCATGACGGCACTGTTCGAGCTTTACCTCATCGTAGGCGGTATGCCGGAAGCGGTCTCCACTTATCTGGAAACGAAGAACCTCCGCAAAGTCGCCGACGCGCAAAGTGCGATCATCCGGCTTTACAAGCGCGATATTTCAAAATACGACGAGAAGAACCGTCTCTACCTCAACGAAATCTTCGACCTGATCCCCAGCGAGCTGAACGCGAAAAATAAGCGCTTCATCCTGAAAAATCTCAATGAAAAAGCGCGGTTTGACAAGTATTACGACAGCTTCCTGTGGCTGAAAAACGCCGGCGTCGCGCTCCCGGCGAACGTGGTGGACGAGCCGAGAGTTCCGCTGCTGCTCTCCAAGTCACAGAATCTTTTCAAACTGTTCTCGAACGACGTCGGCCTGCTTGCCGCACAGTACGGGAACGAGATCCAGCTCAAGATCCTGCAGCATGAAACAACAATAAACTTCGGTTCCATTTACGAAAACGTTGCCGCAGAAGAGCTGACCGCGCACGGCTATACGCTCTAGTACTACAACAGCAAAAAGTTCGGCGAGCTTGACTTCGTAATCGAAGAGGACGGCAGAATCCTGCCGATCGAGATCAAATCTGGCAAGGACTACTACCGCCACAACGCGATGGATAACGTGCTGAATCTGACGGACTACGGCATCGAAGAGGGCTACGTTTTCTG
>JAFZSK010000120.1 GCA_017620915.1 Clostridia bacterium | reverse complement strand
TATACTCCTCACCGGTCTTGAGTCCCTCTATCTTATGGGCATCGGCAGCCGAGATCCACTCTTCCACGACATTTCCGTTGCTGTCAATGATCTGAAGCGTCGCGCCTTCGACTTCCCAGCCGCCATCGATATCCACTTTAGAGACATACACAACAGTCTTTGCATTCTCAACCAGCATAACGGTATTTCCGTTCTCGTCCACCGTCAGACTGCCTGTCGTGGTTATCTTTCCTGTAACATCGATCGTGAAGGTCGTATCCGTCGTGACTGTATAGCCTTCGGGAGCCACTTTCTCTTGGATCGTATATTCCTCGCCGGTCTTCAGCCCTTCGATAACACGTGCTTCAGAATTTGATGTCCACTCATCGATCACATTTCCTTCGTTATCGAGGATCTGGAGTTTTGCGCCTTCGACCGCTCTCCCGTCTGCAACGTCCGCTTTCAATATACGGATAATGGTTTTTGCATTTTCAACGATAAGCACTGTGTCTCCGTTTTCATCAGTCGAAGTGCTGCCCGTGGAAGTCACTTTCCCGTCCGCGTCAAGCGTGAACTTCGTGTCCGCCGCTACCGTGTAGCCTTCCGGCGCAATTTCCTCATGAACAGTATACTCTTCGCCGGTCTTCAGGCCCTCGATCTTGTGGGCGGTGCCAGCCGAGATCCACTCTTCGACCACATTCCCGCCGTTGTCGATTATCTGAAGTTTCGCGCCTTCGACATCGATTCCGTCGGCAACGTCAACTTTCGAGACATAAATGACGGTTTTCGCGTTTTCGACCAGCATAACAGTATTTCCGTTTTCGTCAACCGTTGTGCTGCCCGTGGAAGTCAATTTACCTTCTGCATCCAGCGAGAACTTTGTGTCTGCCGCCACCGTGTAGCCTTCCGGTGCGATCTCCTCGTGAAGGGTATACTCCTCGCCGGTCTTCAAGCCTCTTATCTCATATGCATTTTTCTTGGAGGACCACTCATCAACAACATTGCCCTCGCTATTGATGATCTGAAGTTTCGCCCCTTCGACCTCCTCACCGTCGGCGACGTCAACTTTCGACACATATACTGCAGTTAATTCATTTTCGACGAGCATAACGGTATTGCCGCTCCCGTCCACCGTCGTGCTGCCGGTAAATGTGACCTCTCCCGCCGCGTCGATCGTAAACTTGTCATCCCCGGTGATCTTATATCCGTCAGGCGCTGTTTCTTCATGAAGCGTGTACACTTCTCCGATCTTCAGCCCCTCGATCTTCTGAGCATCGCTCCCGGCTATCCACTCTTCAACAACATTGTTGTTGCTGTCAATGATCTGCAGATTTGCGCCTTCGATTTCCCAACCGTTGTCGACGTCAACGTTCGAAACATAAACGGCTGTCTTCTCGTTAGCGACCTCGAACGAAATGGTCTTCGAATCGATATCAACGGAAGCGTAGGCGCCGTCGACAACAGCTGTGCATGAGTAGACTACGCCCATAAGCGTCCACGGACTATCGGCGCTTCGCTTTCCATATCTCTCAACCTTTGTCCACGTTACTACCAACTCTTTTTCAGAAGCCGTCAGATATCCCTCGGGAGCCCTGCTCTCCTCTAAGTAGTATTTTACATCCTGCGTGTAGGTCACCGTTCTTGTGGAGCCGGAAGTCTCACCTACTCCGCTGCCCCAGCCGCTACCATCGTCCGGAGGTGTAATATATCCCCAGAAATCCGCCGTTCCGTCTTTGTCCGACGTTCTTTTAGCGATCAAGGCCTTGTTTTCATCATACAGCTTGAAATCCGCTCCCTGGAGCCTACTATTTTGATTGGAGAAGTCGACTTTGATTACTGCCAGCGTGTAAGCCTCCGGGTCCGGCTCATAGTTGACAATGACAGCGTTTGCCTGATCATCGCTTTTGGGCTCGCCCATATTATGTAAGGTATAGCCGATCTGACCGGGAATAACGAACCTGGCGGTGAATGCTCCGTCTGGATCGTAAGTTATATCATCGTACTCAAGGCAATAGTAAACGGAGCTCCCGACGGTCATCGGAGCATCCTCCACGAGCCTGTAGATCAAACGGTTGCCGTCGCTGTCTGTCGTCGGAATATCTTCGAGTATTATACGCCAGTCCCCGGCGTAATTGCTGCCTGCTCTGGCAACTCTTATGTCGTACACGTCGTACGTATTGTCACGGACAATGTAAGTGTTGCCGTTCGTGCCCAATATGGTCTGGACAGGGGTCCATGTCTCTCCCTTGTCCGCGGAAACCTGAAGCATGCAATTCACGTCGGCACTCGGGTATACCATGTTGCCGTCCTTATCATACCAGATCACTTCGAAGGTTAGATCGGCAAAAAATATGCCGAGCAGCGCTTCGCCCTCGTCGTTCAGGCCAATGCTGTAAATATCATCGTCACTGAAGAAGTTCTTTGCGTTGCCGAATTCGGAAAGGTTTTTGGTAAGGAGAATGGGCTCTTCTCTGGTGGGTGCCTTTTCGGAGGTCACTCCTATGGTGGTCCCCGTCATATCTCCGGCAGCGGTAATTAATGCTTCTCCGGCAAGATAAAGGTCGTCAGGTTTTATCCCGCCATTGCCCTCGCTGGTGTTGTCGCTTATAACCACATTGTCATACACGTTGAATATACTCTGCGGAAAGAATACATCGCCAGAATAATCCGGCCAGTCAACTGTAGCTTTTTCCTGATTTTCAAGCGGAGGAACCCACATTCCGCCTCCGTTTTCTCCCGCTGTATTTCCGCTGATAACGCAATTCTGAAGCTCGATCTCATGCGTTCCATTAATTGGATAACTATAAGTACCTTCCTTATTCCCATCAATTGTTAAAATCACTCTGCCGATCCTAATTCCTCCGCCCTGCGTCTCCGCAATATTGTCGGTAACGGATGCGTCGGATATTTCAAGATGAGTAGGACAGATCAAAAGGATTCCGCCGCCATCCAGGGCCTTGTTACCGGTGATGCTGCCGCCGGTAATATTAACATATTTACTGATCGGGAAAGTGAGATGAGGGACACCGTCAATGAACGTTGATGACCAAGCAAAGTGCCAGCCGCTCGTCATTATCCCTCCGCCGGAATTGGCAGTGTTGTATGCGATACTTCCGCCGGACATATTGAACGTTCCGTAATCAACATATACACCGCCGCCGTTTTGTGCCTGGTTCCAGGAGATCTCGCCTCCCAGCATATTGAAAACGCCGTCTTCACGAATAGCAACGCCGCCGCCGTTGGCATAAACGTTCCTTGTGATCGATCCACTTTTCATGGTAAACGTACCCTGATCTACGCCTATGCCCACATCATTATAGATTCTATTTTCGAAGTCATACTTCTTTCTTCCGACGTTACATGTAATAAGGCCGTCCTCCATCGTAAAGGAACCTTTTACCCCGGATACAAATACAACTCCTCCGCTGGCCCATGTTCCATCTTCACTTTCAAATTCCCCGACACCGCCGGTTATTCCGGCTATCGTACCTCCGGACATAACAACTGTACCGTTATTAACAAAAATACCGCTGGATCCGGTAAGCGTTCCGGCTTCCATAAAAAACTGCCCCTTGGCATTGACCGATATTCTGCCGGTAACCACGCCGCCTTTGACCTCATATACTGTGACTCCGTCGGTCGGGTCCGTATATGTCATGGAATTGTGGGTAGAAGCAGGATCGCTGTCTTTGAGTGTCAGAGAGCCTCCGGAATTCCGTGGTATATCGATCCCGCCGTTGAGGACAAACCCGTTAAGGTCAATGACCGCTTCTCTTGTGACTGTCACGCCGCCCTCGATATCATGCACGAGCTTTGCCGTTCCTCCGGCGTCAAGTACCGCCTGAAGTTCGTCGTGATCAGATACCTCCGTGACTCCCGTCGATCCGGCGCCTTCCGCCGCTGCCATCGGTATCATGGTGAATAAAAGACATATTGCCAGTATTATCCCGGTTATCCTTTTCGCTTTCATAGGTTCGTACCTCCCCGACTGCCGTAATACATGGTTGAACCCCGCATAAGCGGTCTATTATATTATATTATTACCTTGTCTACTTTTCAATGATCGCGCTGCGCTCAGTCCTTCTGCTTTTTCTTTTTCACGGCAATAACTATTCCAGTCACAGCGCCGGCAGCGATCAGCACCGCACCGGCTATAACAAACGGGATCACTGGGCTTTTGGGTTTTGCATTATCTGTCCCGGGCGCAGGAGTTTTATCCGTCGGGTCAACCGTCGGCTCGTCTTCGTCTATATTGTTAAGCAGCTTGTATATGCGTGTACTGAGCGTTGCCCTGTTGTTGGGATCCGGATTATGGCAAACCGCGCAGACTCCGTTTTCGTACCGATGTTCGTCTGTGCACGGATGATTCTTATAATAGCTTCGGGCGCGCATGATCGCGTACAGCACACGCGAAGCACCTTCTTCCAGCGTCTCGCGGGTGATCTTTTTAGAAGCGATCGCCTTTTGCAGGACACTTATGTCACAATACGTATACGGCTCGCGGATGTTGTTGCCCGCGTTCAGCTCTTTCACTGCGTCTTTATTGTTGTTCCAGTCGCCGGTAACCACGCCTTCAAAGCCCCATTCGTCGCGCAGTATCCCGCGCAGAAGTTCGGCATTTTCGGAAGCCGGGACACCGTTGACCAGATTATAGGAGCTCATAACACCAGTCACATGACCGATCGTCACCGCCATCTCAAACGGTTTGAGATACAGTTCGCGCAGTGCCCGCTCGGAGACCCGCGAATCGCTCGAGAGCTTGTTCGTTTCCTTTTCGTTGCATACAAAATGCTTGGCGCACGCGGAAAGGCCCATGCTCTGCACCGCCCGGATCTCCGCCACGGCGAACATGCCGCTGATAAGCGGATCTTCTGAATAATATTCACTGTTGCGTCCGGCGATCGGATTCCGGTGAAGATTCATCGCCGGTGCGAGCCACATGCCGCAGCCGATCTCATACCCCTCCGCTCCGACGATCAGACCGAGCGCGGTCGCAAGATCCAGATTCCATGTGCAGGCAAGTATATTTTCGCAAGGGAAGGAAGTGCCGTTGTTGTTAAAGCCGTGAGGGCCGTCGTTCATTGTATAACGTTTGATCCCGTATTTCTTACATACGGCGTCATCGGCGCCGGCGTGATTGCCCCGGTAGGAAACGAAGAAGGACGCCAGCTCCGACGTTGTCATCTGCGCGACGAATTCCTGCATTGTCACCTTTCCGGTCACAACGTCCGAGAGCTGATAATACGTGTCTTTCGGTGCAGGCTCATAGACCCCGGGATCCGGGTCTTCCTTTATATCGGGCTGTGCGTCAATTTTTGATGCTTTGGGCAATTCTTCCATACTGCCGTCGGCAAGCAGGCGTTTATCGAGGTTCGTCTGACAAAGTGCCGTAAGCTGACGGATGACGGTCGTATTCTCCACGGTCGCACGCCCCGCTTCTGTAACGTTTCTGACGGAATTGCCGACCAGGAAGATGTAATCCCCGGCCTCCAGTACGTATGCGGACTTGTTCCCGGTCTTGCCCAGATCGTCAAACGAGGCCAGCTCGGCAAGCGGAACGGTCAACGTGATCTGCTCGGAAGCGCCGGGCTCCAGCAGCCTGGTTTTTTGGAACGCGCAAAGCGATTTGGCCGCCTTGCCCAGCACGCCCTGCGGCGCGGAAACGTAGAGCTGCACGGTTTCTTTACCTGCGACCGTGCCGGTGTTTTTAACGTTGACCGCAACAGTCACGGTCCCGTTTTCGTACGAGAAGGCTTCGTTTGTGATCTCAAACGTCGTATAGGACAATCCAAAGCCGAATTCGTAATTGACCTTTTCATATTCTTTATCGAACGTTTCAAAATAGCGGTAACCCAGATAAATATCTTCCGTATACTTCTGCGTTGTGGCAGAAAACGTGGCGGTCGTAGGATAATCCGCCAGCTGTTTCGCGTAGGTGTCGACCAGCTTTCCCGACGGGTTGACGTCTCCCAGAAGCACGTCGGCAATGCCCAGACCGCCCTGCATACCGCCGTAGCCGGCAAACAGGACCGCGTCAACATGTATGCCGTCGATCCCGTCTTTCGCCCAGTCGGTAGCGATCGGCGCGGGCGTGTTCAGCACCACCACGACTTTCTTGAACGCGGCGCTGACCTGTTTGAGGAGTTTCTCCTCTGCCTTCGTCAGGTTCCAGTCCTTTTTGGAAAGGTCAACACACTCACCGTCCCAGCGGCGCATGAAAACGATGGCAGTATCCGCGTTGGCGGCAGCCTCTTTTACTTCATCGTCCGTCGGTTCGTACAGTTTGTATTCGCTGTCGCTGCGGCTTTTCTTCAGCGGTTCGCCATATGCTTCACTCATTTTTGCATAAATGGAAATGCGGCCTTCTTTCTCTGCGGCCTGCAGCGCACTTAAGGGATCTGTCGCCAGCTTTATACCGCCTTCGCCGAGCGCCTGCGATGACCCCGCGCCGTAAGGAATATATCCGTGCTGAACTGACAGCGTATCGATCGACATACTCTCGCTCGAATTAAATTCCGACGAGTTGTACAATCTGAGTATCTGGGCTTCGCCGAACAGCGCGACACGCTCGCCTTTCTGAAGCGGCAGAGCGTTTTCCTCGTTTTTCATGAGCACGATCCCTTCGTCCATGATCGCGCGCGCAACTGCTTCGCCGCTCTCATGTTGGAACGCGCTCACCGGAGTCAATGCTTCGGCACATGTAAGGAAAAGGGATGCCGTTAAGATCATCGCCATTAGTTTTTTCACTGATATCTTTGTTTTCGCCATGTTATCACCTTAAAAGCAGCGCTTGATCTTAGTGTCGAATGGTTGCACTGTATTTGGAAGCTGACTTTGTTACTCCCCCGTCTTTGCCAACTTCATATTATCCTGTGTCCCGAAGTTTCGGCGTATGATTGACTCCGCGTACCCGCGGATAAGCACTTCATTGGTTTCCGTTGAAACAATATTAAATCGGTTGATCTGATTATACCATGTTATCCGAACCGGCTTGCCAAGCGCGCGGCTTATTCCGCATATTGTCAGCATTCCGTGTTCCTCTTTGAGCGGCATGAAGTCTTTGATGCTCACACCGGATTCACGGTATTGCTCTATCAATTCTGTCTTTTGTTTAGCGTCCGGATCTTCGATGATAAGATTTGAGACATTGTCCAGATCGGCAGATGCCATATAAT
This sequence comes from Clostridia bacterium, assembly GCA_017620915.1. Taxonomy (GTDB): domain Bacteria; phylum Bacillota; class Clostridia; order UBA1212; family UBA1255; genus UBA1255. The sequence continues at coordinate 10,224 of JAFZSK010000120.1, read as the reverse complement.
TTGCAGTACCGGTCATGTAACTCCAACCATATGGTCTTGCGGCCAGAATTATTGAATACTGATAATAATAGCCTTTTTCGGGTGTGTCGTATGGCATCATCAGCGGATTTTTCGAGATCGATCTAATATAACTTTCATCCGGGGTCATCTCTTTAGGCCGTGCTGCTTTTTCTTCAGGTTTCTTCTCTTCCGTGCTCAGATGCGCTACGATCTCGTTGTAAAGGTTAATGTATTTTTTCTTCGTAGAATTTATACTTATCGATTTATTAACTGTTTTTGTTCCTCCATTTAAGTACAATGGGCCGTCGATGTTTTCGGTATACTTCACTCTAACTAAATAATCCGTTCCTTTTTTAGGAGCCGTAGCGGTATCCATCTCGACAGATACAATATTTTTGACACCAATAACAGTTGCCTGAGATGAATCTTTATAGAATAAGTATTCGTCATTAATACGCATTTCGCATCGCTTCGTATTCTTGCTCTTCGGCAATGATGCAAGCACATTGCCAATAGAATCTGTGTCGCCAAGCTTTTTAACTGCTCTGATAAGCGAAGCGTATTCTACTCCGTTATGATCGGCGATAACGTTCTTGATAATTATTCCGGACCCAATAAGTGCGGCGATAATGATTATCCCTCCCAAAAGCGGCGTTGGAATAGTAATGCCTAAAATTTCTATTCCTTTTAGGCTTAATCGTGTAAAGGAATCATCACTGAGCATAAAAACGCCGGCGGCAATTATGCAAATCGTTATCAGCACGATTCCTGCAATAGTCAATAATTCTTTCTTTCTGAACATTAGTTTGATTTTTCTAAAAAATTTCATTTCTTTCTCCTTTTCGATTTGGTCTATTTTAGTGCCGTATCGTTTTGATTTTGCGTTTGGTTACCTCTCATTTTTTCAGCAGCACAAATGCCATTCCGAACGGCGCGATATCCGACAGTTCCAGCGTCCCTCCGTCAAGCGAGCCCGTGCAGTTCACGAACTCTGCCGACTGCCAGGACTCACCGAGCCGGACCTTCGGTGTGTAGATCGGGTCGAGCGAGAAGTTCCAGATGCCGATTGCAAGCGAATTTTCACTATTTTTAGTTAAAATGTACGTGTCCGGGCTGCCTGTAAGGACTGCATCGAGCGGCCTTCGGCGGATGTGCGAAAGCTCGCGGATCAGCATTGACTGCATCGCGTAATTTCTGAAAAGCATTGACGTCTCGCACACGCGTTTCGCCTCGAACGGGAATATCAGGAATCGCTCGCCCGAGCCGTTTTCGTACCGGAAGGCTTTGACCGTTCCTGCCGGGCCCCTGAATTGGACGACTTCCTCCGCCCCGGGTCTCATGTTCAGCGTAACAAAATCGGAGCCGTCATTGTCGAACATCCCGTTGCGGAAAGAAAATGCCTCGCCTGCGTCCGGGTAATACACCGCGCGCACCGGAACAGCCGACCCGAACGATTCGAGACCGACGTCGAAGCCGCGTTCTGTGAGGATCCTTGCGGCCGGCGCGTCGAGCACCGCTCCATGTTTCAGCAATCCTGCCGTCGCGTGGCGGGCGTTTTCCCCGAAAATGACCGTGACGTCCGGTTCGGTGTACTGCATCGGGATCGCGTTGTCGCAGAGCAGACGCATCGCGGCCGGCACAAAGTCATTCCCGACGTAATTGTCGCCGCCCTCTCCTTCAGGCAGCTTTGCGTCCTTCAGCCGGTGCATGCAGTCGAAGATCCTCACGCCGCACGGTTTGAGGCCGTCGAAAATGTCCGAGATCCTGCCGTAGAGGGGCATGTTGTGCACGTGGCAGTCAATGTAACCGCGCTCGTAAAAAGGCGTGCACTCGTAGTCTATCATGTATTTCAATATGCCGTCGGAGCGGCCGTCAGCGCGGAGCGCGGTGTCAAGCGCCTCAAGGTATGCGGCCGGCACATGGTGGCGCGGCCTCGGGAACACGTCCCCTTCCGCAAAGATCTCAATATCCTCGTTTTCGCACCAGGAGATCTGCATGCGCTCCAGCTCAATAACGTTCGCGATCCGGCACCCGAAAGACCTGTTGACCGCCCAGTAGGCCGCGCCTATCAGACGCATGAACGGTTTTGTGCCGCCCGCGAAAGTCTTCGCGAGTTCAATCGAATCGACGCCGTCAATATCCCACGTGTCGAGCACCGCGCAGTGGCCGAGCCTGATCGACGGATCGACCGAATCGACCGCCTGCCGCAGCTTTTTCGCAAGCCCGACCATCGAATCGTGGTTGACCTTCATCCATGCGTCCCGGTATTTGTTCGGTCCTCCGGTCAATGCCCTCTTCTCGAGCTCCGCGGCGCCGATCTCCTCTCCGAGCAGCCCGGAGACCTTCTTCAAATGCAGCGGACAATAGCACCCCGTGAGCCCGGAACGGTATCCCAGCCTGTAATCGTCGTCAAGCATAATAAGATCCGGTCCGGTGCCCGCAAGCGCCGCGACCCATCCGGCAAACTCGTCTGTGAATGCTTCGTCCAGCGGGCAATACGAGTCGGTGCATACGATCCCGCCTCCCGTGACTATATTCGTGTACTCGGGATGCGCGTCAGAACTTCCGCCGTGACCCAGGCTGTTCACCCAGATCCCGACCTCGTACCCGCGGCTGCGCATAAGCGGCACAAGTCCTTTTAAAGCACTCAGGAATCTCTCCTTGCTCCCCTTGGGCGCGGCACTTCGCGGTCCGCACAAAAAGACGCGATCCGGCCTGGCGCGGGTAAGCTCCTCCAGAAACTGTTCCTTGCGCACACCCGAAAAGTTGGCGGTGATGGGAATGGAAACGCGGTACATCACGGTTTTCCCCCTTTTGATAGTTCATGCATATTATACTGCAGATCAAGATATTTGTATGCAACTTTTTATATTTTTTTATCGTCTTAATTAACATAAGGCTTTCTGTTACTTAAAGAGGTCTTATTTCGTTTTAACTAAGGAGTGGACAGAATGAAGAGGATCATTATTATATTGCTGGTTTTGGTTGCAGTAATATTATCGCTCACAGCGTGCCAAAAAGAGTTTAAGTGCGATATTTGCGGAAAAACCAAGAAATCACGTGTAAATGTTTTAAATCTTTGGGGAACGCAATATGAAGAAGTATGTGACGATTGTTACGAAAAATATATAACCAGCCCATATTATTTCCCGTGAACTATATTTTTCTCACTGCTAAAGAGCTGTTTTACAACTATTTGAGTATGACTTCAGCCTTTACAAGTGAGGAATTGATACAATAGACTGTTAGTTGCCAAGATTAAGGAGGTTAATCGTTATGGCTTTAATCAAATGCCCTGAGTGCGGAAAAGAGATATCTGATCGTGCGAAAGCATGTATAAATTGTGGATGCCCTATTGGACCTGCTTCTAATGGAGTACTCAGGGTTCAACTAAATAGTTTTCTAAAACTGATTGGCAATATGTCAATTACAGTTACATTTAATGGGGTAACAAAACGCATTACAAGAGGATATTATGATGAGTTTGTTGTGCCTGCAGACGGGAAGACGCGTAACTGCAATATAACCTGTGTTCACGGATTGCTTGATGGCAGAGTATTCAATATTCCTATACAGTCAGGCGAAAGCAAAAAAATCTTTATTACATATAATGATGGTAAATTTGGGAGTAATAAGTGGGAATACCGCGATGAACTTTATGTTACAAAATAAATCTACGCACGAAAAAGATGTCTGAGCTTCTGTTTTACTGAGTCTAATTATAATTGCGCAGAATCAAAAACCAATAAACTCCGCGGGTGTCATTATCGCCGGAGTGGTAATACCGGATTCCGGAAGATCCTTGTCGCCGGTAACTATACTATCTGCTCCGGCAACAAAGGCCGCCCAAAAAAAGTCAAAAGAAGCACACATCACTCCCGCCGGGCGAGAATGATGTGTGCGATTACAATGAATGAATTAAGCTGATTTCAACTCACTTGAGATCAGGCTTCGTGATGACGACCTTCTTGGCGCGCATTGCCTCTTCCACCGCGACGGCAACGGCCACGGTAGCGCCGACCATCGGGTTGTTGCCCATGCCGATCAAACCCATCATTTCCTTGGCCCTGTTGAGGGCTCTGTCCCTTTACACTGTATGCCGCACACATGGTATGCTCCGCATACGGCCTGTTGCCCAGTTAACAATGATTGCACACATCATTCTCGAAAAGAGCAACCACATTATGCCATGTTTAAATGGATTCGTACACGGCTTTTTTGAACAGCACAATAATCACATTTCTGATATGTTACTAATTACCCAGAGAACAAGGTATATAAGCCATCTTCGTTGTTTTTCTTCTTAAGGTCTTTTCAGCTCACTTCTTGATCGGAACGACGCGCTCAAACTTCTTGGCGCGCATTGCCTCTTCCACCGCGGCGGCAAACTCATCCTCGCGGTCAACCTTTGTAATGCCGGTATTTTTCCACTGCGTCAAGTATCGCCGCCATGTTCTCCAGCGGGATGTCGTAATTAAGCTCCACGTTAAGGCCGAGACCGCCTTCGGGCAGATACAGGCTTTCCACACATTGACCCACGTGATCAAACAGCCGGGACCTTGTGGCGAAGGGAAACATCTGGCGGTCAAGGTCGAGATTGATGGGTATCACCTGTTCTTTTCTGCATACCCGGATCAGATTGTCCAGCCCGTTGGCCCGGAACTGGGGGTTGATCATATCTACGCCGCACTCCACCAGATCCGGCATAATTTCCCAGATGCACCCGTCAGTGTGCATGTATATAAGCTGAGAAGGCTTGTACGCCTTGACCAGCCCGTAGAGCTTGCGGAAGCAAGGCTTTAAATATTTACGCCAGCGTTCCGCTCCGATGGCCAGTCCCGTCTGGGTACCCAGATCGTCTCCGAAGCTTATCATCGGACCCATGCGGGGCAGCACCGCCGCCACTTGATAGAGGTTGTATTCCAGCACTTTATCGATCAGCATTTCGATCGTTTTGCCTTCTTCGGCGAACCAGATCATCACATTTTCGAAACCGCACAGGTCAAGAAGGCGCAGATACATGAATCCGTGTGGCAGCCGCCCGTCGCGGCAGGCAGGGATCTTAAGGTCAAAAACTTCCTCCTCCGACTTAACGGGATGACCTACGACGATAGCCTCGTTTCCGGCGTGTTCGTTGTGCCACTCGCAGTTCCATTCGTCAACGTAAATGCCCTTGCGGTAACTGGCCGGCATTTCGTCAAGGATCCGGGAAAGGTCTTTTTTCATCCCGCCGAAGAATTGCGGATACTGGTCGACCAGCCGCTGCAGTTCTTCGCCGTATTTCAGCCATGCGGCCGGCAATATGAACAGAGATACCGGGATCGTATCCGGGTGTTCCATACGTATCGCCTGGATCAGATCTGACATTTGGACACACCTCCTTATTGTCAATTATAGCTTTTTTTGCGGAAAATATACAATAAAGTTTACCGCAGACTGGTACTCAAGGGTAGTACAGCTTGGTCTGCCATTAATACTTTTGGAAAATAACAGAGGAAAATGTTAAATAATTAGTCGTGAAAGCGCACTTCTAAGGTCCTTCACGGATCCGGAACAGAAGTCAGCTCGATATAAACTTCCCTGCCCCTGTCTACGTACGTCTCTTTAACGTAAGCGTCGTTGACAGTGCCGTCCGCGCTGACCAGATCGCGAACTTCGGCGATCGGGTAAGCAAGTATCTCCCGGGAGGCGTTGTCAACGGTCAGCTCCAGCGGCAGAGACAGGCAGCCAATGCACTTCTGTTTAGGCTGATATTGCCAGCCGGGAATCCAGGACATAAGTATTGCCCGCCCGTCCGGCGCCAGGAAGATCTGACCGGCGTATTCATCCGGCCCTTTCTGGAAGTGCGACACGATCTCAGGAGCAAATCTCAGACCGTCAAAATTACCGTACAGCACTTCGAAGTAATGGCCGTTTCCGGTGTCAACGGAAACCGAAAGTATGTACCCTTCGCCGTATTTTATAAACGAGGGACATTCGCAGAATCTTGCGCCGGGATATTCGCGCAGCACTCCGATGTATTTCCAGTCAAAACAATTGTCGGAAACGTAAAGCAGCAGCGTGCCCGAATGCCTTTCCGTGTCCGCGGAGGCAACGACCATATATACTCTGTCCCCGTCTTTCATAACAGCAGGGTCGCGGAAATTGTTTCCCGTTTCTGCCGGATGCTCAGAGACGACCGGGTTCCCGGCGTATTTTTCAAAATGAAAGCCATCTTCCGAGCGGGCAACACTGATCGTCTGACGTCCCTGTTCCGTAACTGAGGCATAAAAAGCGTACAGCATTCCCCCGTACTCGATTGCCGTACCTGACCAGACCCCGAGCCGGTCGTACGGCCGGTCGTTGACTAGCGCCGGCGGCAACTCCTCGTAATCCCTGAAATTTTCAGTAACCGCGTGGCCCCAGATCGCCGTACTGCACGGATATTCTACGTCAGGCTGGTTCTGATAAAAAATATGGTACTTTCCTTTGAAATACGATAGTCCGTTTGGATCGTTGATCCACCCTTTTGCCGGATGAAAGTGATATTTCAGAGAATTGTTTGTAAGCATAGCTCGCCTCCCGCCGTCACGTGTTTTCGAAAAGTACTTTATCACAGAAGCTGTGGGTTTTCAAGCGGGAAGCGCGATTCGGAAAAAGTGCGGAAATTGGCGGAAAATTTCATGGAAAAGTGTAATCAGCACCTTGTTTTTTTCGCGGATTTATGTTATGATATTGCCATCGAGAATTATGTGAGGATAAAAAATGCTCCGCCGCAAGATCACAAAACAGATTGAAGAGTTTTATAAAGACGACCCGAAAAAGGCGCTGATGATCATCGGCGCCCGCCAGGTCGGCAAGTCTTATATCATCGAGCAGTTCGCCGCCGCGCACTACGAAAGCGTAATCAGGATCGATTTCATCGAGAATCCGGATTACGTCCCGCTGTTCGGGAACGCGCAGGGTGCGGACGATATCCTGCTGCGTCTTTCCGCGCTTTTCGGCGACCGGATGATCCCGGGAAAGACGATGATCTTCTTTGACGAGGTGCAGGAGTGCAAGGAGCTGATCACGCAGATCAAGTACCTCGTGCAGGACGGCAGTTATTCCTATATCCTCAGCGGTTCGCTACTCGGAACGGTTTTCAAGGACATTGTCTCCGCACCGGTGGGATATATGGACATCGTCACGATGTACCCGTTGGATTTCGAGGAATTCGCCTGGGCGAACAACGTCGGCGCGAAGGTCATCGACGCGCTACGGGTCTCGTTCGAGCAGAAACAGCCCGTGGACGCGTTTATCCACGAGCGCATGACGGCGCTGTTCGAGCTTTACCTCATCGTCGGCGGTATGCCAGAGGCGGTCACCACCTATCTGGAAACGAAGAACCTGCGCAAAGTTTCCGACGTGCAAAACGCGATCATCCGGCTTTACAAGCGCGATATTTCAAAATACGACGAAAAGAATCGCCTCTACCTCAACGAGATATTCGACCTGATCCCCAGCGAGCTTAACGCGAAAAACAAACGCTTCATCTTGAAGAATCTTAATGAAAAAGCACGGTTCGACAAGTATTACGACAGTTTCCTGTGGCTGAAGAACGCCGGCGTTGCGCTTCCCGCAAACGTGGTGGACGAACCGAGAGTGCCGCTGCTGCTTTCCAAGTCGCAGAATCTTTTCAAGCTGTTCTCGAGCGACGTCGGTCTGCTCGCCGCGCAGTACGGGAACGAGATCCAGCTCAAGCTCCTGCAGCACGAAACGACGATCAACTTCGGCTCCGTATACGAAAACGTTGCCGCCGAGGAACTGACCGCGCACGGATATGCGCTTTATTACTACAACAGCAAGAAATTCGGCGAGCTTGACTTCGTGATCGAAGATGGCGGCAATATCCTGCCGATCGAGATCAAGTCCGGCAAAGATTACTACCGCCACAACGCGATGGACAACGTGCTGAACGTGAAGGACTACGGCATCGAAGAGGGTTACGTCTTCTGTAACGGCAACGTCGAAACCGACGGCAACGTCACCTACTTCCCGATCTATATGCTGATGTTCCTGCAGAAGCATGAATTGCCGAAGGAGATCCTGTTCAACACCGATTTTTCGGACCTGAATGAAAAGATATAAAGGAACTAAGATGCTTGGATGAGGCACAGCTAACATTACCTCTTCAAAAAAATGCACACATCATCCTCTTTTGGCGAAAATGATGTGTGCGATCGATTTTAATAAATTAAGGTCTTTTCAGCTCACTTTTTTATCGGGACAACGCGCTCAAACTTCTTGGAACGCATTGCCTCTTCCACCGCGACGGCCACGGCCACGGTAGCGCCGACCATCGGGTTATTGCCCATGCCGATCAGGCCCATCATCTCGACGTGCGCAGGCACGGAGGACGAACCGGCGAACTGAGCGTCGGAGTGCATACGGCCCATCGTATCGGTCATACCGTACGAAGAGGGACCGGCAGCCATGTTGTCCGGGTGAAGCGTACGGCCCGTGCCGCCGCCCGATGCTACGGAGAAGTAAGCTTTGCCGTTCTCAACACACCATTTCTTGTAGGTGCCGGCAACGGGATGCTGGAATCTGGGCGGGTTGGTGGAGTTGCCGGTGATGGAAACGCCCACGTTCTCAAGCTTCATGATGGCAACGCCTTCCGGAACGTTGTCCGCGCCGTAGCAGCGCACCGCCGCTCTGGGGCCTTTGGAGTACGGAACTTCTTTGACCACGGTAACGGTCTCGGAGTACGGATCGAACGCGGTCTGCACGTAGGTAAAGCCGTTGATGCGGGAGATGATCATGGCGGCGTCCTTGCCCAGACCGTTCAGGATTACGCGGAGGGGCTTAACACGGACTTTGCTGGCGTTCAGCGCGATCTTGATGGCGCCTTCCGCGGCGGCAAAGGACTCGTGGCCGGCCAGGAAGCAGAAGCACTCGGTCTCTTCGGAGAGGAGCATTTTGCCCAGGTTGCCGTGGCCCAGACCGACTTTGCGGTTCTCGGCGACGGAGCCGGGGATACAGAAGGACTGCAGGCCTTCACCGATGGCAGCGGAAGCGTCCGCGGCTTTGGTGCAGCCTTTTTTGATGGCGATCGCGGCGCCGACGGTGTACGCCCAGACAGCGTTTTCGAAGCAGATCGGCTGCGTGGAGCGCACGATCTGGTCAACGTCGATACCCTTCGCGAGCGTGATATCTTTGCACTCGTCAATAGATTTGATGCCGTATTTCTTCAGCGTTTCGAGGATCTTAGCCTCACGTCTCTCGTAACCTTCAAACTGTGCCATAGCTGTATCCTCCTCTCATTCTTTGCGCGGGTCAATGTACTTGACCGCGTCGTCGAACCGGCCGTAGTGACCCTTGGCCTTCTCGTATGCTTCGTTGGGCTCCATGCCTTTTTTGATGAAGTCTGTCATTTTGCCGAGGGATACGAACTCGTAGCCGATGACCTGATCGTCCGCGTCCAGCGCCATGCGGGTGCAGTAGCCTTCGGTCATCTCGAGGTAGCGGACGCCTTTGGCCTTGGTGCCGTACATCGTTCCTACCATGCTGCGCTCGCCCTTGCCCAGATCTTCCATGCCGGCGCCGATGACCAGACCGCCGTCGGAGAACGCGGACTGCGTGCGGCCGTACACGATCTGCAGGAACAGTTCGCGCATGGCAGTGTTGATGGCGTCGCACACCAGGTCGGTGTTAAGGGCTTCGAGGATGGTCTTGCCGGGCAATATCTCCGCGGCCATCGCGGCGGAATGCGTCATGCCGGAGCAGCCGATGGTCTCCACCAGCGCTTCTTCGATAACGCCGTTTTTAACGTTCAGGGACAATTTGCACGCGCCCTGCTGCGGTGCGCACCAACCGATGCCGTGGGTGTAGCCGGAAATGTCGGAAAGCTGCCGGGCCTGTATCCATTTGCCTTCTTCAGGCAGCGGCGCGGGACCGTGATTCGGGCCCTGAGCTACGCAGCACATTTTCTCAACTTCTTTGGAATATACGAGTTCGCTCATAAAGTGTATTACTCCTTCTCGATGATGTGGGGATGAACCCAACGGGTATTATAATATATTTTATCTTTGAATTCAATTAGAGAATTAGGCTTAGTCTTTGAGCTGAAGTGAAAAGTTAACGTCTACTCCAAAGGGTGGCGAGTAGAATTCAGTCGTGCATCAAATTCGAGTTGAAATTAGTCTTGCAAATAGAGAAAATTATTGTGTTGCCGGCAGCCTGGGAAAGGAGCGAATTAAGATG
>JAFZSK010000119.1 GCA_017620915.1 Clostridia bacterium | reverse complement strand
CTCCGCCATCATCAAAGGCCACGGCACCATCAAAAAGATCTGCGAATTCATCGAAGGCATCCGCGCCGAGATCGGCAAAGAGAAATTCACGTATAAGTCCGCGGAGCTGCCGCACGAACTGGTAGACGACGTCAAAGCGCTGGCTTTCGACGAACTGAAAGCCGCTGTTTACACGCCGGACAAACCGGAGCGCGACGCTAAGATCGACGCCCTCACCAAACGCACGGCGGAAGCGCTGGCCGAAAAGTACCCCGATCTCAAGGGCAAAGTCGGCGAAGCTATCTACAAGCTTGAAAAAGGCATCGTGCGCGAAGGCATCCTGAAAGAGCACAAACGCGTTGACGGCCGCGGCCTGTACGACATCCGTCCGCTCAGCGCCGAAGTCGCCGTGCTGCCCCGCACTCACGGTTCGGGCCTGTTCAAGAGAGGTCTGACGCAGGTGCTTACCGTTGCCACCCTCGGCCCCATGTCCGACATTCAGAAGATGGACGGCATTGACCTGGAAGACACCAAGCGCTACATGCATCACTACAACTTCCCCGCGTACAGCGTAGGCGAAGCCAAAACTTCCAGAGGCCCCGGCCGCCGCGAGATCGGTCACGGTGCTCTGGCGGAGCGCGCGCTGGAACCCGTCATTCCGTCTGAAGAAGAATTCCCGTACGCCATCCGTCTAGTCTCCGAAGTGCTGATGTCCAACGGTTCCACGTCTCAGGGCAGCGTCTGCGGCTCCACGCTGGCGCTGATGGACGCGGGCGTGCCGATCAAGCGTCCGGTCACCGGTATTTCCGCCGGTCTGGTCACCAACCCCGACGATGAGAATGATTTCGTTACCTTCATGGATATCCAGGGCATCGAAGACTTCTTCGGCGACATGGACTTCAAGGTCGCGGGCACCGAAAAAGGTATCACTGCCATCCAGGTCGACATTAAAGTCAAAGGTCTGTCCTACGAGATCATCCGTCAGGCGTTCGAACTGACCCACGCGGGCCGCGAGAAGATCCTGAACGAAGTGATCCTGCCCTGCATCTCCGAGCCGAGAGATCATCTGTCCAAGTACGCGCCCAAGATGTACCAGATGAAGATCGATCCGGACAAGATCCGCGACGTCATCGGTTCCGGCGGCAAAGTCATCAACCGCATCATCGACGAGACCGGCGTTAAGATCGACATCAACGACGACGGCACGATCTATGTGGCGGCGGTGGAAGAGGAAGCGGCCAACAAGGCCATGGAGATCATCAAAGGCATCACCGGCGACATCGAAGTCGGCACGATCTTCGAAGGCAAAGTCACGAAGACGATGCCGTTCGGCGCGTTCGTGGAGTACCTGCCGGGCAAAGAGGGCATGGTGCACATTTCCCGCCTGGCCAAGTACCGCGTCGAGAAGACGGAAGATGTGGTCAATGTCGGCGACATCGTGAAGATCAAATACATCGGTCTGGATAAGCAGGGCCGTATGGACTTCTCCATCAAGGACGTGGAATAAACTGCGAACCGAGTGATGACGCCGCATTTCTGGGGGAACGAAATGCTTTGTCATTCACTCGGCTTCACAGGGCAGAGAGATAACTGCCAATAAGAACCGGGACAGGATCGTTCTAAAGAGCGATCCTGTCCCGGTTCCATTTCAGCCTTCTTTATTGAACCAATTGTATTTGCATTATACGCGCCGAAATGCTACAATATAAGTTGAACTATTGCCGCACAGACCGGTGCGGCGCCGGCAGGCAGACATGCCGGAATAGCATTCTGGAGGCAGACGGATGATCGAGATCAGAAATCTCACAAAGAAGTACGGACAGTTCATGGCGCTGGACGACGTCTCCTTTGACGTGAAAAAAGGAGAAATCCTCGGCTTTCTTGGGCCGAACGGCGCGGGAAAGTCCACAACGATGAACATATTGACCGGTTATATACCGTGCACATCTGGTACCGTCAAAGTCGGCGGCTACGAGATAATGGAAGAACCCGCTAAGGTGAAGCGGCAGATCGGGTATCTGCCGGAATTGCCGCCGCTCTACATGGACATGACCGTGGATGAATATCTGAAGTTCATGTTTGAAATGAAAAAAGTGCCGCTCGCCCGCCGCAAAGCGCAGATGGACGACATCCTGTACCTGGTGAAGATCGGCGACATTAAAAAGCGGCTCATCAAGAACCTGTCGAAAGGTTACAAGCAGCGCGTCGGGTTCGCGCAGGCACTGGTAGGGAATCCGCCGGTGCTGGTGCTGGATGAGCCCACGGTGGGTCTTGACCCCGGACAGATCGTGGAGATCCGCAAACTGATATCCTCGCTGCGTCACGACCATACGATCATACTCAGTACACATATATTGTCCGAAGTCAGCGCTGTCTGCAGCTCCGTCGTCATGATCAACCACGGACGGATCGCGGCCAGCGGCAGCGTGTCGGATTTCACTGCCTCCGAGGGCTCGGTGAACAAATTCCTCATCAGCGTCGTGGGCAATAAAAATACCATTCAGAAAGTCATTTCCGACGTCAACGGCGTCCGCAACGTCACGTTCCTGCGCGTGGACAAAGACGCTTCGATCTTCAGCGTCGAATCCGGCAAGGGCGTTGACATCCGCCGGCCGCTGTTCAATGAACTGGCCCGCGCCTCGCTTCCGATCATCGAACTGAAGCCCGAGGGCCGGTCGCTGGAGGAGATATTCATTGACATCGTGAACAACGACAAAAACGGCGAGAGCAGCCGCTACGCTGCCGACGCGAAGGAGGGGAGAAAATGATCACCGTATATAAAAGAGAGATGAACGCGTATTTCTACTCCCCGGTGGCGTACAGCATCATCGCCGTGTTCATGGTGCTCGTAGGTCTGTTCTTCTGGGTCTACAACCTCCTGTATGCCTCCACGGACTTTTCCCGCGCGCTGTCGATGACGTCCACGTATCTGACGTTCATAATGCCGATACTGACCATGAAACTGCTCTCCGACGAACGCCGCAACGGCACCGAAGTGCTGCTTCGCACCTCGCCCGTGCCCATGTGGAAGGTCGTGCTGGGCAAATACTTCGCCTCGCTGACGCTGTACGCCATCATGCTGGCGTTGACCGCGATCTACCCGATACTGATGACGTTCATGACGGATGACGGCGTGCCGACGGCCAAAACGTTCGGCGGCTACGTGGCGTTTTTCCTGCTGGGCGCCACATATCTGGCCATCAGCCTGTTCGCTTCTTCCTTTACGGAGAGCCAGGTGGTAGCGGCGATCTCCGGCATAGTGGTGCTGCTGGTGCTGTACTACATGCAGTCCATCGGCGCGTCCATCGGCGGCAAATTCGGCGCGGTACTGCAGTGGCTGTCTCCGCTGCGCCGCTATTCCGATTTCTCGCTGGGCGGCTTCAATTTCGCTTCGCTGTTCTTCTACGTGTCGTTTTCGGCAATGATGGTGTTCTTCACCATCCTGAACGTAGAGCGCAGACGCTGGCAGTAAGGAGGGCGGCAACATGAAAAAACGTGCTGATAAGATCGACAATGAAAACACCATGCTGCTTCCCGCCGATTCCTTTGAGGAGGGCAAGAACGAGAAAAAGCGTTCCGGATTGTCCCAGACGCTGCGCCGCCGTTTCCGCTTCGGCACCAACATGCTGGTGCTGATGGCGCTCGCTATTGTCCTGTTCATCGTGCTGAACCTGATCATGGAGCATTTCTCCACGGCGCTCACGCTGGACTTCACCAAGGAAAAACTGTATTCCATCGGCGACATAACTAAAGAGAATCTGTCCCGGCTGGACAAAGACGTGGAGATCATCGCGCTGTACGACCGCGTCAAAGGCGAGGCCAATTCCTCATATATCAATGTTATAAAGGTCCTGGATCTTTATGACGAGTTCGACCGTGTGAAAGTGTCTTATGTTGACCCCGACACCAACCCGAACTTTATTCTGGACACCGTCGGCCGCATCAACGCGGGTTCGTACGATTCCGGCGACTATATCGTTAAATGCGGTGACAAGACGCGGCGTATTCCGGCGGATGAAATGTACGTCACCGAATATCAGTCGTACAGCGGGATCTTCTCGATACCTGTGCGCACCGGTATGCAGGCGGAGCGCAAGCTGACTTCGGCGGTGCTGTACGTTGCCGCCGACGATTCGCCCACGGTGTACTATATTACCGGCCACGGCGAAGAATCTGTGGACAACTTTTCGGAAATATTGACCTATATCGAGAGCCTGGGCTGCGACGTGAAACAGCTCAATCTGACCGAAGAGACCGAAATGCCGGAAGACGCCTCGGTGGCAATATTCATGGGTCCGAAATACGATATTTCCTCCCGGGAGCGCGATATGCTCCAAAAGTGGCTGGAGCAGCAGGGCGGCCAGCTGGCGGTCTGCGTGAATCCGCTGCAGAACGGCACCGAGTTCGCCAATCTGAACAGCCTGCTCACAGATATGTTTGCGCTGTCGCTGAACAATGACACCGTGTCCAACGATTACAACCAGATCGCTTCGGCGGGCAGCTCATTCTCGTTCCTGGGCGTGCCGGTGGCCAACGGCCCCATCGAGAACAGTTCCACCGAATACCCGATACCGATCTTCTTCTCCCGCTCCGTGGACGTGCTCAACATCAATGAGTCCACCGCCGGCATCACGCACTATCCGATCATTCAGACACCGGACGAGTCAGTCTCTACGGCGATCATCGGGGGAGACAAGCAGACCGGCGTGTTCACCGTTGCCGCCGCCTCCAAAAACCTGAACTTCTCGGAAGTGACGCACGCGGTGGTGTTCGGGTCAACGCTGTCGCTGTGCGACGATTACTACTCCAGCTACGGCAACTACACCCGCTACACGCTCTCGATCTTCGCCATGTCCATCGACTGGATGATCGACAGCTACGGCGAGAACCACGGATCTTATATTGACGTTAAAAACTACGACACCACGCAGTTCGTGACCACCAAGACTCAGAGCAATACGCTGGGTATCGTCGCCGCGGTGGTGATCCCGCTGCTGATCATTGCGGCCGGCATCGTCGTGTGGGTCATCCGGCGCCATAAATGACGGACACAGGAGTCTGAAATGAAGAAGTACCTCACCACAATAATCGCGCTGATAGTGATCGCGGTAGCGCTCACGGGCTTTTTTGTAGCCAAAAAAGCCGGCTGGCTGGATCCCGCGCCGTCACCCACAGAGGAGCCGGATGACACGGTCACCGGACCGATCTGTGCCTTCCTTCAGGAAGAAGGCGCTGCTGCCAGAGTATCGCGCATAGAATATGTGTACGACGGCGACTTGCTTTCCGTGAGGCGCGGCGGCGGCAGCTGGGTCGCCGATTCCAATCCGGAGCTGAAAATAATCGGGCGGAACGTGGATTCCAAACTGTCGGCTATAGGCAACCAGTTTGCCCGGGAGGCATACCGCGGCGAGGTAACTGAATCCAAACTGCTGGAATTCGGGCTGATGGACAGCAACTATTACGTTAGATTTTTCGACGAAGACGGCACGGTACACCGGGTCGTGTTCGGCAAGGAAAATCAGAACGGTTATTACTATTATGTCTGGGAAGAAGGCTGCGATGTCATCCATCTGACCGGCAAGTCCAGCCGCGAAAGCCTGATCTGCCGGGCCGGCGATCTGATCTCGACGACGATATTCGATTTTGACGACAGCGGGCAGATCAACGGCATAAGC
Organism: Clostridia bacterium; assembly: GCA_017620915.1. Lineage (GTDB taxonomy): Bacteria > Bacillota > Clostridia > UBA1212 > UBA1255 > UBA1255. The sequence goes on along the minus strand of JAFZSK010000119.1, from coordinate 24,227 downwards.
ATCAGCAAGGACGGCCAGCCGTACGTGCGTCTGCGCGCCGCGCTCAGCTCCGTGCCCGAAGAGCCCCGCAGCTGGAATGTCACATATCCGCTGGAGCGGGCCGGCGACCGGTCGGCGATCGAAGCGCTGCTAACTAATCTGAATTCGGTCAAGCTGGCGGAAGTCGTCGAACTGGGCGCGGAAGATATGGCGCAATACGGATTGTCCCCGGCGAAGTATAAACTGACGGTCTCGGATCCGGGCAAGTCGATATCGTTGTCCCTGGGCAACACCACTTCTGACCGCATGTATTACTACGCATCGATCAATAACGCCAATGATGTGTACCTGATCAGCGCTGCCAGCGTGGATTTCACCGATGAGCCGGAGCTGACGTATATTGACGAATACATTTTCATGGTATCGTATACGCTGCTGTCGCGCGTTGACCTGGAAGTGCTGGGAGACACGTTCGTGCTCACTTACGACGCCGCGGACGCAGACAAAGAAGAAGTATTCACTATCAACGGAGTGAATGTGTTTATTGACGCAGACCGCGATTACCGGGGCGAGTTCAAACGCATCGGTACGGCGATGTACGGGCTGCGGTTCAGCGGCCTGGAGGCGGAGCCGGCAGAAAAAGGCGAACTGCTCTGCCGCATCCGGTACGAACAGAAAGACGGCACCGTGACGACGGTGGAGTGCTTCGCGCGGGATGAGACGACAATGTATTTCTACCTGAACGGCAGCTATGCGGGCGGCTACGGCAAACAGTATCTGCTCACGTCGGACAATACCAACTACGGCATCACGGGCACCGTGGCCAATCTCTGTGAATTACTTGGCATTCAATATTCGCAGGCGGAATAAGTTATGAAAAAGCATACTAAAGACAAAGAAAAGCGCAGAAAGAAAGCAACAGACGCTCCGAAAACGAATGTGCCGGAAGCGCCCGTGCGTGACGGTGTGCCGGACGGCGCCGAGGGCAATCCCCCGGTCGAAAACGCGCCCGAAACTGCTGCAGAGGGCGGCAGTCACGGGAAGAAGGTCATTGACCCCAAAGTGCTGGAGGACCGCCGCAAAAAGAAGCGCCGCCGGAGGATCATACTTGGTATCATTATTGCCGCCCTGTTGATCGCCGGCGCCGTCGTACTGCTTATACATTTCAAAGTTTTCGATAAATTGAAAAAGAAAGATCCCGACCGCCCGCTGACCGCCACGGTGAAGCGCGTGGAGTATACTCCTAAGGGCAGCTACCAGATGACCGCCGCCGGGAACGTGCTGATCGTGTGCGATGAAAACGGCATCACCGGCATTGACCGGGACGGCAAGTGGAAATGGAACTCTTCGCTGAGCGTTCGTGATCCCGCGATCACCGCGCGCGAAGGCAGTGTCCTTATCACCGACCAGGGCGACCGCAGCGTGTGGGCGTTCGGCCCCGACGGGTTCCTGTGGCGGCACATTGCCGGCAATACCCTCATTTCCGCGTACTACTCCAACTCCGGCAAAGAATTGATGGTTCTCTCCGAGGAAGATGAATTTGAGTCGTCGCTTACACTGCTCAGCATCGACGGCGACAAGCTGACGGAGCGGTTTACCCGCAAATTCGGCACATATCATATGCTGGCCGCGGCGGAAACGGCGGACCGGAGCCAGCTGGCCGTTTCGGGCGTGTATTATACCGGCGGCACGGGCGGCATATTATCAGGCGCCACGGTGTTCTTGCGCGTGTCGGACGGCGAGGTATACTCCAGCCTGCTCACAGACAACAACGTATATTTACAACTGAATTACCTGAAGGATGGAACGCTGTTCGCGGCGAATTCGGACTCGCTCCGGCTGCTGCGTAAACAGCCGGCGGTCTCCGGCAAGGATGACTGCGACAAAGAGCTCTGGAGCCGCGCGGGCGGGCGGACAATGATCGCCGATACTGCCGCGTTCGGCAATGACCTGTGTGCGGTGGTATACTGCGACGACAATACTTCCGGCACCGGTGGTTTGTCCGATTTCGTACTGTACGACCGGGACGGCAAAGAAAAAGCGCGCACCGAGATCCGGGGCTGCGTGCTCGGCATGGAGACGTGCGGCGACAAGGCCGCGCTGTTCACGGACAATTCCGTGTTCCTGCTGACCCGCAGCGGCACGGTGGTGGCCACGAGCCAGTTCGTGGAAAAGGTCTCCTGCATTGCCTTTTTGGGCACGGGCTCGCTGGCGGTCAATACCGTTTCAGGCATGTTTATTGTCGATTTCACCGGCTGACGATCATCGAAAGGAGAGAGTGAAATGGCGATCATCGTTGACCTTGTAATAGTGGCAGTATTGGTCATATTTGTCATCGTGGGCGTTAAGCGCGGATTTGTATTGACGCTGCTGCCCGTGATCTCCATCGCGGTCGCGGTCCTGCTGGGCATCGCGCTGCGCGGCCCGGTGCGTTCGCTCCTGGACAAAACGCAGATGGAGCAGAAGATCTCCACGTCCGTGGAAAATATCGCGCAGAAGGCGCTGGACAAGATCAATCCCGAGAAATCTGCCGACGCGGAAGGAATCGAGGAGCAGAAAGAGGAAGCAACTCACGACTCGGCCATACCGAAATACATTTCCGAAACGGTTCAGAGATGGCTGGCTAAGACTGGCGAAAACGTGTTCGGAGAGGACACGGACACAGCCAAGCGCCTAGGCACCAAAGCCGCCTCGCTGATCATGGACCTGATCGCGTTCCTGATAATAGCGGTGATCGCGATAATCGTAATGCTCATCGTTAAGATCATCGTCAAACGCACCCGCGAACTGAACATCCCGGTGCTGCACCAGCTGGATTCGGTGGGCGGCGGCATCCTGGGCTTCGTGCTGGGGGCGGCAATTCTCTACGGCATCGCTTTCGTTCTCGGCATCCTGGCGTCCTGCGGCTACCTGACTTCGTTCGCGGAACTGGTGAAAAGCTCGCTGCTGGGCGGCTTCATCTACAACCGCAACATCATCGGCGCGATCATTGCGGCAGTAAAGGCGAAGGGATGACAGAGCCAAGGGCCAAATGGCTGCGAACCGAGTGATGACGCCGCATTTCCGTGGAAAGAAATGTTTTGCCATTCACTCGGCTTCGCAGGGCAGAAAAAATGGCAAAGGGCAAACAGCAAACGACCGCGGCCGGCAGGCGTCGCTCCTCAATTTCCCGATTCTATTCAGAGACTAAAAAAAGTGCTGGCATTTCATTTTCGTCTGTGGTATAATCCCGAAGAATTGCGCCTTCGGGATCATTCCTGCTGCAATTCGCTTAATTTTTACTGAAAACGGCAAAAAAACGCTTGACAAGCGACACTGGTTATTGTATTATAGCCATTGCGCTTTTAGCAATGGAGGTGTGACTGGCATGAGAGTGAAGGTTACAATGGCGTGCACAGAGTGCAAGCAGCGCAACTATACAACGCTTAAAAACAAGAAGAACGACCCCGATCGTATCGAGATGAGCAAGTACTGCAAGTTCTGCAAGAAGCATACGACTCACAAGGAAACGAAGTAAGATCGAAGGGGCAGGGCCGCGGCGCGGCCAAGCAAGTTGACAGATAGGGTGTTTTGATATGGCAACCGATAAAAAGAAAAAGCCCAACATCTTTGCACGGATAGGCTCGAAGATCGCGAACTTCTTCAAAGGCATGAGCTCCGAACTGAAGAAGGTGACCTGGCCCACCAAACGCCAGGTATTCATCAATACGGTCTCCGTGATAATCTTCTGCATCGTTGTCGGTCTCATCATCTGGCTGTGCGATTTCGGACTGCAGTCCCTCGCTACGCTGATCCAGAGACTCAGACCTTAAGTTGAGCTGAGATATCGTCCGGCGCCGGAAACGATCCGGCGCGGGCAGACACAAAAACGGAAACTGTTCGGAAGGGAGGATCAGACGCAATGTTTTTGGAAGATGTTTCCAGCGAACCGCTATGGTATGTCGTGCATACATATTCGGGATATGAGAATAAAGTTAAGACCAGCCTGGAACGCGCGATCGAAAACCGCGGCATGAAGGACTATTTCTTCGACATCATCATTCCTATGATCGAGGAAGTGGAGATCCAGGACGGCGAGCAGAGATCCGCCCTCAAGAAGATATTCCCCGGCTACGTGCTGATCAAGATGATAATGACGGACGATACGTGGTACGTTGTCCGCAATATCAGAGGTGTGACGGGTTTTGTCGGCTTCGGCAACAAACCCACGCCCCTCACGGAGCAGGAGATAGTGGCGCTGGGCGTTGACGCCTCGGTCAAACCCGTGGTGGACTACGACGTGGGCGACACGGTGCGCATCATCTCCGGCGCGCTGGAAAACTTTACCGGCGTGGTGGAGAACATCAACACTGACAAAGGCCAAGTAAAAGTAAAAGTATCGATGTTCGGCCGCGAGATCTCCGCCGAACTGGAGTACGCCCAGGTACAGAGGGTGTTTTAAACAGGCTGTGACCCTTCGGGGTTTGGCATAGATTTTCCTATAAATTTGGGAGGTGGACCATTATGGCAAAGAAAGTAGTTGCACTCGTCAAACTGCAGATCCCTGCAGGCAAAGCGGCGCCTACACCACCGGTTGGACCAGCATTAGGTCAGCATGGCCTTAACATCATGGGCTTTTGCAAAGAGTTCAATGAGAGAACGAAGGCGGACGCGGGACTTATCATCCCCGTCATCATCACCGTCTACGCGGACAGAACCTTCACGTTCATCACCAAGACTCCTCCGGCGGCAGTGCTTCTTAAGAAAGCGTGCAAGATTGAAAGCGGATCGGGCAGACCTAACCGTGACAAGGTCGCCAAGATCACCAGAGCCGAGCTTATGAAACTGGCAGAAGTTAAGAAGGTCGATATGAACGCGGCTTCCGTGGAAGCGGCAGCGAGCATGATCGCCGGCACCGCCAGAAGCATGGGCATCGTTGTCGTCGACTGATCCGGCAGGATAAGACAGGAGTGTGAATTCGAATGTTCAGAGTAAAGAACTATAAAGACAGCAAAAAGCTCATTGATTCCGCGAAACTGTACGATCCTGCAGAGGGACTCGACCTCGTCATCAAAGCGGCGAAAGCTAAATTCGACGAGACCGTGGAAGCCCACATCAGACTGGGCGTTGACTCCCGTCACGCGGATCAGCAGGTAAGAGGCGCCGTGGTGCTGCCTCACGGAACAGGTAAGACCGTCAGAGTACTGGTATTCGCCAAGGCTGCCAAAGCCGATGAAGCCCGCGAGGGCGGCGCCGATTACGTTGGCGCTGAGGATCTGGTAGCGAAGATCACTGGCGAGAACTGGTTTGACTTCGACGTAGTGGTCGCCACCCCGGATATGATGGGTGTCGTTGGCCGCCTGGGTAAGATCCTGGGCCCCAAAGGCCTCATGCCCAACCCCAAAGCCGGTACGGTCACCATGGACGTTAAGAAAGCGATCGCCGACCTTAAAGCCGGTAAGATCGAGTACAGACTTGACAAGACCAACATCATCCACTGCGTCATCGGCAAAGTTTCGTTCGGTGTGGACAAACTCTCCGAGAACTACGCGACGCTGTACGATGCCATCGCCAAAGCGAAACCTGCCGCGGCGAAAGGTCAATACTTCAAGAGCATTACCGTGGTCTCCACTATGGGCCCGGCCGTGCGCCTGAACCCCGCTAAAAACTGACCCGCGCTTCGGCAAGAGTACAGTTTTAGATAAAAGAATAGTAAAGATTGCACCGAAGACAGCAGGCATTGACGCCGAATAAGCGTGATGTAAGTCCGGCCGAGGGAAGATCGATATCAACGATTGATCCAACACCTTGTCTGTCTTTGTGCGGACAAGGTTTTTTATATCCGAAAGGAGGTGTTTGTTGGATGCCGAGCAATAAGATTTTAGAGGCAAAGAAGGCCGTTGTTGCCGAGATCGCGGATGATATCAAGAACGCACCCGCAACGATCATCGTAGCGACAAGAGGTCTGACGGTTGAAGAAGATACAGAGCTGCGTAACGAGCTGAGAGCGGCAGGTGTTAAGTTTGCGGTACGCAAGAACACGCTGGCCCTGAAAGCGGCGGAAGCGCTGGGTATCAAAGGCGCGGAGGAGTACTTCAAAGGTCCCACCGCTATCGCTACTTCAAGTTCGTATACCGACGCCGCGAAAGTTCTCTGCAAGTTTGAAGCCAAACATGAAGAGATCAAGGTCAAGGGCGGTATCGTCGAAGGCGAAGTCATCGACGCGAATCAGGTCAAAGAACTTTCTAAGATGCCTTCCAAAGAGGAACTCATCGCGAGAGTACTGGGCGGATTCAACGCGCCGATCAGCGGTCTGGTCAATGTATTGAACGGAAATATCCGCGGTCTGGTGGTTGCCCTGAACGCGATCGCCGAAAAGAAAAGCGCCTGACTTTTCACACTGACAAGCGGTCAACGCACCGTACATTCAGGCAAAACAAACTAAGCTAACACAAATTTATGGAGGAATTAATCATGGCTAGCGAAAAAGTTACAAAATTGATCGAAGATGTAAAGGCTCTCACCGTTCTGGAACTCTCTGAACTGGTAAAAGCTCTGGAAGAAGAGTTTGGCGTTTCCGCCGCTGCTCCCGTAGCTGCTGTTGCAGTTGCCGCTCCCGCCGCCGATGCTCCGGCTGCCGAAGTTGAGCAGACCGAATTCGACGTCATCCTTAAGGATGCCGGCGCCAACAAGATGAACGTTATCAAGGCCGTTAAGGACGTTGCCGGTGTGTCCCTTATGGACGCGAAGAAACTGGTCGATGGCGCTCCTTCTACCATCAAAGAGAAAGTCTCCAAAGAGGATGCCGATGCTGCCGAAGCTAAGCTGAAGGAAGCCGGCGCTGTTGTCGAGATCAAATAATATCGACCGTCGCGCGCAATCTTTACGAAACAGAAACAGCGGATCGGGCATATTGCCCGGCCGCTGTTTCTGCGTATTACCCGCACGGCGCTTGAAAAACCGCCCTTATTGTGAGATAATAAACAATAAATACCGGGCACCTTTCCGCTTCCGCGCGGGGAACTGCCCGGAACAGTGCCGCGGCCGGACCGCGGCGCGCGGATCTGGGAGAATCAGTCATGAGATCGTATCGAAAACGTGTTTTAATTGCCGTCCTCGCGGCGCTGGCGGCTCTGCTGCTGTTCACACTTATACCGGGCTGCCGGAAAGCGCAGAAGACCGTGCGGCGCGACATCAGCGGCGACTCGCCGTATTCCGACTCGGTGCTGTACGCGAACGATTCGGCCAACGGCGTCCAGGTGACGTATACCGACGGCGACCGCCATGGGGTCAAGATGCAGAACCTGATCTCGCGGTTCGAGTCCGATCTTACCACTTCGGGCAACATGGGCCTCCGCTATTTTGCCAACTCCAAAGGCAAGAACTATTTTGAAGACAGCCTGGATCTGTACGCCATTGACAACGACGGCACCGAATGGACCGACCGCGGCTCCACGACCGCGGGCCGGTTCAACACCACCCGCCTCGGCTATTATTACTACGAGACCAGAGTGCAGGAGTACAGTTTCGGCCTCACGGATCCGGAAGCATTCGTCCGCAAAACGCCGGTCACCCTCGCCGATTTTACCGAAAACTGGGACACCAGCATGGTCTCGATCACGCAGGAAGCCGGCAAAAAAATAACAATAAATATCGAATCTCTCGCTAACGCGTACATCCTGAAGAGTGGCCTCAGCGTGCCCGCCGAAAGCGCCACTACCATAAAGATCACTATGGCGGTAAAGGGCAGCTGCCAGACCGCGATCTTTGCCTATATCGACTCTGCCACCGGCAAATTCAACAACAAGCAGAGGCAGTCTTTCGACGTTATCAACGACGGTAAATATCATACGTATTATATTGACATCTCCGACGCGCTCAAAGAAGAACTGACCGCGTTCCGGCTCGAGTTCCATGGGGAGGACGGGGACGTTGCCACCGTCACCGAGATCACCGCGCTGTCCCTCGGTACGCCGCCTCCGCTCAAGACCAACCGTATCTATCACATTTTCCCGGACAAGCTCCACCAGGAGGTGCGCTTCCTGGCGGCCGGCAAGGTGGACAATATCAAAGAATACGGTATTGTGCTGCGGCTGCCCGCGAACACCGTGGACAAATTCCAGATCCGCGACGCGTCCGGCGTGCACAATGACCTTTCCTTTGACCCCGCCACCGTGCAGTACGCGGGCTTCCATGTGAAAGGCGTCGGCGTTGTCGGCTTCATCATCCCGGATATCAAGGGCAACACCAAAGCGGTGACCGTGGAGCTCGTTGACGGGATGTACGTCATCCGCCAGATATACGGCGGTGCGCTCGTGCTCAAAAGCGGCACCTGGGCGACGCTCTGCAACCGGTTCTATACCGATGAGAGCGACAGTTTCGAGGGCATTGACCGCGCGGCGGAGGACGAACGGGATCCGCTCACCGGAATCACCGTGACGGATATTGACTCCGGCTGCAACTACTCCGGCTACGACAAGATCCGCGGCATTTACCTGTTTGAAAAAGGCGGCACGGATTTTTCCACCGCGTATTACATGGCGCCGAACCGCTACTTTTCTTCGAAAGTGGAGATCACCAATAATACCTCCCGCGACCGCAATATCTACATGTGCTTCCGCACAGTCTCCGGCGCGCTGGAATGCGCCGCACTGGCGGACAAAGACGGGCAGTACCTGCTCCCGATCCCGATAGAAGTGTGCAAGAACTTCTGCGGCGAGTTCGAAGATCCGACGTACGATCCCGCAGACGCATCCTATGGCGACAGTTACTTCCCGCTGGTGGTGAAAAGCGGCGAGACCACGGGCATCACCGAACTGCACATGTATCAGAACTGGGGCAAGTATCCGCTGAAACAGTTGTCCTCGATCCAGTTCCACGTGGGCTACTATCATTTGTCCACGGGCGTGTCGGAGTCCAACTGCATTGCCCCGTATTACGTGTACGGCAAAGACGGCTGGATCCTGCCGGATTTCCGCGGCCGCAGCAGCATAATGTGGCGCGATCAGCCGCAGTTCAATTCGGTGGGCGTCACCAAACTGGTCTCCCACTACCGCACCGACGGCACGTACTGCCAGAGCGAATACACCGGTTCTAAGATCAATTCATACGGCCCCACATACGCGGACGTAGAGTACAGCTATGCGGCGGACGACGGCAGCTACGAGTACACGGTGCGCCATATCGAATTCCCGCAGACTGACGAGAGCCGCACTTATTACACGCTGGATCTGAAGTTCAACAAAGACCTGACGATCGCCGAAGTGCGCCGCGATTTTGCGCTGCTGATGTTCCACAGCCATTTCACCGCGTATCACAACTTCACGTATACCGATGCCGGCGGCAAGATCGCCGTCCGGGACAACCGCCTGGGTACCAGCGCGTACTACAACGAGTACACAAAGTTCCGGAAAGGCTCGTTCTGGTACACCTGGAACTACACCACCGAACCGTCCTGGGAGAATCCGCTCAACTACGGCGTGGTGGTGCGCGATTACAGCGTGAAGATCGGCGGCAGCAAGTGGAACGGCAATTTCGCGGTCAAACACAGCTGTGACGGCATCTACAACGCGGGCTGCCTGACGCTGGATATCGGCAAAGCCACCTTCCGCAAAGGCGACTACATCCGTATGTCGTTCATACTGCTGCCCTGGGGCAACACCGATCTGGATTCTGTTGAAAACATGCAGAACGTGTACGAGGATTCGGTCACTTCTCCGATCAAGGTGAAGGCGCAGACGGGCACCGCGGTCAATGACAAATGGCTCGCGCGGGTAAGGTGCGCGGACAACGTCGCGGAGTTCACCGTTACGGGCGGCCGGAACAATATGCCGGTGCGCGTTGACGGCTTTACCTCGCCGTACCGGCCCGAGATATACATAAAGAGCGGCGGCGCGTGGGAACCGTATTCCAACGCGGTCGGGACCCCGTACGACAGCTACATGATCCATTTCAATGACGACGGTACGTATGGTTTCTCGTTCATAGTCGAGCAGCAGTCGCCCGGGGACAGCGTTTCGTTCCGCGTGGTCGGCTCTGCGCCGGAAGCCGGAGGAGATGTATAAACCATGCCGCGGCAGGCGGAAGCACGTAAAAAAGAGATAATAAGAGCCGGTATAATCGGCATATTTATGAATATCCTGCTGGCCGCGTTCAAGGGCGTCGTGGGCGTGCTGTCTCATTCTATTGCCGTCGTGCTGGACGCGGTGAACAACGCCACCGACGTATTGTCCTCGGTCATAACCGTGATCGGCGCGCGGCTGGCGGGACGGCCCGCGGACCGGGAACACCCGCTGGGACATGGACGGATCGAATACCTGTCCGCGCAGATCGTTGCCGCCGTGATCCTGTACGCCGGCATCACATCTATCGTGGAATCGGTGAAGCGCATCATCCATCCGGTCCTGCCGGATTTCGGCGCGGTGACGCTCGCGGTCATCGGCGTATCCATGGCGGTGAAGCTGGCGCTGGGACTTTACTATCTAAAGCGGGGCAGGGCGCTGAATTCCGACGCGCTGGTGAATTCGGGCAAGGATGCCCTCTCGGATATGGTGATCTCGACGGCAACGCTGGCCGCGGCAGCCATCTTCATGCTCGCTAAGGTCAATATCGAGGCCTGGCTGGGCGTTGTCATCGCCCTCGTGATCATTCACGCGTCGATCCGTATGTACCGCGAGACCGGCAGCAAGATCGTGGGGGAGCGCGTGGACAGCGAATTGTCCCTGGCCGTGAAGCAGACGATCTGCGAGACGGAAGGCGTCTCCGGCGCGTACGATCTGATCCTCAACAGCTACGGTCCCGACCGCTGGGTGGGTTCGGTCAATATCGAAGTCCCCGCCGACTGGACCGCGGACAAGATCGACATCGTCAGCCGCGAGATCAGCGAACGGGTGGCGGAGCGGCACGGCATCAAACTGTCTTCGCTGGGCGTACACACCCGCGGCGGGCATTCGGTGCTGCCCCGGGAGCTGCGGCGTCAACTCAAAGCCGCGGTGCTGAGCGAGGAATACGTGACGCAGCTGCACGGACTGGGCGCGGATACGGAGGCAAAAAAACTGCGCTTCGATATCGTGATCGATTTCAAGGCGCCGGATCCTGCGGAAGTGTGCCGTAAAGTGAAGCAGCGCGCGGAGGCGGTAATGCCGGGGTACGAGGTGTCGGTTCAGTACGACTCAGACTACTCGGACTAATGGCGAAGGGCAAACGGCAAAGAGCAAATGGCAAATGGCAAATGGCAAAGGGCAAATGGCAAAGGGCAAATGACAAATTGCAAGGAATAGATCATGAATCTCAGGGAACTTAAAGTCGGGCATTCGGCGAGAATAAAATGTGTGGGCGGCGAAGGTGCGCTCCGGCAGCATTTTCTTGACATGGGCGTGATTCCAGGGGCGTCGGTCACGGTGGTAAAGTACGCACCGATGGGCGATCCGGTGGAGCTGAAGATCCACGGGTATGAACTCACGTTACGGCTCGCGGATGCGGAAAAGATAGAGATCGACCCGGTCGAAGCGGGGCCGGACGCAGTCGGCGCCGAAGCGGACGCGCCGGAGACGGAGCAGAGCGCGGGCGGCCAGACGGCGCACCCGGGCCTCGGCGAAGGCGGCAAATTCCACCCGAAGGGGAGCGGAGATCCGCTGCCGGAGGGAACGGTATTGACCTTCGCGCTGGTGGGCAACCAGAACTGCGGCAAGACCACGCTGTTCAACCAGTTGACCGGTGCCAATCAGCACGTGGGCAATTTTCCCGGCGTCACCGTGGAACGCAAAGACGGCAAGATCAAAGGCCATCCGGACACGCTGGTCACCGATCTGCCGGGCATATACTCCATGTCGCCGTACTCCAGCGAGGAGCTCGTATCCCGGGATTTCGTGCTGAAAGGAAAGCCGAAGGCGATAATCAATATCGTTGACGCCACGAACATCGAGCGCAACCTGTACCTCACGATGCAGCTGCTGGAAATGAACGTGCCGATGGTGGTGGCGCTCAACATGATGGACGAAGTGACGGCCAACGGCGGCAGCATCGACATCAACGAAATGGAAGCGCAGCTGGGCGTGCCGGTGGTGGCGATCTCCGCCGCCAAAGGTTCCGGCGTGAGCGAGCTGGTGGATCACGCGATACATATTGCCCGCTATCAGGAACGGCCGGCGCGGCAGGACTTCTGCGACGAGTCGCGGCGGGGCGGGGCGGTGCACCGTTGCCTCCACGGCATATCGCACCTGATCGAAGACCACGCGAAAGCGGCCGGTCTGCCGGTACGGTTCTCCGCCGGCAAGCTGGTGGAAGGGGACGAACTGATCCTCGAACAGCTGGCGCTGGATGACAACGAAAAAGACATGGTGGAACACATCATCGTCCAGATGGAGAAAGAGCAGGAACTGGACCGCAGCGCCGCCATGGCCGATATGAGATTCGCGTTTATAAAGCGCGTGTGCGCGGACGCGGTGGTGAAGCCCGAAGAGAGCCGGGAACGGAAGCGCAGCGAGAAGATCGACCGGATCCTGACGGGCAAATATACAGCGATCCCGGCGTTCATCGCCATTATGGCGCTGGTGTTCTGGCTGACGTTCGACGTGATCGGCAAACTGCTGCAGGATCTGCTGGCAAAAGGCATCGACGCGTTGGCGGGCGTGACGGAAAAGGCGCTGGAGGCGGGCGGCGTCAATAAGGTCCTTAAAAGCCTTATAATTGACGGCCTGTTCGGCGGCGTGGGCAGCGTGGTGAGCTTCCTGCCGATAATTGTCACCCTGTTCCTGTTCCTGTCGCTGCTGGAGGACAGCGGGTATATTGCCCGCGTGGCGTTCGTGATGGACAAGCTTTTACGCAAGCTGGGATTGTCCGGCCGCAGCATCGTGCCGATGCTGATCGGCTTCGGCTGCACCGTGCCCGCGGTAATGTCCACGCGCACGCTGCCCAGCGAACGGGACCGCAAAATGACCGTGCTGCTGACGCCGTTCATGAGCTGTTCCGCCAAGGTGCCGATATACGGCTTCATCGCGAGCGTGTTTTTCCCGAAATACACCGCACTGGTGGTGATCGGACTGTACCTGCTGGGCATCCTGCTGGGCATCGGCTGCGCGCTGCTGTACCGGCGCACGCTGTTCCGGGGAGAGGCGGTGCCGTTCGTGATGGAACTGCCCAACTACCGGCTGCCGGGGCCCAAAAACGTGCTGCGGCTGCTGTGGGAGAAGGCTAAAGACTTTCTGCAGCGCGCGTTCTCGGTGATAATGATCGCCACGGTGGCGGTGTGGTTCCTGCAGCACTTCGATTTCCGCTTTAACCCCGTGGATGCCGGTGCGGACAACAGCATCCTCGCCGTCATTTCCGGCTGGCTCACGCCGGTGATGCGGCCCGCTGGCCTGGGCGACTGGCGCCTCACCACGTCGCTGGTCAGCGGTTTCATCGCCAAGGAAAGCGTAGTCTCGACTACACAGATGCTGTTCCCGGGCGGTGTCGCGGGGGCGGTGGCGCCGCTTTCGGCGATCTGCCTGCTGGTATTCTCACTGATCTACACTCCTTGCGTGGCGGCGATCGCGTCGATCCGCCGGGAGCTGGGGGTCAAATGGGCGGCCGGCGTGGTGCTGTGGCAATGTGCGCTGGCCTGGCTTATCGCCGCCGGCGTAAATCTGATCGGCGCGCTGTTTTGACGTAAGAAACCGGAGGAGGGCAATGACATTATGAATCCGGGTACGATAATAGCATTGGCCGCGGTGGCCGCGGCGCTGGGCCTGGCGGTGTTTCTGATGATACGGCGCAAACGGCGCGGTGGCAATTGCAGCTGCGGCTGCGGCAATTGCGACGGACGAAATTGCAAGTTATAAGTTTTAATTTATAAGTTTTAAGTTTTAAGTTTTAAGTTTTAAGTTTTAAGTTGTGGATGGAGGATACGGATGAACATTGTATGTCTTGACCTGGAAGGGGTGCTGGTGCCGGAGATCTGGATCGCGTTTTCGGAAGCCAGCGGCATAAAAGAACTGCGGCGCACGACCCGCGACGAGCCGGATTACGACAAACTGATGACCTGGCGGCTGGGCATCCTCAAGGAGCACGGGCTGGGCATCCGGGAGATCCAGGCGGTGATAGACACGATAAAACCGCTGCCCGGTGCGAAGCGTTTTCTGGACAAGCTGCGCGCGGAGACCCAGGCGGTCATCCTCAGCGATACGTTCACGCAGTTTGCCGCCCCGCTGATGAAAAAGCTCGGCTGGCCGGCCATATTCTGCAATACGCTGGAAATCGCCCCCGACGGCAGCGTCACGGGGTACAAACTGCGCACGAAAAAGACCAAGCTCACCACGGTGCGCGCGTTCCAGTCCATCGGGTACGATACGGTGGCGGTGGGAGACAGCTACAACGATCTCGAGATGATCCGCGCGGGCAAAGCCGGTTTCCTGTTCCGTTCTACGCCGGCGATCATCGCGGCCAATCCGGACCTGCCCGCCTTTGAAAAATTCAGCGACCTGCTGGCGGCGATCGAAGGCGTGCTGTAGTTGCCGGAGCGCGGGAAGGAGAACGCAAATCATGCGGAATACGGAAGGCAAACATTTTGAAACTGAATTGCCCGCGGGGTTCCGGGCGGCGTACAGTATTGACGCCACGAATAAAAAGACCGTGATCCTAATGAACCTGGCTGCGCTGGCCATTGCCGCGGCGGTCATGGTGCTGCAGATGGTGCTGATCGGCTTCGGCACGGTAGTGCGCCGGTTCCGGTTCACCGTCGGGCAGCTGCTGCTGTTCATCGGCGTGGCGCTGGTGTACGTTGTCCTGCACGAGCTGGTGCACGGTCTGGTGTACTGGCTGTTTACGGGCCACAAACTGAAATTCGGATTTACGGGCACGGTGGCGTACTGCGGCGTGCCGGATATTTACGTTTACCGCACGGCGTCAATGTGCGCCGTCATCGCCCCGTTCGCGGTATTTACGGTGATCTTCGCGCTGGGGACAATACTGTTCAAGGATCCGGTCATGAAGATCCTGGCGGCGCTGCTGCAGGCGATCCACGTGAGCGGCTGTGTGGGCGATCTGTTCAATTTCGGACTTTATCTTTTCAAGTTTCGCGACCCGCGCACGCTGATGCGCGACCCGGGCCCGGCGCAGACATTTTATCTGCCCGCCGCGGAAGCGGATGATGCCGCGGGGAGCGAGCAGGAGATCGGCAATAAGGAGGAAAATAATGATGAACAGCTGTAAAAAAATGACTGCATTTATGCTGGCGGTGTTGATGTTGACCGCGACGTTGCTGGCCGGATCCGGCTGCACGGTCAAAGAGAAGCCTGTTGATTCAGGTGAAGGGTCCACAGCGGCCCCGGCCGAAGAGCCCACCGAAGCACCGAAGGAGGAGATCGACATGAGCAAGTTCCCGCTTTACGTTGAGCCCGATCAGGCGGTATACACGTTTGGCGAAAGAGGCAAGTCCATTGCCAAAGCCTGGAACAACGTGAACGTATACGCGCCGTACTGGCAGGGCAATATAATGTACAACGAGACCGTGATGTGCATTGACGACGGCACGCGGATCGCGGGGGTGCTGCAGTACAAGCCGGTCCGGATATTGTCCGTGCGCGACTACACCATGGCCACCGAGTTCGAGGAAGGCAAGGACTACACCATCAGCGGCAACCAGATCCTGCTCACCCGGGACACCACCGCCTGCCCGTATCTCACCGCGGACAATCTGATGGGCAAGAACATTCCCGATAAATACCGCCGCGTCAATTCGCTTTCTTCCGTGGCCAATATCGAAACGGACTACTTTATGTGGACGGACAACATTTTCTTCACCGAAGGCTCCCTGATCTACGGCCACCAGCTGTGCGTCACGTATGTGTACGATATCAACGATCTGGATCTGTCACAGTTTCCGGAATTCGGCAGCGTCTGCCCCAAATTCCTTAATAAACTGCAGAGCGGCGACGGCGTGGTCATCACCGTGACCGGCGACAGTGTCACCGAAGGCTGCTCCGCGTCCAGCAAGTACAACCACGAGCCGATGATGCCGCAGTTCACCACGATGATGAAAAACGGCCTCAGCAAGGCGTACGACGGCAAGATCACCCTCAAAAACTACGCGGTGGGCGGGACCACGTCCAACGAGGCGGTCAGTACCAACGTCAGCGCCAAACTGGTCAAAGCCAAGTCCGATCTGGTGCTGATCCACTTCGGCATCAACGACTGCGGCGGTCTCTCCGCGGCGAAGCTGAAGAGCAACATTAAAAAGGTCGTTGACGATACGCTGGCAGAGCTGCCCGACTGCGAATTCCTGTACATCAAGTGCTTTACGCCGAATCCGGCGCTGTATCCCAATGATAAAATGACATCTTTCTGGAAGGCGATCGACGAACTGGCGGCGGAGTACGACAATTTCTACACGCTGGATTTGTACACGCCCAGCCTCAAGATCCTGGAAACGAAGAAGTACCTGGACGTGACGGGCAACGGCATCAACCACCCGAACGACTACATTGTCCGCATGTACGCCATGTACCTGCTGGCGCCGTTCGTAAACTTCGCGGCGCTGGAAGATTGACGCAAATGTGCAGAAAACCCCTTGCTCCTTCCCGAACGACATGATATAATATAATAGATTTCGCAGACGCTGTGGCGTCCGAATTATATTTTGAAGATTTCTGATAAAGAAAGGAAGCAACACAATGAAAAAGCTGATTGCTATTACCCTGGCGGTCGTAATGATGCTGGCGCTCTGCATCGTTTCCAACGCGGCGGATCCGGCGCTGGTCGTTACCGGCGAACAGCTCTACGAGCTGCTGGATACCGCTTCAAACTCGACGGTTGCGACGGAAGTCCGTGAAGAAGGCGGCGTTAAGTACATCAACTTCACCGTTGCCGACAATAATGACCCCTGGCTGACGTTCAAGACGCCGCTGGAGATCGGCTCGGCCGACAAATTTAAATATGTCGCGGTCAAGTACAGATCTTCCAATACCAACTCGACAACCACTATCGATTTCTATCTTGAGATCGCTGAGCCTCATGCCGTGTCTCCGCAGCTTACTACCGACGGTGAGTGGCACACGGTCGTGGCCGACCTTTCCAAATCGAATATTGAAAATATGGCTTCGATCTGGTCCGGCAAGGTCTCCCGTTTCGACTTCATGGCCGGCGACGGCACCAACTGGGCTATCGACATCGAATTCCTGGCGTTCTTTGACAATGAAGCCGATGCCAACGCCTACACCGGCCCCAATGCCTCCGAAGGCGGCCTGCGCGACTTCGATACCGCGAAGGGCGACAAGCTTTCCTACGACCAGATCCTGGTGAACGGCGCTGAGATCGCCAACGGCAACGACGCGGTCATCGCGGCCAAAAAGCTGGTCGACGGTTCCGACGGTTCTATCTCTACCATTGCTATGCACGGCTGGTTCGGCAATGCCAACTCCAAGATCGCTTCCTATGGTTACACGATCGACGGCGGCGAGCCCGTATACGGCGATTTTGCAGTTGCTGCTGAACAGGATGTTATCAATGCAGGCGGTGAGTCCAGATACACTGTCAGCGTTGACGTGACCGGACTGCAGGACGGCGAAGAGCATGAGATCTGGGTAGTTGTCAGACTGGAGAACGGCGACATCGTTAAACTGAACAGATATGACAACCGCGGCCAGGAAGGCGGCAAAGACAGAGAAGTGTACGTCAACTACAAGGCTCCTCTGACCGAGGTTCCTCCGGTGACTCAGCCCGAGACTACGCCTCAGACCGGCGACTCCGCTCTGGTCATGTTCGCGGTCCTTGCAGTGCTTGCTATGGGTATCGCGGTCGTATTCGCGAAGAAGAGATCCTTCTGATCCGAACGATCATCGGATTGATCTCCGAACAGTTTTATATTTGATCTGCGGAAAGCCGGACCTTTACTGGCCCGGCTTTCCGCTTTTTCAAGAGCAAATTATGAGTCATATAAATTAAGGAGTGACGATTATGGCATTGACCGGTAATAATACCGTACTGTCGGAAACACCCAAAAAGAAAAAGAATGTCGGCGTATTGGTCTGCGTGATCCTGGCGGTGCTGTCGCTGGCGGCGATCACCGTTCTGGTATTGATCCTGATCAAGAATCCGCTGCCCTCGAAAGAACCGAATATCGAAGTGTCCTCAATCAGTATAAGCGACTGGCGTAAAACATATACAGATTCCAGCGGTGATTACAGTTCTTATGAAGCAATAGTCAGTTCGGATACTAAGGACCCGTTTATCGCTGCGATCGGATATGCTGACTCCGGTAATTTGTCCGATCTGGTCTATATGGAAAACGGAAAAGGGATCATTCGAGACACATATACTTCTGTAGATCCGAACGGAAGATACCGCGCGATCGGATACATAGCCGGCAGTAAATTGCAGGAAAATGATATATCCGATATTCAGTTTAAGGCTGTTGATTTTGATGATTATTACTACTTGGATGAAACGGACTGCACCGTTATTGTTTCATTCGAAGTAAAAGGCAAAAGTACCGGCATCGTGGTGTTTGATATTGAGAATAAACTGACCAAAGAGGTCGAGCGGAACTGCATCGCCGCGGTTGCCGACGGCAAAGTAACCTATACGTATTACTTGTACGATATGCCGTATAAGTCAAGAGATGTTGATGTGACTGTACACCCTAAATTATTTAGTAAAGCAGTCAGCCTTTCCAAAAGCGGTTATACTGTAACGAAGGATTATTCTACCAGTAAAGATGAAGGATCTTCTTATACTATATACACCGGAGAAATAGAATACAATGTTCCGAAGGTAAAAAAAGGATTGATGATCTTTTCTGAGAAACTGGTCTCGGGCGGTGAACCGGATAATCGCAATGTTGTTAATTATTATCTTTGCTCAGTATTGGATAATGTTTGCCGAATTGGAACGTACGATTCCAGCTGGGAAGACGACCACAAATCACTGCAGGAACCCAAGTATGAGTTTAAACTGTACGGCTATATCGTTTGGAAAGAATTGAGTGATCCGGGCGCGAATACCGCGTCAGCGAGCAGCTGAGGCTGCTGAAAAGCCGGACCGAAAAATGCCCACGTTTACTTGACGCAAAGGGCAAATGACAAGGGGCAAAAAAGGCTTGCATTGCCCGGCGTAATGCGTTAAAATAATAATAACTATCGGCATGATACCATGCCGAAGTAATTTCAGGAGGTTATCCATATGAAGAAAATTGCAGTTGTTGCATTAGCACTGGTAATGCTGTTTGCACTGTCGCTGACTGCGTCTGCCAGAGTTAATCTGGACGTGCTGTACGTTGACGTCAATACGCTTTCGTTCACCGCGGACGGCCAGGTCGATCCCGGTCTGAAATCCGAAGACACCATCGAGATCGATCCCGGTCAGAAACTCTATATCCTGGGCTGGGCGTTCAGCGATGATTTCAGCAACCTGAAAGAGATCGTAACTGTTATTGACGGCACGGAACACAAGTGCGCGGACAACTACCGCGACAGACCCGGTCTGGGCTCTGTTTTAGGAGTTGACGCTTCCGTCGACACGCATGCCGGCATCGGTAAAGACGACGGTGCGTTCGAGCTGGGCGGTATTTCCGAACTTGCCGACGGTACCTACGAAGTCGATATTCTGGCGTACTTCGACGACGGTTCCGATGAGATCGCGAAGACCTTCACGCTCGTGGTCGGCACCGGTGTCAGCACCCCTGCTTCCGAAGGCGGCCTGCGCGATTTCGATTCCGCGAAGGGCGACAAACTTTCCTACGACCAGATCCTGGTGAACGGCGCCGAGATCGCCAACGGCAATGACGCAGTCATCGCGGCTAAAGGGCTGGTTGACGGTTCCGACGGTTCCGTCACCACGATCGCTATGCACGGCTGGTACGGCAATGCCAACTCCAAGATCGCTTCCTACGGCTACATGATCGATGGCGGCGAGCCCGTATTCGGCGACTTCGCAGTTGCGGCTGAAGAAGCGGTCATCGCGGCCGGCGGCGAGTCCAGATACACTGTCAGTGTTGACGTGACCGGACTGCAGGACGGCAATGAGCATGAGATCTGGGTAGTTGTCAAACTGGAGAACGGCGACATCGTTAAACTGAACAGATACGACAACCGCGGCCAGGAAGGCGGCAAAGACAGAGAAGTTTATGTCAACTACAAAGCTCCGAAGACCGAAGCTCCTTCCACTCAGCCTTCGACTCAGCCTGAGACTCAGCAGCCTCAGACCGGTGACGCTGCCGTGGCTATGTTCGCGGTCCTCGCGGTGCTGGCTATGGGCGCTGTGGTAGTGTTCGCGAAGAAGAGATCCTTCTGATCCCTGATTCAAATCACTAACCGATAAAATCAAATCAAAAAGAGAAGGCCGGCGGAGACGCCGGTCTTCTTTTTTATTGACTACGAGAAAAGGTGTGATTGATTAATTATTGTGCGTTGTCCCCGTTCGGTGCGGAAGCGTTGACCCCGTCAGACGCGGAAAACAGTGATTCTACTATGCTTTCTGCCTCGGCCAGCTGCTTGTAGAAAACGTAGAAGCGGATCCGTTCGTGGGTCGGTCCCATCTTCAGCGCCAGGCCTGCGCCGTACACGTTTTTCTGCATGAACGGAATGTTTTCCTGCGTCAACACGTCCGCCAGCATCCCGCTCCAGATATACTCTCTTTCAGTCAAAAAGCACAGGTCGTCCGGCTCCACATGGCGCGTGCGCCTTCTTCTGCACCAGGGGCAGCGCTTTCCGTCCGGCCCGTCAAATGTGCGCGAGCAGACTTCGCAATATAAAGGCATGCGGATCACTCCTTTCGGGTATATTTTACACCATTTCATGTTAAAAGCAAAGCCTGAGCAGCTGCAGGGTCCGGCTCCCGAAATATCAGACCGCGCAGCAGGCGGCGCCCGTTCATTTATAACTTAAAGGCGCCTTCTCTCGATTTTGGAAGAATATCAGATTCTGCAGATGTCATAGCAAATCAATGAAAAGTTAAAAATGCTATGACGAGGGCTCCTTCTTTTTGATCGGCAAAGGATCAGGAAACTCTCTGAAATCATAGCAATATCAAAAAACGATTGAATTGCTATGATTTTTTAAGCCCAAAGAAGCTCAATTTTCATAGAACCATATTGATTTGAAGGGAACAGAAGCCGCCCAAGACCACAAAATGGGCACGGTGGGCCGAACACATCATAGCAATAATAAAAAAACGGATTTTTGCTATGACGGAGGCAATTCTTTGATCGTAAAATGAGCGAGAAGCCGCCTGCCGCGCGGCGCAGGCTGAGATTTCGGGAGCATTAGCGCGATTGACCGCGATCGGCCGA
Organism: Clostridia bacterium; assembly: GCA_017620915.1. Classification (GTDB taxonomy): domain Bacteria; phylum Bacillota; class Clostridia; order UBA1212; family UBA1255; genus UBA1255. The sequence goes on along the minus strand of JAFZSK010000119.1, from coordinate 3,007 downwards.
GAAAAAGTGTTTGACATAATACTTATATAGTGCTATAATCAGCACGATCAATTTTTCATGTCAATGAAAGAGTGGGAAACCCCCACTCTTTTGTTTTGAGAAAGGGGTTAAGGCGGCAATGAACACAGCCGAAAGAGTCAGCGAGATCGCCGTTCCGCGCGTTGAGGCGCTGGGGCTGGAACTGATCGACTGCGAGTACAAAAAGGAAGGCGGCAGGTGGGTCCTGCGGCTGTATATCGACAAAAAAGGCGGCGTGGGACTGGACGACTGCGAGGCGGTGAGCCGCAGCGTGGAGGAAGTGCTGGACGCCGAGGATGTCATTGACAGCGCGTACACCTTTGAAGTGTCGTCGCCCGGGCTGGACCGGCCGCTCAAGACGGACCGGGATTTTGTCCGCTATGAAGGAGAAGACGTGGAAGTGAGCCTGTACGCGGCGCGCGACGGCAAAAAGAAGTTCGTCGGCAAGCTCAAAGGCAGGCAGGACGGCGTGATAACGCTGGAAATTGACGGAGAGACCGCGGAATTCGCGGACAAAGACGTGGCGCGGGTAAAGCGCACAATAGTTTGGTAATAATTGACCCATCAGCAAGAGGAGGTTTTCACAAAAATGAGCGAATTATACGATGCCGTAGTGGCACTGGCAAAGGAAAAGGGAATCAAGAAAGAGATCATCATTCAGGCCATCGAAGAGGCGCTGAATACGGCATACGGCCGCGAATCCACCGGTATGGACACGCGCGTGGAGTTTAACGACGGCGACATCCGCGTCTACGCGCAGAAAGTGGTCGTGGAACACGTGACCGATCCCAAGACCGAGTTCTCCCTGGAAGAGGCAAGAAAGATCGACCCCGAGTTCATCGTGGGAGACATTGCCGAAGAAGACGTTACCCACACCGAGTTCGAGAAGGTCAACGTCGGCCGCCTCATTGCCCAGAAAGGCAAGCAGCTCATTGTCCAGAAACTGCGCGAAGAAGAGCGCAAGAACGTTTACACCGAATTTAAAGAAAAAGAAGGCGACCTGGTCACCGGCACGATCCAGCGCATTGAGACCAAAGAGAACCGCGACGGTACGAAAGAGCGGATCATCCATGTTGACCTCGGCCGCATCGAAGGCATCATGCTGCCCTCCGAGCAGGTGCTGGGCGAACAGTACCGCCTCAACGAACGCATCAAAGCGTACGTAGTGGAGACCCGCGAAAAGAGCTTCAAGAGCAAAGATCCCTGCGTGATGATCTCCCGCACGCATCCCGGCCTTGTGCGCCGGCTGTGCGAGATGGAGATCCCCGAGATCAGCAGCGGGATCGTGGAGATAATGAATGTGGCCCGCGAAGCCGGTTCCCGGACCAAGATCGCGGTGCGTTCCAACGACGAGAACATCGAGCCGGTGGGCGCCTGCGTCGGCCAGAAGGGTACCCGCATCCAGACCATCGTTGACGAGCTCAAAGGCGAGCGCATCGACATCGTGAAGTGGAGCCCGGATCCCGAGGAGTTCATTGCCGCCAGCCTGAGCCCCGCCAGAGTGCTCAGCGTGTTTATGGATTATGTTCCCACAGAGCGCGGCGACAAGACCGTACCGGTGGGCACCGTAATCGTAGAAGACCGGCAACTTTCGCTGGCCATCGGCCGCGAAGGTCAGAACGTGCGCCTGGCCGCCAAACTGACCGACTGCAAGATCGATATCAAGAGCGAATCTCAGCTGAGAGATTCCGTGGCAGAAGAGCTGTTCCACGAAGGATTGTCCGAGAACATGGCGATCGGCGGGGGCAACAATGTTGAAGGTTAAGCACGAGCCCATGCGCCGCTGTATCGGCTGCATGGAATCCAAACCCAAAAAAGAATGCCTCAGGATCTGCCGCACACCTGAAGGGACGCTGAAACTGGATCCCACGGGCAAACTGAACGGACGCGGCGCGTATATCTGCCGCAGCATGGCCTGCTTTGAGAAAGCGGCCAAAGGACACAAGCTTAACAGAGAATTCGAGATGCAGGTACCCGAATCCGTTTACGCTGAACTGCGTACGGAACTGGAACGCATCATGTCAGCCTCCGGAGGTGGCAATATTGAGTAAAAAGATCAGAATCAGCGAATTGGCTCAGGAAATCAACTCCACTAACAAGCGCGTTATGGAGCTGCTCGCGCGTATCGGCATCAAAGTCAGCAACGCGTCCAGTTCCCTCACCGAAGAACAGGCGGAGCAGTTCTATGAGTCCATCAATTTCAAGCGCGGGGACAAGAGCGACGCGGACAATAACAGCGGCGCTTCCGCGGCGGACAAAGCCGCAGCGGCCCGGGCCGCCGCAGCTCAGAACGCGCAGAGCGGTACTAAGGATTCGAAGCAGGCCCAGCCGGTCATCCGCCGGGTGGTCGTGCACAATTCCGGCAGCCGCGGCGACTCGTACAGCAATAAATCCAGCAGCTCTCTGCAGGCGCCTTCCGGACTGCGGCAGGGGCTGGTGTTGACGCAGCCTAAGCCCAAGGATAAAGAGGGCGACGCTGCTCCGGCCGTGCCCGCGCCTGAGGCGCCCGCCAAGACCGGCGGCGGTGTCAGACGCATTCCGCGAAAGACCCCGGCGGCCGGAACACAGCCTGCGGCAAGCGGTACTGCTACTCCCGCGGCAGCAGCGGCAACGGCCCCTACGGCAGCTTCTTCCGCAGCGCCGGTGACCGCAGCTCCGGTTGCGGATACCGCGACTGCGCCGGCAGCCGAAACAGCGGAAAACAAGCCCGTTGTGAAGCGCATCCGCCGCGTAGGCAAGACCGAAGGCGAAGCGGCAGCCGCTCCCGCGGCGGACAATACCGCGAACAAAGCAGCCGATAAAGCCGCGAACAAAGCAGCCGATAAAGCCGCGGACAAGGCAGAAGACAAGACCGAAGCTCCGGACAAAGCCGCGGATCCGACCGCCGTCGACACTGCGGCAGTCTCAGCCGCCGCGCCGGCCGCGATTGATACTGTCAAAAGCGATACTGCCGCTGCCGATAAGAGCGCGGATAAAGCTGAAAAGACGG
>JAFZSK010000118.1 GCA_017620915.1 Clostridia bacterium | reverse complement strand
CATAGCCGTTGAGTACGATATCGTACGCGTTGGCCTTGACGTCGGACAGGTCGCCCACTTCGATCTTCGGAATATCTTCGGGTTTGGGCATAGTGAACGGATGGTGCATCGCCACATATCTGCCCTCATCTTCCGAATATTCGAACTGCGGGAAATCCACGACCCACAGGAACGCGAATTTGTCTTTGGGGATAAGGCCGAGTTTGTCGCCGAGATAGCAGCGCAGGCCGCCCAGCGCGGTGTACACGGGGCCGCTCTTGCCGCACACGATGCAGATCAGGTCGCCGTTTTTGGCGCCGGCCAGCTTAATGATCTCCGCGATCTCCGCCTCGGTCAATACTTTGCCCACGCTGGAACGGATCCCGGCTTCGGACAACGCGATCCACGCCATTCCCGAACCGCCGTGCGTCTTGATGAACTCGGTCAATCCGTCGATTTCTTTACGCGTATAATGTCCCGCGGGAGCGCAGATAAGTCTAACGGCGCCGCCGGCATTGACCGCGTCGGAGAACACCTTGAATCCGCAGTTCCGGGCAAATTCCGAAATATCCACGAGCTCCAGCCCGAAACGGATATCCGGTTTGTCCGAACCGAAGCGGGCCATAGCCTCCGAATACGGCATCCGGATGAACGGTGTGGGCACATCAATATCAAGCACGTTTTTGAATAAGCGTTTAATGAAGCCTTCGTTGATGGTCATGACGTCGTCGGCGTCCACGAAGGACATTTCCAGGTCGATCTGCGTGAATTCCGGCTGACGGTCCGCGCGCAGGTCCTCGTCGCGGTAGCATTTGGCGATCTGCATGTAACGGTCGAATCCGGCACACATCAGCAGCTGCTTGAACAACTGCGGCGACTGCGGCAGAGCGTAGAATTTTCCCGGATGCACGCGGGACGGCACCAGGTAGTCTCTCGCGCCTTCGGGCGTGCTCTTGCACAGCGAAGGCGTCTCCACTTCGATGAATCCCTGCTTGTCAAAGTAATCGTGGGCTTCTTTCACGATGCGGTGGCGCAGCATAATATAGCGGCTCATGGAAGGCCGGCGCAGGTCGAGGTATCTGTATTTGAGCCGGAGCGCGTCGGAAACGTTGACTTTGTCGTCAATATGGAACGGTGGCGTCTCGCTGCCGTTGAGCACGCGCAGGGCGTCAACGGCGATCTCGATCTCGCCCGTGGCCATGCGGCTGTTCACCGCTTCCGGGCTGCGATGGCGGACAACGCCGCTCGCGGCCAGCACGTACTCCGCCCGCAGTGTCGCGGCTTTATCGAACAGATCTTTATCGGTATCCGAATCGAACACCAGCTGTACGATGCCCGAACGGTCGCGGAGGTCAACAAATACCAGGCTTCCCAGGTTCCTCGTCTTCTGCACCCAGCCATTGACGACGACGCGCTTTCCCGCGTCCGCCGCGCTCAGCTCCGCGCAGTAATTCGTTCTCTTCATTCCGGTAATAAATTCAGCCATAACAATACATACTCCTTGAAAAAAGTGTACTTTCGCATTGTATTCTAAAAGCCGCCGGTTGTCAATGAGTATTAGATCGGAGTATTTGCCAATTGCTCGTTTTTCGAGTATAATTAAGCAGTTCAGAAAGGAAGTGGGCAGATTGAACGGAGAGAGTTTTATGTTGCCGCCGTACGGCGAAGATTTTCTGCTGTACCTGGATACGATCGCCAACAAATCGCCCAAGACCATCCACGAATACTATTACGATCTGCTGATGTTCTTCCGGTTCATCAAGCTCCGGCGCCGGCTCGCGCCAAAAGACGCGGAGTTTGATACACTGGAAGTCGCGGATCTGGACATGGATATTCTAAAATCGATAACGCTCACCGATCTGTACGCGTTCCTGAATTATATCAATTCCGAGCGCGGCAACAAAGCCGCCACCCGCGGCCGCAAAGTCTCCTGCCTGCGCTCGTTTTTCAAATACTGTTTTGCCCGGGCCCGGATCATTCCGGAAAACCCCGCCGCTGAGCTCGAAAGCCCGAAACTGGGGCGCCGGCTGCCCAAATATCTGGAGCTTGACGAGAGCCGGGATCTTTTAAACAGCGTCGACGGAGAAGAGTTCGAAGAGCGGGATTATTGTATATTGACGCTGTTCCTGAACTGCGGGATGCGGTTGTCTGAACTTGTAGGCATCAACGTCACCGACATCCGCGAAGACACGCTGAACGTTACCGGCAAGGGCAATAAAGAACGCACCGTCTACCTGAACGACGCCTGCCTGAAAGCCATAACCGACTATCTCGCGGTGCGCGAGGACGTGACCGAAAAAAACGGCGTACGTCCCCTGTTCGTGAGCAAGCGCAAAAAGCGCATCAGTCCCAAGACCGTGGAATACACCGTCAAAAAATACATAATAAAAGCCGGTCTGGATCCGTCCAAATATTCCGCGCACAAACTGCGCCACACCGCCGCCACGCTCATGTATACGTACGGCAATGTGGACATTCGCGCGCTGCAAGAGATACTCGGTCACGAAAGTGTTGCCACCACGCAGATCTACACGCACGTCAACAGCCGTCAGCTTAAGGACGCCGTCAACAGCAACCCGCTGGCATCGGAAAACCGGAACTGAATCCGTTGATTACATGATAAATCAAAATACCGTCTTGAACCTCGACCCCAGCACATCCGCCGCGGTAGAGGGCGAAATATTCTCATCCAGCTGCATGTTGCGGATGAAGCCGTTGTACGACAGATAGATCCGGTCGTTGAAGGTCAGATCGCCCAGCGGAATGAAATAGCCGATACGCGGTGTCGAAGTCTCGCCCAGAATCGTACCGATGCGTTTAAGCACGCTTTCCGTAAGATTCGATTCCCCGTTCTGCACAAACGGCTGCATCAGTTCCTGGAAGCTTCGGATATAAAAATCCGTCGTGGGCTGCAGGAACTTCTGGGAAATAAACGCTTCAAAAAACTTCTGCACTACGAACAGCCGTTTGGAATCGGTGCCGTCGTAGTAGTAGAGCATTTCCTTGGAGTAGTTGTCATCCTCGGTGCGGTAAAAGCTCAGATATTTGACCGCGTCCTCCCCGTTCAGATAGTACTGGCCCTTCTTGTAATCGATGATCACGCCGTTGTCGTAGTCGCGGTAGTACACATCCACCGGGATATCAAACAGCACACCGCGGCTGCCGGCAACATCCGCCGAACAGAACGAACCGATCAGTTTAGCGGCGTCCTCAGTGGTCAGACGCAGATAGTAGTTGATGTCAATGTCAAAGAACGACGCCACAGTGGATGCGCAGTTTGCGGCATTTCCGGAAGCGAACGAATAGTACATCGAGCCGAAGGTGCCGACGGTGCGGCCGTTGGCTATGTTGAATTTGAGTTCGGACGGCAGGAACAGGAAGTTCAGCGAGTTGGTGGCGCTGTCAACATTGACCACGAACATCAGCTGGCTCTCGCTGCGGTTGTCGTCGGCCACGATCACCAGAATGTTGTTGCGAAAATTGTCCGCCACCACCTGGCCGGAAGGATCGTATGTAGGCGCGGCAACTTCAAGATCCTCTACCAGATCCTTATTGGAACTGTTGTAGGAGCGCACCAGTTTGATGCCGCAGACCGCCGCGGCGATCACCAGCATCGCGGAAAACACCACTAAAAAACGTCTCAGATTGTCCAATACACGCTCTCCTTATTGATCCGTCTCACATGCTCCGGAAACGCCTCCGCGCGGTCTTACGCACGGATAAACGCCATATACGCTTTGTATGTCCAGTAAACGTCCGCTTTGGAAGTCAGTTCGTACGGCGAATGCATCGAAAGCACCGGCACGCCGCAGTCAATAACGTCCATTCCCAGATCCGCCATGAACTGCGCGATCGTTCCGCCGCCGCCAACGTCGACTTTGCCCATCTCGGTGAGCTGCCACGGCACGCCCGCCTGATCGAGACAGTCGACAATATATGTTACCAGCTGCGCCGAAGCGTCGCTGGAACCGAATTTACCTCCGGAACCCGTATATTTTTCGAAGGCAATACCGCCGCCCGCAAACGCCACGTTCAGCTTATCGGAAACGTCGGCGTACGTCGGGTCGAACGCGGCGGTAACGTCCGCGGACAGGAACTTCGTATTCCGCATGGCGCGGCGCAGTTCCAGCATTCCGTACGAAGGATCGTACAGATGCACCAGCTCGAGGATCAGGTTCTCCAGCCAGCAGGAGCGCGCGCCGGTGTTGCCCATGCTGCCGATCTCTTCTTTGTCCGACAGATAGACCAGCACCGTTTTTTCCGGCACTTCGTCCAGATCGAACAGCGCCCGGAATGCGGTATATGAGCAAACCCGGTCGTCCTGACCGTAACCGCCGACCAGGCCGCGGTCGAGGCCCACATCTTTGGCTTTCATCGCGGGAACGATCTCGAATTCCGCGCGGAAGAAATCTTCTTCTTTGAGGCCGTATTTCTCGTTGATCAGTTTAAGAATCAGCGTTTTAAGGGAATCATTCTTCGGCTCTTCCGCTTTTTCATCGCTCTCGTCTTCGGCATCGGCGGGCTTGTCCGTTTCCGGCGGTTTGTACGCGTTGACGCTGCCCATGACAACATTGAGCTGCTCCGCGCTGATGGCCTGGGAGGCGGGTTTGCCCATTTGTCCGCCGGCCAGATGCGGCAGCAGATCGGTGATGTACAGCACCGGATCGTTCTCGTCCTCGCCCAGCGTCACGAAGAGCTTTTTGCGGCCCATATCGGAAAACACCACGCCGTGCAGCGCCAGCGGCATCGCGACCCACTGGTACTTTTTAATGCCGCCGTAATAATGCGTTTTGGCCAGCACGAAACCGCTGTCCTCGTACAGCGGACGGGGCTTGAGATCCAGCCGCGGACAGTCGATGTGCGCGCCGATCATTTTCATGCCCAGCGTGGGATCGTCTTTGCCCACTGCGATAAACGCGCAGGATTTGCCGCGGTTGACGGCGTAAAGTTTCATTCCAGGGACGATCTTGCCGCCGGACGCGATGACGTCGTCAATATCTGCATACCCGGCCGCCTTCGCCGCCGCGGTCAATACATTCGTAGCCTCGATCTCGGTTTTGGCGTCGTCCAGGAACTTTTTGTAACCTTCGCAGAACGCGGTCAATTCCTTCCGCGCGTCCTCATCCAGCAGCGACCAGCCGTTTTTAGCTTCATATTCGAGTTTGAGAGCGTCTTCCATAGCCATAACCTCCGTAATTCGGTATCTGAGTCACCCTTCGCACCGGGCGAGCAATCGTTCTATCAGCACTATTTTAACACAAATGCAGAAAATTTCAACCGCCGCGCGGATCTGTTCCAGTTCGGGGAACGTGGGCGCCAGCCGGATATAGCTGTCGGTGGGATCCTTGCGGTACGGGTGCGTTGACCCCGCGAGCGTAAACTTCACGCCGCACTCGTTGCAGAGCGCCAGCGTCGCGGCCGCCAGTCCGTTCTGCGTGCGGCAGCAGATAAAGTATCCGCCTTCCGGCCGCGTCCAGTCCAGCACGGTCTCGTTCGGGCTGCCGAATTCGGCCTCGAACACTTCCTCCACGGCGTCAAACTTAGGTTTGATGATCTCCGCGTGCAGTTTCATATGCGCGACCACGCCCGCTTTGTCTTTCAGGAAACGCACGTGGCGCAGCTGATTGAGTTTGTCCGGACCGATCGTCTGCTTTGAAATGCGCGAAAGCAGGAATTTGATCGTTTCATCGCCCGCGGCCAGGGCGGCAATACCCGCACCCGGGAATGTGATTTTCGACGTAGAGCCGAATATGATGGCGCGCTCGGGATGACCGGCGGCAACGCAGGCATCTATCAGATTCAGCTGCTCCGCTGGCTCTTCATTAAGGAAATGCACCGTGTACGCGTCGTCCCAGAAAATCCGGAAATCCGCCGCGGCGCATTCCATTTTGGCCAGCCGGCGGATGCATTCATCCGAATAAACATATCCGGTGGGATTTTGATATTTCGGAACCGACCACATGCCTTTGACGGAACTGTCGGAGCGCACGATCTTTTCGATCTCATCCATATCGGGGCCGTCGGGCCGTAATTCTACCGGGATCAACTGAAAGCCCAGCTGTTCGGTTATGGCAAAATGCCGGTCGTAACCGGGCACCGGGCAAATAAATTTGCGCGCTTTGTCTTCAAACCACGGACGGTCTTCGGGCCGCTCGGACACACCATGGAGCATGAACGTGCAGACGGTGTCGTACATCATGTTGAGGCTGGAGTTGTTGCCGCAGATCACATTGTCGCCCTTGACGCCCAGCAGCTCGCCCATAAACGCACGCGCTTCCGGAAGTCCGGCCACCTGACCGTAGTTGCGGCAATCGATCCCGCTGTCGGATATCCCGCCTTCAACCATTCCATACTCCAGCATCGGCTCAGACAACTTTAACTGATCCGGCCCGGGTTTGCCCCGCGTCATATCGAGGCGGAGTTCCTGTGCTTTATATCGTTCGAACCGCGCGCGCTGCTTTGCCAGTTCCGCCGCGAGTTCTTCCCTGCTCATTGTGTTAAGATCCATTCGCATGTCCTCCAGATACTGCCGTATTACGCGAATCGGTATTGTGAACGCCGGGAGATGACACCGTCAAACGCGGTCTGACCCAGCTGATTTATTATTATACTTGTGTGAGTTTTAAGTTTCAAGTTTTAAGTTTTAAGTTTTAAGTTTCAAGTTTTAAGTTACAAGTTATTAGTTTTAAGTTCGTCGATAGAACTTAAGTTGGCGCTCTTCAAAAACAGATCGGTGGTGCCGTACAGCATCGGGCGGCCGGGCGATTCGGAACGGCCGACTTCGCAGATCAGTCCGCGTTCCAGGAGCGTGGAAACGACGCTGTCGCTGTTGACGCCGCGGATGATCTCCACGCCGCCGCGGGTGATGGGCTGATTGTACGCGATAATAGTGAGCGCTTCCAGTGCGGAACGGCTGAGCGGCGAAGAAGTGACCTGCTCGAAATGCGGTTTCAGATCGTCCCGGAACTCCGGCCGGCTGGCCAGCTGATACGAGTCGCGGATCTGCTTGATCATCAGGCCCGAATTGTGCGCGGTATAAAAAGCCGAGAGCCGTTCGATCACGCCTGCGACCTCGTCGGTACGGATCTTCAGTACCAGCGCGAGCTCGTCTTCGCGCACCGGACTGCCGGCGGCAAATAACAGCGCTTCCGCGACCGCTTCCTTGCGGCTGAGCCGGTCAAGTACCGAATTGCCATCCAAATTAAAACTATCCATTGATATCACCTGCTGTGTATTGTCCCCGCGCGATCAGGATGCCTCCGAAGGCAGCGGGCTGTGCTCATCGTATTCGTCGATATTGTCTCCGAGCGCCTCCGGATCCGCGGCAGCGAAATCATCGCCGGGTTCGATGTAAATCTCGCCGAACAGTTCTTCCTGCTTTACTTTGACGCGCTTATTTTTGTCCAGTTCCAGCATCGCCAGAAAACCGGTGACCTTCTCGGTGCGGCTGGATTCCCGCGTGAAGATCTCCGAGAACTTGCTGCGCGTGAAATGCACGATCCGGCGTATGATCTGCTTCATTTTGTCTTTGATGCTGACTTTTTCCACCCGCAGGATGCGCTCCATTTTGGCGGTGTTGTCGTTGGTCTTCTCTTTGATGCGCGCCTGGATCTCCGCGTTGACCTTCGCCATCAGTTCCGGATCTAGTTCAAGCGGCAGGTAGATCTTCGGATAATGCAGGTCTTCGGGCATCTTGTAATACGACCCGGAATATTTCTCCAGCCGCTCCGCCAGCGCGGGCGCCAGCTCTTTATATTTCTTGTATTCTTCCAGGCGGCGGATGAGTTCTTCTTCTGAGATCTCTTCGGGCTCTTTCTCTTTCTGCGGCAGCAGACGGCGCGATTTCAGGTGCAGCAGCGTTGACGCCATCACCAGGAATTCGCTGGCAATATCCATATCGAAATTGTTGCGCAGCACTTCCATGTACTGGTCGGCGATCAGGCTGATGCTGACGTCGGCAATATTCAGCTTGTTGCGCTCCAGCAGGGACAATAACATATCGAACGGTCCCTCAAACACGTCCAGTCTGATGTCCGCCAGCGCCGATGTATACAGTTCCTGATTGCCGTTGTCCAATTCCGTTCTCCCCCGGAGCGTCAATTGCCCGCTCAGCTGAGTATTATATCATAAGTGCCCGAGACCGCATGCATTATCATCCGGCCATCCGCGATCTCCGTAAACTTCAAACCATCGGCCAGTGTATCGCCGGCCATCAGCTCGCTGATCTTGTAATTCACGCTTTTATCCGCACCGCGCACGGTCAGCGTAAGCGCACCGGCACTGTCGGACAGTTCCAGTGAAATATCCGCGGAAGTATTGGCCGGCACCCGGAAATGGTATTTGGCCGTTGTATCCGTAACCTCCCACGCCGATTCGATGCGTCCGTATACGCTGTCATAATACGCGTCCACTGAAGTGATCCGGCGCTGCGGATCCAGCCGCGGCTCGAGCCGGAACGACTTGAAGCCCGCGTCGCCGTCGTACCCGTTGATGCCCGCCATATACGCGTACATCCATTCGCCCACGCAGCCGTACGCATAGTGGTTGAACGAGTTCATGCCTACGTCGCCGAAACCGTTCGCCAGCGTGTAAGAATCCCAGCGTTCCCACATCGTGGTGGCGCCCTGGTCCACGCTGTACAGCCAGGACGGGTTGCCCCGCTGCAGCAGCAGCGTATACGCCGTTTCATCCGCACCCAGCGCGCTCAGTACGCGAACAATATACGCGGTGCCCACGAATCCGGTCTGCAGCCTGCCGCCGTTGCGGTCAATACTATAAGTCAGCTGATCCAGCACGTACCGGTATGTCTCTTCGTCCGGAGTCAGATCCAGCAGCAGCGTCAATATCGCGCCCGTCTGCGAATCATTCCACAGTCCGTAACTCTCGCTTACAAAAGCGTCAATATAATTCTTTTTAACGCTCTTATAGAGCTCATCGTAATACTGCGTCCGGTCGTTCTTGCCCAGCGCCGCGGAAATATCCCGCATCAGCAGCGCGTCATATGCGTAATACGCCATTCTGATCAGTGACTGTTCGGTATTTTCGTATGCCAGCCAGTCGCCGTATCGCTCCAGCGGTCCAACGTGCGCTTCCACGAACCGCATGTACTGTTCCATGGATTCGTAATTGCGGCGCATTACCCAAATATCTCCGTACTTTTTATACATCGTGTACGGGACAATTATGCCCGCGTCGCCCCAGGCGGCCGCACCGGCGCCGGTGGCGTTGCTGGCGGGGATCACATCGGGATACGCCCCGTCGGAGGTCTGACTGTCGATGCAGTCCAGCAGCCATTTTCTGAAGAAAGACGCCACATCCGCGTTGTACGAACCCGTGCCGACAAACACCTGCGTATCTCCCGTCCAGCCCAGGCGCTCGTTGCGCTGCGGGCAATCGGTGGGCACGCTCAGATAGTTGCCCATCATGCCCCACATTATGTTGGAGATCAGCTGGTTG
>JAFZSK010000117.1 GCA_017620915.1 Clostridia bacterium | reverse complement strand
TGTAGAATTTCTTCCTCAGATAGTGTAAAATTGATTTGAGCCATTGTTCATTACCTCCTGTCTTTTGGTTGTGCAAGTTCATTATACAGGATCGAGCAGTGGCTCGCATTTTAAATTTACACCATTATACGGACATAACCAAAATGTCGGGCATTGCCCCGGCTTTGCTCTAAGATTTCACATCGTAATCTGGCCGCAACCGGCTCTGCTCCCGATTTCGCAGCGAATCAGGTCGCGACCGATGGGGCTCTGTGTTTCAGGCTGCATCTGCGAACTGCGTAAACTCCGGAAAGTAAGACAAACGCGCTCGTTTGAGCACATTTGTCTTATTTTTTCGAAAAAACGAGTTTTAACAGCAGCGCTGTTCATTGGAACCCATAAGATTTCCCATTTTCCATTTGCCATTTTCAATTTGCAATTGTCCTTCGTCTGTGCTACAATTCCCCTGTTCGTTTCGGGGCGGGGTGAAAATCCCCACCGGCGGTGAAAGCCCGCGAGCGGGAACGGAGGAGGCGAGAGCGCTTTCGACGGTTCCGGCAGACCCGGTGAGATCCCGGGGCCGACGGTACAGTCCGGAGGAGAGAAACGGGATCAGATGAGTGCGGCGCCGCTTTGGCGGCCACGCTGCTGAATGAACTGATTTCGCCCGAAGCCTGAGCGCTGCGGGCGTTTTTGTTGTCCGGAGACGGGACGGTCCGCGGCGCGGCATGTTTCAGGAGGAGAGGACAATGAAAGACAAGAAAAACCAGGAAAACAACACCGCCGCACCCGCGCAGACCGCTTCGAGACCCGCGCAGCGCAAAGGGGCAATGAAATTCGTATACCTCGCCATGTTCGCCGCGTTGTCCATCGTGCTGGTGTATTTCGTGCATTTCCCGATATTGCCCGCGGCGCCGTTTCTCGAGTACGACCCGGCGGACGTGCCGATATTGATCGCGACCTTCGCGTTCGGGCCGCTGTGGGGCGTGCTGCTCACGCTGGTCGTGGCGGTTATACAGGGCGTCACGGTGAGTGCGTCGGGCGGATTCTGGGGCATTCTGATGCATTTTCTGGCCACGGGGACAATGGTCCTCGCCGCCGGCCTCATATACCGCAAACTGCATTCGCGTAAAGGGGCAATCGTTGCGTTGTGCGCCGGCGCGCTGTCAATGACCCTCATCATGATCCCGCTGAACCTGATCATTGACCCGCTGTATATGGGTGTGAGCACCCGCGTTGTAGCCGGCCTGCTGCTGCCCGCGATCATCCCGTTCAACGCCATAAAAAGCGTGCTCAACTGCCTGCTCACCTTCCTGGTGTACAAGCACGTGAGCCGCTTGATCGATAAAACTATCTGAATTGATAAATCAGGTATTGACCACGACGATCACCGTGCCGCGTTCGGCGGTGATCCGGGCCGGCGAAGATAAGCCCGCGGCGAATTCGTTGCTGACGCCTCGTGTGGACCGCGCGGACAATCTGCCGTGGCGCAGCGGATACTTTAACCCTTCCAGCGTCACGGTGGCGGTCTTTGCGCCAAGCGGGAAAACCGACACGAACGCGCCGGGTACCGGCGTCAATTCCAGCGTGCGCTCCCGGAACACATATATCAGCTCGCCCGGCTCGCTGCCGCAGATCGTACACAGGCCGCCCGCTTCGGCGATCGCGCCGGCAACGGCAATATTCCCCAGCGTATGATCCAGCCTTCCGCCCGCGGCGCCCAGCAGCAGAAACTCCCGGAACCCGCGCGCCAGCAGCGTCTTTACCGCGAACCCGATGTCCGTGTCGTCCTTTTCGCACGGCAGCCGGATCAGTTCAAAGCCGCCTTCCGGGAGCGCGCCGTCATATGAATCGAAATCGCCCACCAGCAGCTCGTACCTCAGTCCGAGCGCTTCGGCGTACGACAATCCGCCGTCGCACACCGCGACGAAGTCATCCGGGCGGATCAGTTCCGCGCCGCGCGGCGCCGGGGCAGCGCCGATTACCACCGCACGCCTACCCGCGGTCATATGCCGAACATCTTTCTGAGAATTGCCGCCAGCTTGTCGATGGCGCCGTCGGAGAAGGGGGACGTCAACCCCGCCCGCTCCACGTTCTCTTTAAAATTCATATCCGTATCCCATTCGAGCAGTTCAAAATACTTTTTGACGCCTTCGCCTTCCTGTGCCTGCTCCAGGTCGTACAGTTGAAGCGCCACCGCGTTGGACGTGATGTAGCTCATCACATAAAAAGCCTGCTCGTAGAAATGGGGTATCGTGGCCCACAGCCATTCGAAATCGGAATAGTAATTGTCCAGACCGAACTCGGAAAGCGCCTGTGCCGCCAGTCCGTTCAGCTTTTCGGTGGTGAGGTCGTTGTCCGGCAGCTCGTACGCCCGCGCCTCGAACCAATAATAGACGCTCTGGAGCAGGTACACCATGAGCGTGTTCTGGCTGTGCAGTTCGCGCAGCGCTTCCAGATCGCTCTTCTTGACATCGTCGTTGGTGGCGCGCAGTATGAACAGGTTTTCGAGCCCCTGCGAAGCGATCTCGCTCAGGTCCAGTACGGAAACCGCCTCGCCGTTATAATATGCATCGGTGAAATGGCCGAATTCGTGCACGAAAGTGAGCAGGTCGGTGCTGTCGCCGGCGCCCTTGATCACGATGAACGGCGCCATGTATTTGTAAATATAGCTGGTGAACGAGGCATCATACTGTTCTTCACCGTAACCCAGGTAGAACAGATCGTATTCATTCATGAAATCGAAGGCTTCTATATAGCGCGAGTCCATGCGTTTGAACACTTTCTCGGCGGTGTCGAGGATCTTGCCTTCGGACATTTTCGAATACGTGCTGTCGTAGTCAACATCCGGCAGCGAATACTCCACCTGCCTGAACAGGGGGACAATGTGCTCTTTTATCTTGCCGACGAACGCATCGGCTTCGGCGGGAGTGTAATCGCGCGCGAGATTGTCAAACGCATAATCGGCGTAGTTCTCATAACCGGCCTCCGCGGCCAGCTTATTGCGCACCTTCACCAGTTCGATGAAAATGCGGCCGGTTTCTTCGTTGATCGCCTCATAAAACCGTTCGAACAGATATTCTTCGGATACGCTGCCGCGCATGGCGTGGCCCATTACGGTATCTGTACGGCCGCCGCACTCGAATTCCATCGTATAATAATCAAAAGCGGTAAACTCGGTGACGAGTTCGGCTTCCTGCTGCATCAGTTCCACCATCGCGTCGGTGATCAGGTTGCCGTTTTTATACGGTTCCAGCTGGCCTTCGCCGAAATAGTCCGCTTCGAATTTTGCCATATATTCGGACTGGGCGCAGACTACGAACAGATCGTCCAGCGCACCCTGCAGCAGCGGCAGATTCTCATCGAAATAAACGGTCTCGCCGCTCCAGTACTCGTCCGTGGTGTCGATCGCGAATTTGATATATGAAAGCGTATACATCGAGTTGATCTCAAGGTAGTCCGCGTCCAGGTCCTGGATCATTTTGAGCTGGGTGGCGTAAGAGCAGTCGTTGTCCCGGACGTGCGCGATGAGTTCCTCAAGTTCCGATATGGTGGCGTCAATATCCGGCCGCTGATATTTCATGTCGCCGAACTTTACGGTGACAACGCTCTGGCCGTTTAAACGTTCGAGCAGTTTTTTGATATATTGACAGCCGGTGGCGGTGAAGAGCAGGCATACAACGAGCGCCAGCGCCAGCGCGGTCCGCATTATGCGCGGAACGATGTTCACTCTCTTGTTCAAATCACTGTTCATTCTGTATCGGTTTCCTTTCCCATTTGTCATCATTTGTCATTTACCACCTGCAACTAATAACTTATAACTTAAAATTTAAAACTTAAAACTTATAACGTGTTTATTCCCGCCATCAGCAGCGCGTTGCGGACAACGAAATTGCCCGCCAGCAGCACCGCGGCGATCACCAGATACACCACGCGGAATTTCGGCGGCTTCAGGCGGTGCTTGACGCGCGCCGGCAGCAGGTAGGCCGAAACGAAGCGCACCATGAAATTGGTCAGCACCGCCGCGACGTAGACCGGCAGCGGGTGGTAGAGCACAGAGCGGAGCAGCCGGAACTTCAGCAGCGATAGCACTGCCCGCGTGCCGCCGCAGCCCGGACAATAAAAACCGGTCAGCTCGTGAAAACCGCACTTCAGTTTCGTGAGCCCCAGCTTCGCGTAGAGGTCAACGCCGCACAGATTCAGCACCGCGTACACCGCCCCGACGGCCAGCGCGGCGCAGCAGAAAACA
This sequence comes from Clostridia bacterium, assembly GCA_017620915.1. Taxonomy (GTDB): domain Bacteria; phylum Bacillota; class Clostridia; order UBA1212; family UBA1255; genus UBA1255. The sequence goes on along the minus strand of JAFZSK010000117.1, from coordinate 10,160 downwards.
AACAGCCCGCTGCCCGGGTAGCGCCGGAAACCGCGCAATCCGGTGGGGGCTGTGTTTTGAACAGGGGACAGACCCTGTGTATCAGGGGACTGCCCCCGTTGTTCTAAATCAGACACTGATCAGATCTCGGGGATCTCGATCTCGATCTCGTGGCCGAGTTCGGCGGAGCGGCAGATGCCGTCCAGGATCGCCTGGTTGTAAATGATCTGGCTCGAAGGCACCGGAGCGGGTGCGCCCTTCTTCACAGCGTCCAGGAAGGAGCGGATCTTCAGGTCGAACAGATCGGCGCCGGTGCGCAGGATCGGTACGGTGGTCTGAGTCTGGGTGCCGCAGAGGTCGTGGTAGATCGTCATTGCCCCGCCGACGCTGCCGTTCCAGCAGTCCGTTGACGGAATTCGCAGCGAGCCCTCGGTGCCCATGATGATGGTGTCGCCGGGAGTGTCGAGGTGCATTGCCCACGCGATACGGAAGTCCAGCACGATGCCGCCTTCGAGCCGCACGAAACCGGCCGCGAAGTCGTCAACGCCGAACGCCTCGGCATACTCTTTACAGGGCATGTATTTGGGGTTGGTGCCGAAGAACGCGGATTTGTAGCCGGTGACCGTGAGGGGCTTCGGATAGCCAATGGCGTTCAGGACCATGTCGAGAGAATAGCAGCCGATGTCGCCCAGCGCGCCGATGCCGCCGGTGTCCTTCGCGATGAAGGAGGTGCCGAACGGGGTGGGGATGCCGCGTCTGCGGCCGCCGCCGGTCTGGATGTAGTAAATCTTGCCCAGCGTGCCGGATTCCACGATGCGCTTGATCATTTTCATGTTTTCGTCAAAGCGGGGCTGGAAGCCTATGGACAGTACTTTGCCGCTTGCTTTTTCGGCGCGGCAGATGGCCACGGCTTCGTCCAGCGTGACGCACATGGGTTTTTCGAGGAGGACGTTGACTCCGTGGTTCAGCGCGTAGATCGTGGGCTCGGCGTGCTGGCAGTTGTAGGTACACACGCTGACGGCGTCGATGTCGGGCTCGTGGTCAATGAGCTCGTCGCCGCTCAGATACGTGCGCGCGCCTTCGAGATTCCATTTAGCCTTGAAGGCGTCGGCTTTGCCGGGGATCAGGTCGGCAAGGGCAACGATCTCCACGTCAGGCTGCTTCTTGTAGCTGACAATGTGAGCGTCGGCGATCCAGCCGGTGCCGATGATACCGACTTTGAGCTTGCGGTTGGGATCGATCTTCTCTTCCGCGAAATGGGTGGTCTTGAATTCGTCAAGGATGGATGAATTTGACATGGTTTACCTCCGAGATTGGTATATTTTCTGTATTTTTATACTGTTTTATGATTATGGCAATTTTAAGCCTGTGCCATCAGTCCGAGCCCCTTGAGGTATTCGGCGGAAAGGCGCGCGGACTCGATCGGATCCTGTCCCGGCGCGGGGCGGTCCTGCTCCACGATCACCCACTCGGCGCCCGCTTCCACGGAAGCCTTGAGGATCTCCGGGATGTCCTGCATGCCGTGGCCCACCGGCCGGAAACCGAAGTTCTCACCGGAGTTTTCGACCTTTTTGTCGATTCCGATAAGCTCGTACAGCCCGTCCTTTTGACGGCCGCGCATGAAGAAGTCCTTCAGATGCACGACCGGGGCGCGGCCGGCATATTTGCGAACGTAGGCAGCGGGGTCTTCGCCGCCGACGTTGACCCAGCACGTATCCAGTTCAGTCTGCAGCAGCGCCGACGGAATGCGGGCGTAGATCGTGTCGAGGTAGTATTCGCCGTCCACCACCGTGAACTCGAAATCGTGGTTGTGGTACAGCATCGTGAAGCCCGCGGCGGTGACTTTCTCACCGAAATACGCGAGGATCTTCAGCGTTTCTTCAAAATTTCCATGCTCCGGGCGGTATTCTTCGGGCAGATAGGGAACAACGATATACTTGCACCCTATGGTCTTGTACGTTTTCAGCACGCCGTCGATGTCGTCCAGCATTTCGGCGAGGGCAACGTGCGCCGAAATCGGGTTCATTCCCGTCTCGTCCATCAGCGCCCGCACTTCTTCGGCGCTCCGGCCGTACAATCCGGCGAATTCCACGCCTTCGTAACCCATGGCCGCTACCTGCCGGACGGTCCCTTCGAAATCCGCCGCCAGCTCTTCGCGCACCGTGTACAACTGCAATCCGGTCTTCAGTTTCATACGGTCAATATCTCCTTTCGGTCTCCCGCCGGCCTCCCCGGCGTCAATATCTTATCTGCCTTGAATTTTACACTTTTGGCGCTGTCAATTCAAGTGCAAAATCCGCCCGAAACCGTAACTCCGGCGTGCTCCGGAGCGTTCCGGTGCGGCCGAACAATGCTCAGTCAAACGTCTTCAGCTCTACGAACCGCGCGTCGCCGGGCTCGATCTGCAGTGTGACGGTCTGCGCCACGCCCATTGCCTCGATGCCGTCCGGGCCCCAGACCGTGTACGGCGTATTCTGCTTGAAGGTGAGGGTAACGGTGTTGTCGTTGAACAGATCGTAATTGAGCACGTAATAACCCGATTTGGCAGGGTCCTGAGCGTAGCCGCGGGCGGCGTTGTCCGCCGCGCTGCGGCCGGTGAACACGCCCACCAGCGTATTGCAGTCGGAAGTGACTTTTCTGAGATTGATATCGCTTTTCAGGCGGAGCGCCGCGTCAATTGCCTCCGCGTCTTCCGTACGCATATTGTCCGTCAGGAAGCCCTTCAGCGAGTACGACAGGAACCGGTAGCCCATGCCGGCGATATGCTCGTTGTTGGCCTTGACCCGGTCGTATATTTTGGTAGTCTCGCCGTCCCAGTTCAGCATGCCCAGCATGCCGCCGTCGTCCGAGATCTCGGCGTACAGGAAATAGGAGTAGCTCTCCAGCCCGAAAATCAGGTGCAGGTGGGAGATCAGCCGCAATTCGTCCCGTTCGGGGATACGCATTCCCGACCAGCCGGAGTCCTGCAGGAAGCCCCAGGTGGGAACATTGCGGTATTTTTTGGTCATGACGGCCATGTCGGACAGATTGACCAGCATGCTGCGCAGGGCGCCGGCGTCGCCGGCGGGATTGCCGCTGTACGGGTAAAAGTCGAAGGACAGCGCGTCTGTTCCCGTGTCCAGAAAATTCGCCAGATACGTGCGGTACCGGCTGAACCCGGAGCGGATCTCCGGCGCCATAATATCCGCGGGTCCGTACGTGGGCAGCATATTGATCATCAGCAGTTTCGTGCCGCCGGTGAGCTCGTGGATCTGCCGGAATTCTTCCGTGAGCGCGGCCGCGTAGCCGGCGGTGGGTTCGTCGAACAGGTTGTAGCCCAGGAGCGCGGGCAGATCCATGGTCTGGCGCACGATGTCAAGATTGTGCGCCATGCCGCCGTTTTCACTGAGGTCTGTCCCCAGTTCGATCATCATTTTTATGCCGCTTTTTTCCGCGGCATTGGCCAGGCGGGTGAGGTAGCCGATGTCGTCCATTTCGCCGTGGTGGGTGGTGAAGCAGTTGATGCCGGAGGCGGCGAGTTTCGCGATCTGCGCGTCCGCGTCTTCCTGCGTCAATACCTGATGCGGCCGCGGCGGGATCCAGCACCCGATGAGCATTTCGTTGCGGGCCGCGTTGCGATTGGCGGCCTCCAGTTCTTCCGGCGAAGCGGTGCGCGGTGCGGGTCCGCAGCCCGCCGAGGTCAACAACATTGCCGCCGTCATCGCGGTCAATACCGTCCGGCGCGCTATACTGATAGTTTTTCTGTTCAAATCAAATACCTCCGAAACAGGTCAATTATTATGCTGATTATATATCTAAATCAGCCGGATTACAAGGAGCGGAGCTGATTGCCTGGCTCTGCTCTCGCCCCCGGAGAAAGCCGCAGCCGCGCGACAGGCGGCGCTCGCTCATTTTTTAGTTGAATGAATGCCGATGTCATAGCAAATAGCCGGTTTTTAATTTTTGCTATGACGCGTCCGCCCCGTCATGCCCTTTTTTGAGCCTTGGGCGGCTTCTATTCCTTTTAAACTGTCTGTCTTTTGTGATTATCGAGCTTATTGTGTCCGCAATCATCATAGCAATACGATTATTTTGAGATATTGCTATGATTATAATAGCAGTTCCGATCTTTTGTCTGTTCAAAAGAAGGAACCCTCGTCATAGCATTTTTAACTTTTTATCGATTTGCTATGACAGTTTTAGTTTTGGGTGTTCTGTCAAAATCAAGAGAAGGCGCCTGCAGGCTATAAATGAGCGAGCGTCGACAGTAGCACTGCTTTAATCCTGCCGCGAAAGCAGGAGCGGAGGGCTCTACTCCCGAAATCGTAACAATTGTCCGCTTGTTTTTTGATTGACCTTAGTGCAGAGTGAGTACAGTCTTGGCTCTCGCTCATTTTTCGGAGCGTTTTTTGAATAGTTCAACGAATTTAGACGAGCCTGCTAGAAATCGTTGAACTTTTTTGGCTTTCTCGCTCGTTTTCCGATATATTTTCAGAAAAGTTCAACGATTTTGGCCTGTCAGGCCGATTATCGTCTAACTTCGAAGATCCTCAGAAGGCACCAACGGCTTTTAAAGGCCTTAAGAAGGCGCCAAGTTCAACGATTTTGGGCAAAATCTACGAAAATCGTTGACTTTTGGGCCCTAAAGGGACAATTGAGTGATTCGAGAAGGCGCCCGGCACAAGCCAATCTCCAGTCCGCTTGTCCAAATCCATCACGATTTCGGGAGTAGAGCCGAATATTTACAAAGACCGGCAATTTTGTTACAATAAAACAGAAAGGAGCCATCTTCAAACATGGCAAATTATAAAGTAAGAGGTCAGTTACTATATCGCGGCGGATTTGAAGTTGGGCTGTTTTTATTCATCGGAACCTTTATATTTATCCAAATAATCCGGCCTTATACCGGAATCGGATCAAACATCAAGAATATATATGTTGTATGCCCGCTCATATTATTATGTTTAATTAATAATATTCCGCTTTATTATTTGTTTGAAGGCACGAAAGTAAGACGCTCAGTACTGGGAATCAAACTGAAGGAGTTTGATTTTGCGGATTTAAAAAGTGCTTATTATTTCAGAACGAGCGGCGGGTGTATGTTGATTGTTGAGATCAACGGAGGCCCCGGCTTGGCTGAATGCAATACTTTCCGTTCGTTCGTAAAGTACTTTTTCGGGAGTAAAAAATATCACAGACTGTTTCCTCTCCGGTACCATGAATCGATTCCGCCGAGTTTAATAGTATATTCCAAAGAACCGCTGCCCCGCCCTCGCGAACCGTCAGTTCTTGAGAAAACGGCAGTCGAATACACACAATTGAGAGAACAGCTTAGCGATAAAAACAGAGACCCGATACCTGTTCTCAAGGATATTTTCCAAGACAACATAAAACCACAGTGGACGATTTTTGAGTATATCAGATCAGCCCTCAAACGATAAGGCGGATCAATCACGACCGGCTTGCGGTTCCTTTATTAAGAATCGCTGCCGCTAAACGTTTTCAGCTCCACAAATATCGCGTCGTATGCCGGAATCGTGAGGCGTAGCACATTGTCCGCGCCCATGGCTTCGATGCCGTCCGGACCCCAGACCGTGTACTCCGTCAACCCGTCAAAATACAGCGTGACCGTATCGGTCTCCGCGGCGTCAAAGTTCAGTACATAGTACGCGGCGGCGGCGTTGTCAACGGCGTACCCCTTCGCCTCGTTCTCTTCCTGGCTCCGGCCTTCGAACACGCCCACTAGCGTCTCCCTGTCCGCCTCGACTTTTTTAAGCACCGGGTCTGACTCCGTGTTCAAACGGAGTGACTCGTCGAGGACGGCTTCGTAGCCCGGGGAGCGGAGATTGTCCGTCAGGAAGCCTTTGAGGGAGTAGGAGAGGCAACGGTAGCCCATTGACCGCATGCGTTCGTTGTTGTCCTTGACGCGGTAATATACTTCGGTCAGCGTGCCGTCCCACGCCAGCATGCCCAGGAAGCCGCCTTCGCGGTCGTTGGAGATCTCCGCGTACAGGAAATACGAGTAGCTCTCGAGCCCGAAGATCAGGTGCAGATGCGACAGCAGCGCGAGCTCCTCCGCGGTCGGCGCGCGCATGCCGCTCCATTCGGAATCCTGTATGAAGCCCCATGCCGGGATATTGTATTTTTTCGTGGTCAACGCCATGTCCGACAGGTTTTCAAGCATGCTTCGCAGGCGGTTTACGTCGTTAATTTGCCTAGCGGAGAAGGGATAGAAGTCGAAGGACAACACGTCCGTCCCCGTATCCATGAACGAATCCAGATATGTCTGGTACCAGGTGAGGCCTTCTTTGACCCGGGGCGCCATGTCCGAGGCGTTGCCGTAGTTGGGGAGCATGTTCATGAACAGCAGCTTGCTGTCGCCGGTCAGTTCGCGTATCTGGCGGAGCTCGTCGGCCAGCGCCTCCGCCTGCCCGGGCAGCGGCTCGTCGTACAGGTTGTACCCGATCACCGCTTCCATGTTCATGGTTTTTTTGACTATCTGCAGGTTGGTCTTGATGCCGCTCTTGCTGAGGTCCGTGCCCAGTTCGATGATGATCTTTACGCCGTATTTGACCGCGGCCTCGTTCAGGCGCGTTAAATACTTGATATTGGACATTTCACCGTGGTGCGTGGAGATGCAGTTGAGGCCCGATTCGGCCAGTTCCGCGATCCGCGCGTCGGCGTCTTCCTGCGTCTTGGTCTGGTGCGGCCGGGGCGGGATCCAGCATCCGATCAGCAGCTCGTTTTTGTTGGCAACGCGATTCGCCGCTTCCAGCGCCGCCGCGTCCGCCTGCCAGCTTTTGGGCGTGTCGTCAATATTGCCTTCGCCGTCATCAACGCCGCTCTGCCCTTTGCCGCCGCACCCCGCCGCGGTCAACAATAACGCTGCCGCCATCACGAGACTGACTACTCTGCGCATCCGTTCCCAAACCTTTTTATCCACGATACGGTACCTCCGAATATATAATGTTTTTTTACTATAATGATTATAGCCTAAGGAGAAGCAAATGGCAAATGGCGGTCGTATGGACAATTATTGCATTTTTCGGCAATTTTATACTACGCCGGGCGCCTTCTCGAGCGATTTGAGCCACTTAGCATTTACGAGCATAGGACTACAACGGTTATTCCTGTCATTTTAATACCAGAAATGGCGCCTTCTCTTGGCTTTAGTGCTTGTATAATCATGCTTTCATAGGATAATTTAACCACGGTTTTGGATTTTGATACTATTGGTGTTCCTTGAAGTAGGATTATTAGATTCCAAATCGAAGATTTTATACTATTTTTGGGCATTTGCATTTTTAAAAATGAGCGAGAACAAAGAAAAACTGGTATAAAACGCGGCATAGCAACTCACTTTATACCAAAATGAGCTCAAAAAATGAGAATGAGGCAGTTCGCCGCATTTGCCCTTTGCCCCTTGCCCTTTGCCATTTGCAATTTTCCATTTGCTGCAGTATAATTAAATGAGTACGGGAGGGCAGTTGTCCGCCCGATCATTCACAGGAGGAAATATAAAATGAAGAATTATAGAATCGCGCGCAAAGCGGCAGTATTGACGTTGGTGATGGTGCTGCTGGCGGCAATGGTATTGACCGCGTGCAAAGCAAAGACCGAGACGCCGGTCGTCACCGAAGCGCCAACCGAAGAGCCCACTGAAGCACCCACCGAAGTGCCTACTAAAGCGCCTACGCCGGCGCCCACCGCAGCACCCACCGAAAAGCCCACGAAGGCACCGCCCGCCAGCGGCACCAACGTTGCCCTCAAAGCCGACGTAGAAGTGTCATCCACCACCGGCCTGACCCATGTCCAGTGGGGCTGGGACGTCGGGTACATCAATGACGGTCGCTATTACGATGTGGATCCCGACGACCCCAGTGTCGGCTGGACCACCGCGGTCGGCGTCAATACGGATGACCCGGAGCAGGAAGAATGGGTACTCTTTACGCTCGAGCAGGACACATCGATCAACAAGATCATCGTTTATCCCGTTGGCTATCCCAACGCAACAGGCGGCAATTTCTGCCCCGAAAGCTTCAAAATCGAGGTTTCTGCGGACGGCAAGGAATACACCACGATCGCCGAGGTCGTTGACAACACCCGCGCCGCCGACAAAGACAGCACCCCGTTCACCTTCGAGTTCGACGCGGTCACCTGCCGCTATGTCAGGCTCCTCGCCACAAAGCTCTACCGCGTGCCTTCTCCCGCCGACGGCTATCTGTGCCAGCTGGCCGAGATCGAGATCTACGCTGCCTGATTTTTTGAAGATCATCCGACTGATATAAATCAACAAGTCGATAATATGCAAAACCGCCGACGGGGACGTTGACACCGTCCCCGTCGTTGTGGTACAATGCAATCTGTATAAGTTTATGCATTTTTGTCGGTGCGCTTATGCACTCTGATAGATATGGATAGTACTTTGACAACTAAATAAGAGGTGTTTGTTATGGAAAAGTTCTTGATAGTTCTAGTAACAGCGCTTCCTTTGATCATTATCGCGGCTGTGATATGCATCATCATCTACAAGAAAACGTGGGCGAAAGCATACGAAGAAGGCTGCGTGACTACCAAAGCCGAGTCCGATAAAATAATCGGGGATGCCGATACCGAGGCCAAGCGGATCATATCCGAGGCCACCAAGGAAGGCGAGGGCAAAAAGCGGGAGTTCCTGCTGGCGGCAAAAGAGGAGATCCACAAGAGCCGCATTGACCTGGAAAGAGAAATCAAAGAGAGACGCAACGAGATCCAGAGAAACGAACGCAGGTTGATCCAGAAGGAGGAGAGCCTTGACAAAAAGCTCGAGATCCAGGATCAGCGTGAACTGGCGTTGAATGACAGGACTGCCGAACTCGCGAAGAGCGAGGAGGCGGTGAAAGAGACCTTAAAGCGGCAGATAGACGAGCTGGAAAGAGTTGCCGGTATGAGCCGGGACGAAGCGAAGGCGCTGCTGCTCACAAATATGGAAAATGACCTTGAGCGGGAAAAGGTCGCACTCATCAAAGAGTACGAGACCAAGCTCAAGAACGAGTCCGTCGACCGGGCGAGAGATATATTGTCCACAGCGATACAGCGTTGTGCTGCGGATTACGTGTCGGAGGCAACGATCTCCGTTGTCCAGATCCCGAACGATGACATGAAGGGCCGTATAATCGGGCGCGAAGGCCGCAATATCCGCGCGCTGGAGACGCTCACCGGTATCGATCTGATAATTGACGATACGCCCGAATCCGTTGTCCTTTCCGGCTACGATCCGGTGCGGCGCGAAGTGGCGCGTATTGCCCTTGAAAAGCTGATCCAGGACGGCCGCATCCATCCGGCGCGCATCGAAGAGATGGTGGAGAAGGCGAAGAAGGAAGTCGACCAGGTCATCCGTCAGGAAGGCGAAAACGCTACCTACGAGACCGGTGTGTACGGCCTCCACGCGGAGCTGGTCAAACTGCTCGGCCGCCTGAAATACCGCACGAGCTACGGTCAAAGCGTCCTGATCCACTCCATCGAAGTGTCCCGCCTGGCGGGCGTTATGGCGGCGGAACTGGGTCTCGACGTGACCCTGGCCAAGCGTGCCGGCTTGCTGCACGATATCGGCAAAGCGGTGGACTTCGAGATGGAAGGCTCCCATGTGGATATCGGCGCGGAGATCGCGCGCAAGTATAAGGAAGGTCCGCAGGTCATCAACGCGATCATGTCGCACCACGGCGACGTGGAGCCGAGCGGTCCGATCTCGGTGCTGGTGCAGGCGGCGGATTCGATCTCCGCGGCACGTCCCGGCGCCCGCAGAGAGTCGCTGGAGAACTACATCAAGCGGCTGGAGAAACTGGAAGCGATCGCGAATTCCTTCGACGGCGTGGAGAAGACGTACGCCATCCAGGCAGGCCGCGAGATCCGCATCATGGTGAAGCCGAGCACGGTGTCCGACGACGGCATGGTGCTGCAGGCGCGCGAGATCGTCAAAAAGATCGAGGATGAAATGACGTACCCCGGTCAGATCAAGGTGACAATGATCCGCGAGACCCGTACAGTGGACTACGCGAAGTAACACTATCAGGATTCGAGAGGCCGCAATCTTTGAAATGAGAGATTGCGGCCTCCTTTTTTCTCATTCGGGAGGCCACAATCGTCAAAAGAAGGAATTGCGGCCTCCGTTTTTCCTCGTTCGGGAGGCCACAATCGTCAAAAGAAGGAATTGCGGCCTCCGT
>JAFZSK010000116.1 GCA_017620915.1 Clostridia bacterium | reverse complement strand
GGGTCGCCTTCGTCGGCGTTGCAGCAGACGTACTTCTTATCGGATACGCTCTTGCGGGCGAAATCCCATTTGCGGCCGGTGGGGAAACCGGCGCCGCCGCGGCCGCGCAGCCCCGACTTCAGCATGATGTCGATGACCTGCTCGGGAGTCATCGTGGTGATCACGCGGCCGAGGGCCTCGTAACCGTCCTGCGCGATGTACTCGTCGATATTTTCAGGATTTATCTTACCGCAGTTTCTGAGCGCGATCCTGAGCTGCTTTTTGAAGAAATCCGTCTTCTCGGCGTCTGCCTGGGTGTTCTGCTCTTCGTTGTTGCTCTCCAGCAGTCGCTTCACGATGCGGCCTTTGAGCAGATGCTCGGACACGATCTCGGCGACGTCTTCTTTCTTAACTTTGCAGTACATGGAACCTTCCGGATACACCACCACGATGGGGCCCTGGGCGCAGAGACCGAAGCAGCCGGTCTTTACGACTTTGACTTCGTTCTCGAGGCCCTGCGCTTTGAGCTGGGCTTCAAACTCGTCAAACAGCGCGGCGGAACCCGAAGCAGTACATCCCGTACCGGAACAAACCAATACGTGTGATCTGTAGATTTGCATAATCTTCCCTCCAAATTACTGAGCTACCGCTCCGATGGTATATTCGTTTACTACCTGACCGTTGACCAGGTGCTCCGCCACGACGCGCAGTGCTTTTTCGGCGTTCATTTTAACGTACGTGACTTTGTTGCCGTCTTTGTCGATAACTTCCACGATGGGTTCAAGTCTGCACAGACCCATGCAGCCGGTCATCGTGACCTGGACGTTCTTGATGTTGCGTTTGCTGACTTCTTCAAGGAAAGCGTTCATGACGGGACGCGCGCCGGCGGCAATACCGCAGGTAGCCATACCGACAACGACTCTCGTGTCTTCGCCGCCTTCTCTCAAGGTCATATCGTTTTTAACTTTGGCCTTCAGGGCTCTCAGTTCCTCAAGTGATTTCATCTAATACACCTCCGAATATATTAAGGACACCTTCATTAACGTATTCTTTTATCCACTGCAGTATCTCGAAGTCGTTGATCGGCGCGCCGTCCAGCTGTTCCCGGACTTCATCCGTGTCCAGCGTGAAGCTTTCCCCGCGGGCGGTCAATTCCAGCACGAACCGCGTTTCGGGGCTTTCCAGTATCAGCATCGATACAGTCTCTCCGGCGTCTCCCAGCGGGATGCGGTCAATGTTATCGATCACCAGTCTCCCGGTCAGTTCCGTCCCCTTCCCGGGTTCGGACTTGATCCGGAACGAGCCGCCGGTCTGTTCGCACGCGAGTTTGAAGAACGGTATTCCCATTCCGACTTTGCGCTCCGTGCGGCTGGTGGTGAACGGATCCTCCACTTTTGCGAGCAGTTCCGGGCTCATGCCTTTGCCGTTGTCCGCGATCACGAGCGTCAGGATGCCGTCCGCCGCGGAAAGCGAGATCCGGATGAGCGTTGCCCCCGCGGTGATGGAGTTCTCGCTGAGGTCGTGTATATGCAGTGAAATGTCTCTAAGCATACTGCCGCTGTCAATACTTGGCCAGGATCCCGGGGATCTGGTCAGGCGTAAGGCGGCCGTAGCAGTCGTCGTTTATCATAATGACCGGAGCAAGACCGCACGCGCCTACGCAGCGGCAGGCATCGAGAGAAAACTTTCCATCTTCGGTGCAATCGCCCACGTCCATCTTAAGTTCCTTTTTAAGTCTGTCAAGCACGCCTTCCGCGCCCTTAACATAGCACGCCGTGCCGAGACATACGTTGATCTTGTACTGTCCCTTCGGCTTCAGTGAAAACTGTGCGTAGAATGTAACAACGCCGTAGATCTCCGCCAGCGGTATACCGGTATTGTCCGATACGAACTTCTGAACTTCGATGGGGAGATACCCGTAGATCTCCTGCGCCTCATGCAGGATCTTGATAAGGGAGCCCGGGTTGTTCTTTTCGGCTTCAATCACTTCAAGCAGCTTCTTGCTTCTCTCGTCAGAGCAGCATCCGCAATCCACACCCATTTTGATAACCTCCTAATGTTTTGTAATGCACAAGCACTCTTGTAATTATAGCATCAAGCACTATTGTATTCAAGTTATTTTTTGCGCGTTTCGTGCTTTTCTTAACGCGCGTTTTACAGTACGGCCGAATAGATCCGGCCATCGCCGCAGTCAACGGAAGGCAGCGTGTCCGGCCTCAGTTTGCGCTCGTTGACGTATACATCGCTGCCGCAGCCGTACGGCACGAAGATGTGGAGCGTTGTCCCCGCCGGCGCATCGGACGTCACGATCAGCGAATCCGAGAAGAACAGGTCGGAGGTGTTGAAAGCGCCGCGGTAAATGTTGTCGTCCGCCCACAGAAATGACGGATGCATCGAGATCTGGCGGCAGATGATCGCTTTGGCGGAATGGGCCGGCAGTTCCGGTTCGATGAACGAACGTCCGGACGCCAGCACTTCCCCGCTGGCCGCGTCAACGAAAATACAGGGTTCCGTCAGTTTCAGCAGGCGTTTTTCGGCAAAAACTTCGTAGTTGTACAAAACGTGGATCTCGGCGGGCACGGAGCTGTCCTCGATCTTCAGATACGCGTGAGTGCAGTACGGATACTCCCAGAAATCCAGCGGCTCGCAGCTGCGGCCGCACGGCGGCAATATCGACGCAAACAGTTTTCTGCGCGCTTCGGGCAATTTGTCCAGTTCGTCGCCGGACAGCAGCGACCCGCCGCTGAAGGCGCAGGCGATCGCCAGGAATTCCGCCTCGTTGTCCGAAAGCGTCAGATAATCTTCACCGTATTCGCAGAGCTTGTCCCGGAGCAGCACACTGTCGGGGTCAACGCAGAACACCTTACCGCCGTAATACGAACGGTATAGCATATTCCGCACGTTGGCGCAGATTATGTTCCAGGGGCCCGGGTGCTGCTCGCGCGGGTAACCCGCCCAGGACACGTCCGGCGTCGTCCGGATCGCGTCGAACACGCCCGCGCTCTCGCCGATCGTGCCGCCGCAGGCCAGGATGAAAGCGTCATTGCCCGCCGCCTGCCGGATCGCTTTGAGCAGTTTGCGGTACAGCGCCACGGAGTAGTCCCAGCGGTAGTGTACACGCGAATTGTCCGCATCCTGCCGGTACAGCAGCGAATCCGGAAAGTCCAGTTTGAAATATTTGACGCCCCACTCGTTTGCGGCGCGGCGCACGAAATCCGTGATTTCCCTGATCACTTCCGGCGAGCCGATATCCAGCGGATACACGTCCGAAAACGACGGGACCACATCGTGATCGTCATACAGCTTGCTCCGGCAGTCTTCGAAACGCTCCGAAGAGGCGGTGATCAATCCCGGCGCGTACCAGAGCCCGGGGACAATGCCGCGTTCGGTGATCTGCGCGCTGACCGCGCCGATGCCTTCGGGAAATTTAGTTTCCTCCGGCGTCCAGAAGCACGCGAAGGAACCGCCTTTCTGCCACCAGTCATCGATCTGAACGACCGGGAACAGTTGTTCTTTCGAACGGTTCCGGAGCGGTCTCAGAAAGCCCTTTTCAAATGCCTCGGTCTGCGCCAGTACTTTTTCCGCGTCCGTATTGCCGTAATAACAGGACCAGGACGACCAGCCGAAAGGCACGCGCGGCGCCGTGCGGATC
>JAFZSK010000010.1 GCA_017620915.1 Clostridia bacterium | reverse complement strand
GTGCATCGTATTCATCGACGAGATCGACGCCATCGGCAAGAGCCGGGACAACGGCCTCGGCAGCAACGACGAACGCGAACAGACCCTCAACCAGCTGCTCTCCGAGATGGACGGCTTCGACTCCTCCAAAGGCGTGGTCATCCTCGCCGCCACCAACCGCCCCGAAGTGCTGGACAAAGCGCTGCTGCGGCCGGGCCGTTTCGATCGGCGGATCATCGTTGACCTCCCCGATCAGGAAGGCCGCGTCGCCATCCTGAAAGTGCATTCCAAGGATGTGAAGATGGAGAACAACATTGACCTCGAAGTCATCGCGCGGGCCACGGCGGGCGCCTCCGGTGCCGATATGGAAAATATCATCAACGAAGCGGCGCTCCACGCGGTGCGCGCCGGCAAAGCCAAAGTCAGCCAGACCGAGCTGGAAGAAGCCGTGGAGATAATCCTGGCCGGCGAAGAGAAAAAGAACCGCGTGATGTCCGATGACGAAAAGCGCATCGTTGCCTACCACGAGACCGGCCACGCGCTGGTCACCGCGCTGCTCTCCCACACCGAGCCGGTGCACAAGATCACCATCATCCCGCGCACTTCGGGCACGCTGGGGTACGTGATGCAGGTGGCGCAGAAGCAGAAAGTATTGTTCTCCAAAGAGGATCTGCTGAACGAGATCACTATATTGTCCGCGGGCCGCGCAGCCGAGCAGCTGCAGTTCGAATTTGTCACCACCGGCGCCGCCAACGATATCGAGCGGGCAACCGCCCTCGCACGCTCCATGATCACAAAATACGGCATGCTGGACGGCTTCGGCTTCACGGCGTGGGAGCGTCAACAAAGCCTGTACCTGCCCGGAGATTCCTCGGTAGACTGCTCCGATGCCACGGCGCTGCGGATCGACACCGCGATCATCAATATCACCAATGAGGCATTCGAAAAGGCGCTGGAACTGCTCTCGGGGCACAAAGCCACGCTGGACAAACTGGCCGGAACGCTGTTTGAAAAAGAGACGCTGACCGGCGAAGAATTCATGGCCTTCCTGCGCGAATACGAGCCGGAGACCGCAGCGCTGATCGACGCCCGCACCAGGGCTGAGAAAGAAAAAGCTGAGGCCGCCAGGGCGGCGCGCGCCACGAAAGAGGCCGTAAAGGCCGCGGCAGCGGCAGAACCGGAGGCCGAGACGCGCACGGCGGCAGCAGCGGAACCCGACGAGGTCACGATCATCCTGCCCCCCTCCCCGGAGGACGACACCGATGCGGATATTCACACTGACGCTGAATCCGGTAATTGACGTCCACTTCGCGCTGGAGCACCTGCGGATCGGGGCGGAAAACTTCCCCGCGGCGCGGCGCGTGTTTGCCGCCGGCAAAGGCGTGAACGTGACCCGGGCTTTGGGACGGCATGGCGTTGACGCCTCCGCGTACGTGCTGCTGGGTGCCGACGACGCCGACCGCTATCTAACGCTTTTGCGGCGCGACGGGCTCGCGGCCGAATACGAGACCGTGCCGGGCGAAATGCGCGAGTACATCTCGCTGAACGCCGCCGCGGACAACACCGAGACCCGCATCTGCCACAAGCCTTTCCGCGCCGAAGACGCCGCGGTCAACGCCCTCTGCGGGCGCCTTCTGGACCGCACCGCCCCCGGCGATATCGTCTGCATTTCCGGCGGTCTCCCCCGCGGCGTTTCCGTGGACAACATCTCCCGCATTTCTCGCGTTTTTCGTAATAAAGGTGTGCGCGTCGCGCTGGATTCCGCGGCTTTTGACGCGGACGAAATTGCCGCCGCCGCGCCGTGGCTGATCAAGCCTAACCTGGCCGAAGCCAAAGCGCTGCTGGACATTGACGCCGCCGGCGCTGAGCCCGCTTCGCTGGCGTCCCGCCTCACCGCGCTGGCACCCAACGTTTTATTGAGCCTCGGCCCGGAAGGCGCGCTTTTTGCGTCCCGCTCCGCCGTTGGCAACGTCAACATCCTCTCCCGCCCCGCGGATCCCGTCCCCCACTGCTATTCCACCGTGGGCGCCGGTGACAATCTCCTTGCCGGCTTCCTGTTCAGCCTGCTTTCTTCCGGTTTTACCGATGGCGGCCCGGTACCGCCCGAGTTCGCCGCCTCCGCGCTGGCGTCGGCAACACGCTTCGCCGCCGAACTGTGCGGGCAGGAGCGGTGAGATGAGATGATTCTTCCTATTAGGGAAGCAGACTAATTATGTTTCAACCCACTATATGAAGTATATAAATTAATATTATCATTATCTATCTTATAATATATGACCGTACTATCCCACCAGGAGTATTCTTCGGGTGCGCCATGGCATAGAAAACGGGCTTCATATACAAATACAATTCCCCCCTCGTTTTCTGTAAACTTCACAGGATCTCTCATCGCTTCCTTTTCAACAAATGCCTCCGCCGGTATTGTAACGGCCAACGGCTCACGTTCAAAATCAAAAACATAATCTGTTGCCAACAAAAGATTGTTTTCGCTGATCGTTTCTAAATTACACATTGGATCATATCGATCATATGACATTGATAATGTTCCTGTAGCATAATCTAACAAATCCGGATTAGTAGATAGATTACCTTGCGTACCATAATAGATGTAAACCGTAAGATCCTCGCCTTTTTTTAGGCTCTTTTTTTGGGTTTTAATGCAAATTTTGGAAGGCGGAGCAGGGCACCCATCTCCTCCGTCGAATTGCATTCCTTCTGAAAACGGGTCTGCATACTCAGTTTTAGTATTAGAAAAAGCATGATTATTTACTATAATCACAGCAACCAGTGCCGCAGACAATGATAAAATAACGACCGCACACAAAACCCCAATTATAATTATTTTCTTTTTGGTTCTTTCGTTACCAAATTTCGGCACGCAACCGTCATCTGTAGCCTGCTCTGTATTATTGTTATTTTCTGATGTCATAATTCTCGCCTCTGGTATAACCATGCCTTCCAGAGATTTCTTGTGTGGTGAGTATATCACATTAAAGATATTGTTAGCAAGTGCGACATCAGCATATTGACATTTATTTCTGCACGTTGTATAATGCAAACTGTCTCATATGAGACAGTTTGTCACCCGTTGAAGGGTCATAGGACGCAGCGCAACACACGCCCGGAAAGGAAAGATCCGCTCATGACGCAAAACTCCAAAATAATTGACATCCGCGACTTCGGCGCCGCAGCCGGGCGCCCCGAACTGCAGACTGAAGCGATACAGCAGGCGCTCGACGCGTGCGCGGGGACGGGGGGCGTTGTCAGCGTGCCCAAAGGCGTCTTCCGCACCGGCGGCCTGCTGATGCATTCCGATACCGAATTCCATCTGTGCGCGGGCGCGGCGCTCATCGGCAGCGACGACTGCGAAGACTATCCCGTGTTTCCGGTGCCCGACGGCGTTGACCTCCGCACCGACATGGAGATGATCACGCACTACTATAACGACCGGCCGTGGAAAGAGTACCGGCGGGCGATATTGTCCGCGTACGGCGAGCGCAACGTTGCGGTGACCGGCGAAGCGGGCGCAGTGATCAACGGCGCGGACTGCTTCGATGCAAACGGCGAAGAAGGCTTCCGCGGCCCCCACGGCCTGTTTTTCAGCAACTGCGAGAATATACGTCTCGAAGGCTACACCATCGAGCGCTGCGGCAACTTCATGCACCAGATCGATAACTCCGTCCATATCCGGATGCGCGGGGTCACTTCCCTCGCCGGCCACGACGGCGTGCATCTGCATTGCTGCCGGGACACGCTGATCGAGAACTGCGCGTTCATAACCGGGGACGACTGCGTTGCCGGCATCAACATCCGCGGCCTCACGCTCCGCGGCTGCGAACTCAACACGTCCTGCGACCTGTTCCGGATCGGCGGCACGGACATCACCGTGGAGGATTGCCACATGTACGGACCGGGCAAGTATCCGCACCGGATGACCGTTGTCCGCGGCAAAAACGACGTGCTCCCCGACCACATGGGCCGCCACAATCTGCTCACGGTAGTCGAATATTTTTCCAGCGAGACGTACCCCTCCGAAGTGCCCGCGGACCGGATCGTGTTCCGCAACTGCACCATCGAGAACCCCGACCGGTTCATGCACTACGAATACGGTACGCACACGCTGCAGACCGGTACTCCGCTCACGGGACTGACGATTGAGGACTGCGCGATAAGCGGCGTGCTGTACCCGTCTCTGGTCAAAGCGAAAGCTGACGCGCCGCTGACGGTCACGCTCCGCCGCGTCAAAGCCACCGGCGCAGACGGCGGGCCCATCGATCTGTTCGACGGGCAGGATGTCAATACAAAGATCATCACCGACGACACGCCGGCCGGCGCCAATACGCCAACCGGTACCGGCAGCAGCGCCCGGCTCAGCGCCTGCGAATGGCTCGCCGGGATCGGCGACACGGAAGCGCGCGAATTCAAAGCAGGCGATGTGATCTACTCGCCCCGGAAATACCGGAAAGCGCTGGGCATCGTGCTGTCCGGTGAAGTAATTGTGACACGCAAAGGCGATACCGGCGTGCTGCTGAACACGCTGAAAGCCGGCGACGTGTTCGGACTGGCGGCGCTGTTCGGCGCCGGCGAAACGGCCTCGGGGCCCTGCGAATTTGCCACCGAGATCCGCGCCCGTACCAACGCGTCGATCCGGTTCATCCCCGGCGAGACCGTGAAACAGCAGGTACGCACCGACCCCGAATTCGCCGAAAACTACATCCGGCTGCTCTCTGAAAAGGTGCGGTTTCTGAACCGGCGCATTGCCGACTTCACCGCCTCCGACACCGAACGCAAGCTGGCGGGGTACCTTGCCGCCTGCCCCGCGGACGACCGCGGGATCATCCGTCCCAACCGTTCCGCCCTCGCCCGAACGCTGGACATTGGCCGCGCGTCCCTCTACAGGGCGCTGGACTGCTTCGAATCCAAAGGTCTGATCCGCAAGGCAGACAGAGGGATACAGATCGTTGACCGCGAGGCGCTCCGGGCCATGTCGCTGCCCTCATAGTCGTAAACCAACTCACACATACATCACTGTTTGAAAGAAGGAAACAAAATGAAAAAACTTATCAAAATCGCTGCTCTCCTGCTCGCCGCGGCGCTGCTGCTCACCGCGCTGTTCGGCTGCAAAAAGAACGATAAACAGCCCGCCGACGACTACGTGCTGCGCGTAGGTACGCTCTCCGGCCCCACCGGCATGGGCATGGCCAAACTGATCAAAGACACCGGCGAAGGCGGCGCGCTCCACGGCAAATACGACATCCAGCTGTACTCCTCTCCCGACGAGATCCGTGCGGCGCTGCTCAGCGGCTCGCTGGACGTGGCGGCGCTGCCGGTCAACCTGGCCGCGGTGATCAATGCCAAGACCAACGGGAAGTATAAAGTTGCCGCCGTCAACACTCTCGGCGTGCTGTACGTGCTGGAGGCGGGCGACACGATTCATTCCGTTGCCGACCTGGAGGGCAAAAAGCTGCTCGCCACGGGCCAGGCGTCCACGCCCGAGTACATCCTGAACTACATTCTCGCGCAGAACGGCGTCAACGCGGACGTCGAGTACAAGACCGAACACAGCGAGCTGGCTACGCTGCTGATCAGCGGCCAGGCCACGCTGGGCATGCTGCCCGAGCCCATGGTCACCACGGCGCTCACCAAAAATCCGAACCTGCGCATCGCGCTGGACCTCACCGAAGAGTGGAAAAAGACCGGCAACGGCGAAGCGGTCCAGGGCTGCATCAGCGTATCCGCGGACGTGATCGCGAACCACAAAGCGGTGCTGGACGGCTTCCTGAAAGATTATAAGGCCTCCGTTGACTTCGTGAACGGCAACATCCCCGAAGCCGCAGAAATCATTGCCTCCGCCGGCATCGTGCCCGCCGCGGCCGTGGCCGAAAAGGCGATCCCCAACTGCAATATCGTGTACATCGACGGCGACGAAATGATCGATATTCTGACCAAATTCTACGGCGTGCTGTTCGCGGCCAACCCCGCCTCCATCGGCGGCGCCATGCCCGGCGCGGACCTGTACTACAAGCCGTGATCAACGCATAAAGCCATAGCTCGCGCGCCCGCACAGGCCCGAAAGGACGACAATGAAGTTTGTAACTGTCGATAAAGACGGCACCCGCACATACCTCCCCCGCCGCAAGCGGTCAAAGGCCTCCGCCGTATCGGAAACGCTGCTTTCCGTTGCGACGGTCGCCGCGTTCTGGCTGGGGATATGGTTTCTGCTGGCTTTAAGAACGGGGACAGACCTGCTGCTGCCCGGACCCGGCACGGTGCTGCGCCGCCTTTTCCGGCTGGCGGGGGAGCGCGTATTCTGGCAGGCCACCGGACAAACGCTGCTGCGCATCCTGATTGGGTATGTCGCGGGGGTGCTGTCGGGGACAATACTCGCCGCGTTGACCGCCTGGAGCCGTCACGCCGCTGCGCTGTTGTCCCCGCTGGGCCGCATGGTCAAAGCCACCCCGGTGGCGTCCTTCATCATCCTGGCGCTGGTGTGGATCCCCGCCAACAACATCCCCTCGTTCATCGTTTTCCTGATGGTGACGCCCATCGTCTGGGACGCGCTCAGGACCGCGCTGGAAAACACCGATCCGGCGCTGCTGGAAATGGCCCGTGCGTACCGTTTCGGCCGTGTACGCACCGTGCTGAACGTATACCTGCCCGCTGCGCTTCCCGCGTACCTGTCGTCAATGCTCACCGCCCTGGCCCTCGGCTGGAAAGCGGGCATCGCCGCGGAAGTATTGTGCCTGCCCAAAATATCCATCGGCCGCCGGCTGTACGAATCCAAGATCTATCTGGAAACGCCGGATCTGTTTGCGTGGACCGCACTGGTGATACTGCTGAGCGTGCTGATGGAGGCGCTGATCCGGCTGCTCATCCGGCGTTGTACGGGGGACAGACCCGCTTCCGGGAAGTCTGAAACAGCCGCAGATACCGCGCCTTCCGAAGGGGGTGAGGGGCAATGATCGCCGTTTCCGGTCTCAGCAAACGCTATGGGGACAACGTCGTATTTGACGCGCTGTCCCTCTCGGTCCCGGCGGGGACAACATGTCTCACCGGTCCCTCCGGCTCCGGCAAGACCACGCTGGCGCGCATTCTGGCCGGCCTCGAAGACGCGGATTCCGGTACGGTCTCCGGCCTTTGCGGAAGCGTAGTTTACCTGTTCCAGGAACCGCGGCTGCTGCCCTGGGCGAACGCGCTGGACAACATAATTCTCGCCGCACCGGACCTGCGCGCACGCGAAGCCGGCGGCGAAAAGCGCAGCAGCCGGAGCGCCCGCCGCGCCGCCCTGAAAGCGGAGGCGTCCGGACTCCTCGCCGCGCTCGGATTATCGGACGCCGACGGCGGCAAACTCCCCGCCGAACTCTCCGGCGGCATGCGGCAGCGGGTCTGCCTGGCGAGAGCCGCACTCCATTGCCGCGCATTGACGCGTGCGGGCGAAAAGATCTCCGCCGTTGTCCTCGACGAGCCCCTCAAGGGTCTGGACGCCGCCACCCGCGCCGCCGCGGTCGATTTCATAAAAGCCGAATTTGCCCCCGTCGCGGAACATCTGATCATAATCACCCACTCCGGGCGCGACGTTGACGACTTCGGCGGCGTCACGGTACCGATCTGATTGCTATCCGGCCCGTTATGTGATAAAATATCCCGCGAAGCAAGCAGACGATTGCGATAAAAGCGAGGTTTACGAATATGGAAAAACAACTCAACGTGACAGTGTGGAACGAGTTCCGCCACGAGCGGTTCGAAGAAGCCTGCAAAGCCATCTATCCCAACGGGATCCACGGGCTGATAAAAGAGTTTTTGGACAACGACAAGCAGCTGAACGTGCGGCTCGCCGCGCTGGACGATCCGGACAACGGCCTGCCCGCCGAGGTGCTGGACAACACCGACGTGCTCATCTGGTGGGGCCACATGGCGCATCATGAGGTGCCGGACGCGCTCGTTGACCGCATCCGCGACCGCGTGTACAAAGGGAGAATGGGGCTCGTTGTCCTCCACTCCGGCCACCACTCGAAAGTGTTCCGCGAAGTCGTCGGCACCAACGGCAATCTCTCCTGGGGCCGCGACCAGCACGAGATCGTGTGGAACCTGTTGCCCGCGCATCCCATCACCGCCGGTATCCCCGACCACTTCGAACTGTTCGAGGAACTGTACTGCGAGCCCTTCTACATCCCGCAGCCCGACGAGCTGGTATTCGGCTCCTGGTTCGAAGACGGCTTCATCTTCCGCTCCGGCCTCTGCTACTACCGCGGCGCCGGCAAAGTGTTCTATTTCCAGCCCGGCCACGAGTTCTGCCGCTCGTTCTACAATGAGTACGTGCAGCGCATCATCCGCAACGCCGTGCACTGGGCCGCGCCCAACGAGATCGGCTACGAGGTGCCCGAAAGCGCCCCGCACGTGCCGTACAAGCTCACAGACAATTTCAAAGACTGACGCGCTTTAATTCATCCGCCGGTATGGCCCTCAGCCCTGCCGGCGTTTTTAAATATGTCTCAAACGCATGCGGCGGCAGCGTGACCGGATAAGCGGCCCCGGCTCCGGCGTCAACCACGCGCGCCGTCCGCGCAGTGTCGGTGGGATTGAAGAGCCGCAGCACGCTGCCCGCGCTGTACTCGCTCTGTTTGTGCGCAGCGACTATCACGCAGTCGTCGCCTTCGATACGGAGGCCGGGAAGCGGCATTGCCCCCTCGCCCGACGGGAAAAACGACATGCAGAACGGCCGCTCGCAATACAGCTGCGCGAGGCGGTCCGCACGGTCGAAGAGATATTGACGCCTGCCGCCCGTGAGCCGGAACTCAAACAGATGCGTGCCCAGATCCATGTGCGGCGTATAGCGGTCGACAGGCAGCACGCGCCGCTCCCCCAGCGGATGGCCGGTGTACGCCGGCGTACGGACCAGCGAAAGCTTCAGTTCATTGCCCTCTACAGAAGCGCCGTAGGTAGCGCGGCCGCAGAGCAGGAGCGCGTTGTCCCCCAGATCCATAAGCTTCCAGCGCTGTGACACGGTCTCGTCGCCGTTCATTGCCAGCGGTTCGCGGCCGTACACCGTCTGCCCCCATACCGCTTTAAGACCCGCGGCGGGGATCGCCAGCTTCACCATTTTTTCGAGTTCTTCCAGCTGCAGCCGCACCGAAATATCGATATCCGGCGAGTTTTTGCTCAGCGTATAGCGCACGAACGCGCGGGAGCTCCGGTACGCGAAGACCGCTTCCACCACCGTGCGTACACGGCCGTGTTCGATCACGCGCACCGCGGGCACGGGCTCGGGGATCGCGCAGGCCGCAGGTGTCAGTTCATCCTCCGGCAGACGGAAACTGCCTTCCACACTGCGGAAAGCGCGCACGGTCATGCCCCAGGGATCGCAGTTGTCTGAGAGCACATCCAGCCGGAACGCGCCGCCGGACAACAGTTCACACCCGTCCACGACATACGACGTCAATAGCCCCGTACGTTTCGATATCCGTGCACTCATGCCGCCGCGGTTTTCGAACACCAGCTCGCCGTTCGCTTCCGGCAGCTGCTCTATCGGCAGTTTTTTCAGATCGTCAAATTTGCAGTTGAACCGAGTCACGCCGGAGGGTCCCGCCGCGGCGCGGAAGGCAATGCGCTTGCGCCAGTCGATCGGAATATTGGACAATTCCTTTTCCGGCTGGCACTCCACTTCCTCACCGTTTTCGGCGTACAGACGCGGGTACTTGACCACGTCCGACCAGCCCTGGTCCCACAGCATGAACTCGCACTCGAACACGTCTTCCACCGGGTACGGGTGCGGGTTGAACACCAGCACGGGGATCTCGTCCGGCGCGGCTTCGGGTTGGCCGCTCGAAAGCGCGAAAAACGCCTTGGCGCGCAGTCTGGTGAGCTTATCGCCGGCGCCGCCCAGCTGCCGCAGTCCCATGGCCTCCACCGGCTCCACGGAAGAACCGGGCAGATAATCGTGGAACGTGGCGAACAGCAGCGCCTTTTCCGCCTCTTCAAGCTCTGCCGCGGGGTACGGAATACCCGCGCAGTTCGAGGCCAGCATCGCCGCTTTTTCAGTGGAATAATACAGATCTTCCAGCGCCCGGAACGCGCTCTTGAGCCGCGCCTGGCTGGTGTAGCAGCCCACGGCCCAGGGGTTGATGCTCTCGCGCCACACGGGCAGCTCGCCGGCGTCAATACCCTCAAAATATTCGTACAGGTCCGAATGCTTTACGATGTCGCCCTGCGCCGCGGCCCGCGCGGTCAATTCCGCCAGCGCGTCCAGATCCTGCGCCGACGCTCCGCCGCCGTGATCGCCCACGCCCCACAGACAGATGCCGCGGCCGCCGTCGGGCAGTGCGTTCAGCATTGCCTCCGCCTTTCCCGCGGCGGTGCCGAGCGACGTGCCGTAGCCGCCGGGCTGGCGTTCGCCGATCACCCGGGAGCCGTCGTAACCCTCCCAGACATACGAGTTCGGCATATCGAGCCACCCGTCACCCGGGCGGCAATGGATATAATACTTATATCCGCACTTCGCCAGCACCTGTGCCAGGCCGCGGCTGTGTCCGAAGGAATCGAAGCAGTTGGCCGCCGCGGGCACAACGCCGAATTTTTCATAAAAATACTTCCGCCCGTACGTCGCCTGGCGCACGAACGTCTCGCCCGCGGGCATATTGCAGTCCGGCTGAATGTACCAGCCGCCGATGATCACCCAGCGGCCTTCGTTGATCAGCCGGCGGATCTCTTCGAACAGCGCGGGCTCGTATTCTTCCACCCACTCGTACAGGGCGGCTTCGTTGTGGCAGAACACGTATCCGTCCCGTTCGCGGCAGAAGCGGGCGGCAACGCGAAACGTCGATACCGACGCGGCGGCGCCTTCCTCCCACTCCCACTGCCAGACGGGGTCAATATGCGCGTTGGATACCAGATAAAGCGTTTTATTCATGCGTTATCCCGCGATCGTGGCCCATTTTTCGTTGGCCTTTACCTGCAGTTCCTTGAACGCCTGCTCTACGCTCTGCTTGCCCGAAAGCACACGGATGAAGATGGCCTGCATCGCATCGGTGGAGAACAGATTGGCCACGTCCTGCGGCGCCTGGGTGATCACCGACGCAGGCAGAGTATTGTCCGGATACGAAACGAACGCGTCATAGTTTTTGTCCGACCATGCCGTACCTTCCAGATGCCAGAAATCATCGTACGCAAGCGACTTGAGCAGCGGAACGTTGCCGCCGGTCTGGCCGTTGTACGCGCGCTGCCCCTCTTCCGTCAGGAAGAACAGCGCC
Organism: Clostridia bacterium; assembly: GCA_017620915.1. Classification (GTDB taxonomy): domain Bacteria; phylum Bacillota; class Clostridia; order UBA1212; family UBA1255; genus UBA1255. The sequence goes on along the minus strand of JAFZSK010000010.1, from coordinate 4,476 downwards.
AGCGCCGCGGCGGCGTTGGGATTTTTAGTGCGGTTGTACACCATGTAGCCGGTCGCACCGGTCGAAACGGTGTGCGTGGGCAGCGCCGGGAACGGACAGAAGTCCCAACGCACTTCGATGGAATCGTATGCCAGTCCGTACGAAGTTGTCCAGCTCAGGTCGCCGAAGTTCTTGAAGCACGCCTGCGCGTATGTGTTGGAAATGCCCTTGAATTTTTCGCCCAGGTCGCCGCTGATGGAGCCGGCAATGTCCTCCGGATACAGCCAGCCTTCGTAGATAGCGTCAAACAGCTCGTTGATGCCCTGCATGACCTCCGTGCTGTCCGTGATCGATACCGTGTGCGCCTTGGAATCGATCCATTTGCCGCCGAAGCCGCGGAAGAACACTTGCCAGATCGGATGCCACCAGACCTTGAGCGACGCACCGACCTGCGTGTAGCGTCCGGACTGCTCATCGAAGTGGGTCATCGTGCGGCAGATCGCCTTGAAGTCTTCCCAGGCCATCGCTTCTTTGTTATTGAAAGTAATACCTTCGGCTTCCAGAATTTCTTCGTTATAGATCAGAATGTGTTCGCCTATGTTTCGGGGCGCCATGTACAGCCGGCCGTTGACCTTGCCTGCCTCCAGCGCGCCGGAGAACACCTGACCGAGGTCAATATTCAGCGGCTTGATATAGCTGTCCAGCGGCATCAGCGCGTTGTGGTTGATCTGGTAGTTGTGCATGTTGCTGGCATCGCCCCAGAACACGTCGCCGATATCGCCGGCGGAAATGCGCGCGTCAAATCCGTTCACCGGCGCCTCTTCGTACCGCACTTTCGTGTTGGGATAGGCTTTCTCAAACGCGGAAATGAACATCTTGGCCGCGAGCCGGTCCTGCTCGGTACCGCCCGTATTGTTCTCCGTAAAAGTCAGTTCTCCCCGGATATCCAGCTCTTCGACTGTCAAAGTCTGATCCACTTCACCGGACTGAATCTGCCGTTTGTCGCACGCCGCCGCGCCTATCAGCAGCGCCGCCGCCAATACCGCCAGCACGATCCGGGTCAACAGTTTCACATTACCCCTTTTCATAGACAACACCTTTCTATTATCATTTACCATTAAGAACATTTGCTATGGCCTCTATATCCTTTTCGCTCCATTCCGGACTGATCATCACGTATGCGGTGCGCGACAGCAGGTCCAGCGTGCGCGGGCACATATCCGGCGTGTAATCGGTCTGCAGGCCGCGGTTGGCCTCCATCTTGAACGGATCCATGGCCGGGTGCAGCGCGCCGCGTTTTTCCATGATCTGCGTCCAGTTGGTGTACACGTGTTTGCCCGTGTCGATCGGTACCGTGATGCCGATGCCGTTGTCCGCGCAGCGCGTCTGGAACCGGCGGCAATCCGCTTCGTTCTCGAACCGGAGCGCCAGCGTTGTCCCGCAATCGCCGTCAATATCATGAGACGGCGCCTGAACGAGATCGCCCCCGCACACCCGCTCTGCCAGTGCGCTCCGGTTGCGCCTGAGGTCCGCCAGGATACCCGGCATCCGCTTTAATTGCGCCCGGAGTATCGCCCCGATTATATCCGAAACGCGGTACTCCACGCCTCCGAACAGCGGCTGCTCGATGCCGTTCAGCTGGTCGCCGAAGAACGCCACCGCCGACGCGTCGTGATAGATCAGCGCGCGCTCATATATCGAGCGGTCGTCGGTCACCAGCGCACCGCCTTCGCCCGACGTGATCACCTTGAAATAGTTGAACGAAAACGCGCCTGCGTCGCCGATGGCGCCCAGATAGCGGCCCTTGTACATACCGCCGTCCGCCTGGCACGCGTCCTCGATGATCCGGAAGCCGTGCGCCTTGCTGAGCGCCGTCAGCGTGTCCAGATCCGCCGGGAAGCCCTGGATATACACCGGCATCACCGCTTTGGTGTGCGGGGACAATTTGCGCTTCACATCCGCCATATCCAGCGTCAGCGTGTCGTCAACTTCCGCGATCACCGGCATCGCACCCACCGCCGTCACCGCCAGCGCGGAGGCAATATACGTATACCCCGGCACGATCACTTCGTCCCCGGGCCCGATGCCCATGCCGATCAGCGCGGAGGTCAACGCCGCAAATCCGGACGTCATCGTCAGCGCGTACTTCGCGCCGGTGAGCGCCTTCCACTCTTCCTCGAAGTGCTGCACTTCGCGGCCCGCATTGTTGATCTTGAAAAACTCCCGGCTCAGTATCGCGCGGCCGGCGGCATCGATCTCATCCTGTCCTATCCTGTACATAGTCATTCCTCCTTGCTCATCAGCGCGAGCGTGCGGTCAATAAGTATCTGATCGGCGTTGTCCGCGAGCGGATGTGCCGAGCTGTATCTGAAGCAGGCCACTTCGTACCCGCCCCGCACCAATTGGTCCTCGGTGGGCAGGTACGCGTTGTAGCCGCCTGCGTTGGACAGCGTAAGCGTATGCCGGAACGGCGAATACGCCCGCAGCCGGAGCGCGATCTCCGAAAACATTTCAAACGGAAACGGCACGAATATCACATCGCCCAGCGAAATGAGCGTCTGCGGCCAGCTGAATTCGTGCTCATACGGCGGACAGCCGGCTTCGTACTCCGCAAGCGCCTCCCGGTAGTACGCGTATTCGAGGCGGCTGATGTTGACGAGTTTCTCGGGTTCAGCGTACGAAGCGAGTTTCTCCCGCAGCACAGCTTCCGGCGGCAGCGGCTTGCGCGGCACCCCCGTAACACCCTCGAACAATCTGAGCTCTCCGGGCTTGAACACGCCCGCGTTCCGGTACGCGCGCACCGCGTCGACGGCGGCAACGCCCCCCAGCTCCTCCACATGCCGTATATCTCCGGTGGTCCCGCCGTTGGTGAGCCGCGGCCCCGCATCCCCCACGGCGCCGTTAAAGAACGCGCTGAGCGTCCCGGTCTCCGCGGTCAACCGGTCAGTCATCACGCCGGGCCAGTCCCGGGAGATCTCGCGGTTGTTGCCCGCCGCTGTGCCGTGGCAGCTATAATGTATTAAATTGAGGATGCCTTTTTTATTGACCCGGTTCCGCAGCACGAGCACGGTCATCTCGGGGTCGAAGCAGCCCCACGGATTCTGGCCGAGGCCGATGCCGCCGTTGGGAAATTGCTGGCGGCGGTTGATGCCGACTTTCGATTCGGTGGTGCCGATCGCGAGCTCGGCGGGCTGCAGCTCCTCCAGCGCACGGCGGCAGGCAATGCAGACTTTCGGGAACAGGATATTGTCCACGTACGGGCGGTCAATGTCCCCCCACCCCTCTATGCCCGACACATTGGGCGCGGAATGGGTGTGCGTGGCGGCGATCACGACTCGCCCCGCGGGCAATCCGGTCTCTTCCCCGATCTTCGCACGCAGCTCATCGCACAACGCGGTCCCGAAGTCGCCCACGGATATCGTCACCAGCAGCGCTTTCACGTCGCCCTGGGCGAACGCGGCGGCCACCGCCTCCAGCCCGTCGTGCACAGACGTACTCACCGAATCCGGCACATACCCGTACAGCAGCGTGCCGACCGGCGGCGTGATATCTTCCCGCGCCGCGCCGGCCATAAACCCGCGCTCTGTCTGCGTCAACGTCTCCATCCTTAACCCTCCTCGCCGGCCATCCGGATCCGCCGCGGCGGCCGCCCGGCCTGATGCGCTAATTGTACCACAAAAAGGCTGCGTGGGCAATGATACTTTAAGGATAGTCGCCCTCTCGGGTTCGAGTTTCACTTACAAAAAAACACAGCCCCGATCGGGACTGTGTTTTCGTTTATGCACCTTCAGGGACTCGCCGCCTGCTTCACTCCGCTATTGTCTTTTTGGCTTCGCTCGCATGCTTACTGCTTGAGCACAGCTCTGCGCGATTTCGCCTGAAAACGATTCACCGGATCGTTTTCTACGGCGAAACCCTCTCGGGTTCGAGTCCCTTCAAATTATGACACAAACAAAAACGGCCCCGCGAGGGAGCCGTTTCTGTTTGCGATGCACCTTCAGGGACTCGAACCCTGGGCCCACTGATTAAGAGTCAGTTGCTCTACCAGCTGAGCTAAAGGTGCGCACTTAACAAGTGCGAAGCGCATTATACCACCATACGCGGCGGGTGTCAATAACTAATTTTCACTTTTCAAGCATCCATAAAGCAAAATAACACCTGCTTACCCCGCCTAAAGCAGTCAACACCCGATCTCTCGCTCATTTTTTTCACGCGGCGCCGTCTCCGTCTAAATCAAAGGGATTCGTTCGAGCAAAAAACATAGCAAAATCCCTAAATAAAGAATTTGCTATGTCTTTGGCTCCTTCTCCGCGGTGCTTAAAGGGTGCTGCAAGCACAAAAAAACATAGCATTTTTGCCAAACGGAGGAATTGCTATGTTTTTAGCAAGTCAAGTCCAATTTTGTGTGTAAATTTCGATCCTGCACAGTTCATTGTTTTAGGCAGCTTCAAGCAGTGTAAGTTGTTGTTTCGCGATTTTTATTAGTTGCGGCAGCAG
>JAFZSK010000115.1 GCA_017620915.1 Clostridia bacterium | reverse complement strand
CTAATTACGACGCCTGCCCCGGCCTGCTCACCTGGAGCTTCTGGCTCATGCTGGAGCTGTGCGAGTATGTGGAGCGGTCCGGCGATGTCGCCTTTGCGCGCACCCATGCGGATCGGGTCGAAGCGTTCGTTAACGGCAGCCTCGAACTGGTTGGCCCCTCCGGTTTGCTGGAAAATCTGCCGTGGATATTTATAGATTGGTCGCTGGCCAACGAGTATTGCCGCCCGATCTCCACCGCGGCCAACGCCCTGTACGCCCGCATGCTGCTGGACTTGGGCAAATTGTACGGCCGGGATGACTGGACGAAACGCGGCGGCGAGCTGCGGGCGATCCTCCGTACGGCGCTGGCGGGCTGCAACGAAAAACCGCAGGATACCGGCGGTTTCCTGCCGGATGCGCTGGAATTCCGCGACGGCCGGTTGCACAAACGCGGCAACATCTCCGAAGCCGCCCAGTACACGATCATCTGGTCCGGCCTGTTTGACCGCGCAGAAATGCCGCACTACTTCTGGCGCCTGATCCACACCACCGGCCCGGCGCGGGAGTTCGAGTGCGACACCCGCCTGGGCAAAGCGCAGCTGTTCATCGGGCTGTGCATCCGGCTGGACATGCTCTCGCGCCTGAGCGAATACGACATAATGCTCCGGGAACTGCATGCGATCTACGACCCGCAGCTGCGCGAAGGTCCGGGTACGCTCTGGGAAAACCTTGACGTGCTCAACACCAGCCGCTGCCACGGCTTCTCGTCGCACGCTGCGGTGCTGCTCACCCGGGATATTCTGGGTCTGGGCGAACCGGACGAGGTCAATAAAACAGTTCACATCGCTCCGCACCCGTGCGGCCTGCGCTGGGCCCGCGGCGTGGTCAATACCTCCGACGGCCTGATCTCGTACACCTGGCGCCTGGAGGAGGGCGAACTGAAAGCGCAGCTGACGCTGCCGGAAGGATGGAGTATAAAATGAAACGCTGGTTTAAATACATCAAACCGTATCTGGGATATTTCATATTCGGCCCGGTGTGCATGATCGTGGAAGTCATCGGCGAAGTGGTTATGCCGAAGCTGCTGGCCTCAGTCATCAATTCCGCCAACGACGGAACGTTGACCAATGAAAGCAGCATCGGGACCATGTTCCTGATGATATTGACCGCGATATTGATGATGGCGGGCGGCGTCGGCGGCGCGTACTTCGCGTCCAAAGCCTCGGTGAATTTCGCCGCGGATCTGCGGTCGGATATGTACAGCCGGGTGCAGGCGTTTTCTTTCGCCAACATCGATAAATTCTCCACCGGCTCACTGGTCACGAGGCTCACCAACGACGTGACGCAGGTGCAGAACTTCATCGCGATGCTGCTCCGGATGGCGCTCCGTGCGCCGGGCATGATGATTGCCGCGCTGGTGATGGCGATCCTGATAAAGCCGTCGCTGTCGGTGGTATTTGCGGTGAGCATTCCGTTGATGCTGGTGACGCTGGTGTTTATTGTCCGCACCGGCTTTATGCGCTTCTCTAAAATGCAGGAGAAAATCGACGCGCTGAACTCCAACGTGCAGGAAAACGTCACGAACGTGCGCGTGGTCAAGAGCTTCGTGCGCGAAGAATACAGCGGCAAAGGCTTCCGCAAGGCCAATAAAGAACTGAAAGACTCGGGCATCCGGGCAATGTCCGTGATGATTTTCCTCAGCCCGATCATGACACTGTTCATGAACGCCACGATAATTGCCGTCATACTGATCGGCGGCCGCATCGTGCTGCGGGGCGATATGTCGGTGGGCGACTTGTCCGCGTTCATAACGTATGTGACGCAGATATTGTCCTCGCTGCTGATGATCACATTCCTGATCATGATGTCTTCTCGCGCCATGGCGTCGGGCAAGCGTATCAACGAAGTGATGGACGAAAAGCTCGATGTCACCGACGAGAACGCGGCCTGTCCCGACAAAAAAGTGGAAAACGGCGAGATCGAATTCCGCCACGTGTCGTTCCGCTACTATAAGGACAGCGAGGACGAGGTACTTTCAGACATCAACCTGACAATCCCGGCCAACTCCATCGTGGGCATCATCGGCTCCACCGGCTCGGGCAAGTCGACGCTGGTGTCAATGATCCCGCGCCTCTACGACTGCGACCAGGGCGAGGTGCTGGTGGACGGCGTTAATGTCCGCGACTATTCGCTGGTCAACCTCCGCGACGGCATCGGCATGGTGCTGCAAAAGAATACGCTGTTTTCGGGGAGCATTGCCGACAACCTGCGCTGGGGCGATGAATTCGCGACCGACGAGGAGGTGCGGCAGTTTGCGGAGTACGCGCAGGCGGACAAATTCGTGAGCACGTTCTCCGAAGGCTACGACACGCCGCTGGACCAGGGCGGCACCAACGTGTCGGGCGGCCAGAAGCAAAGGCTGTGCATTGCCCGCGCACTCCTGAAGAAACCGAAAATACTTATCCTTGACGACTCGACCAGCGCCGTTGACACCGCCACCGAAGCGCAGATCCGGCGCGCGTTCCGCGAAGAACTGCAGGGGTCTACCAAGATCATAATTGCCCAGCGCATCTCTTCCGTGCGCGACGCGGACATGATCGTCGTGGTCAACGAAGGCCGGATCACCGGCATCGGCAAACACGAGGATCTGCTCCGGGACAACGTGGAATACCGCGAGATCTACGAATCTCAGAGCGGAAAGGAGGAGTGAGCCATGGCCAGAAGTTTGGAACAACTCCAGAAACAGTACAACAGCACTGCCGCCTCGAGTCCGCGCGGCATGATGCCCGGCGGCGGCCGCGGCCGCAGTCAGAGCGCCAAGGGCAAACCTAAAAATACCGGCGCGACGATCAAACGCCTGCTCTCCTACCTGAAACCGTACCGAATCCGGCTTATCATCGTACTGCTCTGCATGCTGGTGAGCACGGTCACGTCGCTCTGCGGTTCATATCTGATGGCGCCGATCATCAACCGGCTGACCAGGGAAGTCAGCCCGTCAACGCCCTTGAAAATGTCCGGCACGGAGCGCATCGCTGACGGCATCATTCAGTCTTTCACCAAGGGCAAGACCGATGCGATGTCATATATTCTGGCCGCGGTGCTGCTGCTGGCGATAGTGTACACCGTCGGCATTTTGACTTCGTACGTTCATGCCCGTATGATGCTGCGCACCACGCAGGGCGTAATGGAAAAGCTCCGCAACGACCTGTTCGAGAAGCTGCAGAAATTGCCGCTCCGCTATTTTGACTCTAAACCCACCGGCGAGATCATGTCGCGGTTTACCAACGATATCGACAATATCGAGTCCATGGTCAACAACTCGCTCACCTCCATGATCTCGGGCCTGATCACGCTGGCAGGCGTGCTGGTGTTCATGATCACGACCAACTGGGTGTTGACGCTGATCACCGCGGCGTTCGTGCCGATCTTTGCCTGGGGCGGGGTCGCCATCGGCAAGCTGTCCCGTAAGTATTACTCCAGCCAGCAGGCGGCGCTGGGTGCGGTCAACGGCTACATCGAAGAAACAGTCACAGGCCAGAACGTGATCAAAGTGTTCAACCACGAGGACGAGTGCGAAGAGGAGTTCGGCAAGCTCAACGGCGACATGCGCGGCAAGCAGTTCCGCGCCACCTTCTGGGGCGGCGTCATGGGTCCGATCATGGGCAACACCTCTCAAATTTCCTATGCAGTCACCGTCGGTATCGGCGGCGTATTCCTGGTAGCCGGACGGCTGACGCCGGGCGGCCTGGCGGTATTTGCGCAGTATTCGCGTCAATTTGCCATGCCGATCAACCAGATCTCGCAGCAGATGGCCACGATCTTCTCGGCGCTGGCAGGCGCGGAGCGCGTATTCGAAGTCATGGACACCGAGCCCGAACTGCCCGATGCGGCCGGAGCTTCGGATATGCCCGATATGAAAGGCGACGTGGTGTTGGACAACGTCAGCTTCGGCTACCTTCCGGGCAAAACGGTGCTCAAGCACATCAGCTTGTACGCCAGACCCGGTCAGAAGATCGCGTTCGTAGGCTCTACCGGTGCGGGCAAGACCACCGTCACCAACCTGCTCAACCGCTTTTACGATATTGACGAAGGGTCTATCACCATCGACGGCGTGGACATCCGCAACATCAAGCGCGACGTGCTGCGCCGCAACATCGCCATGGTGCTTCAGGACACGCATCTGTTCACCGGCACGATCATGGACAACATCCGCTACGGCCGCCTGGATGCCACCGACGAGGAAGTTATCGAAGCTGCCAAGACCGCTTCGGCGCACAGTTTTATCATGCGCCTGAGCAAAGGCTACCAGACCGTCATCGAAGGCGACGGCGCCAACCTGTCGCAGGGGCAACGCCAGCTGCTGAACATTGCCCGGGCGGCGATCACCAAAGCCCCAATTCTGGTGCTGGACGAGGCAACATCTTCCGTTGACACCCGTACCGAGCGCCACATCGAAAAGGGTCTCACGGAGCTCATGCAGAACCGGACCACGTTCGTGATCGCACACCGCTTGTCCACGGTCCGCAACGCCAACGCCATAATGGTACTTGAGCACGGCGAGATCATTGAGCGCGGTGACCACGACGACCTGCTGAGCCAGAAGGGCAGATATTACGAATTGTACAACGGCCTTACGGAGCTGTCATAACGGCGCGGCGAATGCCGGATCCCGCACCGGACAGCGGCTATCCGCCGTCCGGCAGCGCGTACCAAGTGCCGCGTGTCAGTCAAGTTTATCGAAGATCCAGGTGCCGGATCCCAGAATATGGGGTTCGGCGCCTTTCCATTCGAATACAGCCTGAGTGTTGGCGGGAACGGTAATGGTACAGCAGTAATTGACGCTGTCGACCGGTTTGTGGTATTCGACTTTGATCGTTCCGTACGGAGAATCATAGGATACATCTATGCTCGGCACACCGTCCATGCGGCACGGCCGCACGCGGAAACGCCGGAATCCGGGGACCAGCGGTTCAATACCCGCAAGGCAGGTAATGTAACTGTACATGAATCCGCCGTGCATCGGGTGGTTGTAGGACGCGACGCCTTTGGTACTGTCCTTTTCTACAAAATGCATATCCGGTTCTTCCCACATTGACGTGCCGCCGGCGTCCATCATGGTGCCGAAGCTGGGCGAAAAGCGGTTGAACAGGTAGGACAACGCCACGTCGCCGTATCCAAATTTCATCAGCGCCGGTACCAGATACTTGTTGCCGTATATACCGGTAGGCATTTCAAATTTTTCATCCCGGATAGTCTGAACAGTATTCTGTAAGAGCGGCGCAAACTCGCCTTCGGGATAAGTGCCCAGCAGCAGCGCGACGCCGTCGGAACCCCAGTAGCCGTATGTGTGGCGCTCGCGGTCGTAAAAATGACGGTTCAGCGCGTCTTTAATTTCTGCGCACATATCCAGATATTTCTGCTCGTCTCCAAATCCGAATGCTTTTGAGATCTCGCTCATACGCAGACAGATCTCGTAATACATTAACGTCGAGGAGTGGGGAACGGGCATGCGGCGCGGATTGTTGTTGCCGCCCGCCGGATCCCAGTCGCCGAGGCCTTCGGAAATGATGCAATCCGTGGCCCGGTTTGTCTCATGTTCGACCCAGCGGCGCATCATGTCGATATTGTCCAGTATGACCGAGCGGTTGCCGGTGTACTGCCACATATAGTAGGGTATGATGATCTGCGCGCAGCCCCACAGCGGCGATGCTTCACCGCAGCCGCGTTTGCCCGGCGCGATCATCTGCCAGGTGCCGTACACTTCGGTGGTGGTGCGGATATCGTTCATGTATTTTTCGTATGCCGCGGTCATATCATAGTTCAGAAGTGCCCAATTGGAGACCACTTCCGCGTCGCCCAGCCAGCCGCATTTTTCGCGGGCGGGACAATCTTCCGGATAGCCGTGGTAGTTGGAACGGAATGTGTTGTCCATGATCCCGTGCAGCTTGTTAAGGTCGCGGTTGCCGGAATCGAACGCGGTGATGCGTTTGAGGTCGGTTGACAGCGCCAGACCTTTGATTATATCGGCTTTGGGCATCGTGCCGTAGCCCTGACTAATGTCGTGGATGCCGGTGATCTCTACATATCTGAAGCCGTGGTATGTGAAGCGCGGCCTGTAGATCTCTGCTTCAGCGCCGCCGCGGGCAATGTATATCTCCTGCTGTATGCACTGGGTGGCAAACGCGCCGGAAGAGCGGAAGTCTAAGCCTCCGCCGGCGTTGAGCGCCTCGGCGGTACGGACAACATATACCGCGCCGCGCGGCGAATGCGCCGGTATGCGCAGTTCATATATACCGGCAAAGTTTTCACCCATATCGAAGATCCAGGCACCGTCGGACGCGCCGCTGGCACATTTTACAGAGATCGCGGGCAACTCGCGGATGAGCTTTACCGGCGGCATCAGGCAGCCGGTAAGTTCGCCTTTCGGCGTTTCATCTTCGACTACCGGGCCCCAGTCTTCATCCGATGATTCAAACAGACCGAAATCCGGTGTCTCCAGGCGGCAATCGTATACTTCGCCGGCGTAAATATTGTTGGTGGAAATGGGACTGTATTTGTACTTCCAGTTGTCCGTGCCGGTCACGACAGTCTGCTCCGTGCCGTCCGCAAAGCGGATCCGGAGTGCGGCAATTGCACATTCTTTGCCGTACACGAAACCGGCAGAACCCCATACGCGGCTCTGCGAGTAAAAGCCTTCGCCCAGCAGAACGGAGAGTGCGTTGCCGCCTGCGGTTAGCAGTGCGGTGACGTCGGTGCCGCGATACAGTATTGTCCGCTCATAGTTGGTGGCGGGCGGGTCGATATAGTAATCATCCGTGCGCTGTCCGTTGATATAGAACTCGCCGCAGCCGAGGCCGCAATAGTACAAAACGGCTTGCGCAACGGGCTTTTCGGGGACAACAAACTTTGTCCTCAAATACGGAGCCCAGCCCGGAATATGCTTTTTCGGGCGGATCCATTTTGCGCCGCGCCACTCGTTTTTCGTGAGTCCGGTGGCAAAGGACAACGATGCAAAAGCGGTCTCGCCGTGATTGTCCTCAACTTCAACGTTGAAACAGTACTCGGTCTCGGGATCCAGTACCAACCCTTCCGCGCGGATATCTACGCTTTCGGGACTCAGCACCCGGCCGGAATCATAAACGGCGCTGCCGTTCAAAGAGACCGTAAATCTGTAGGATATCTGGAAAGTATCAGTTTTGTCCGATTGCATTTTCCAGCCGAATCTCAGGCCGGAAAGCGGCGCGGTCAGAGTTGCGGTCACACCATTGACAGTCAGATCGTAAAGCATCATATTAATCACCCGTCCTTTGCGGTTTTGCTGGTGTCAATATACCATATTCCAGCGCGGTTGACAACCGCATTCATACTTTTTCCGGTGCGGCGCACAGGCGTAAGATCTGCAGTAAGCGAAAGCTCAGTCGACAGGCACCGCGTTTTTGACGGTCGCCAGATCCGGGATAGATTCCGCGGCGCCGGCTTTTGTTATTGACAGACCGGCGGCTCTGCCGGCGAGTTCCATTGATTCTGCGACCGAACAGCCTCTGGCCAACCCGGCTATAAAGTACCCTGTGAATGTGTCACCGGCGCCTGTAGTATCCACGCGTTTGCCGTAAGTGTACGTCCGGCCGGTGAAGATCGCACCGTCCGCAAGACATACCGCGCCGCGTTTACCCAGCGTCATCACGAGATTGGCCCGAGGATATTTAGCGTGGAGCGCAGCCAGTACACTTAGCGAATCGCCTTCGGATACTCCCGCCAGGGTCTCGGCTTCGCCCTGATTGACGATCATCCAGTCCAGCAGTGCCAGCCCGTCATATTCCGTGAGCGCTTTCGTGATGGGAGAGGGATTCAGTACCACGATCATGCCTTTTTCGTGGGCACGGTGAATGAGATAGTTGACGTTGGAGATCTCGTTCTGCAGGAGCAGATAATCACCTGTGTCAAAATGCGCCAGCGTATCGTCGATCTCCTCACGGGTCACTCGGCTGTTGGTGCCGCCGTAAATAATGATGCAGTTTTCGCCGGAATCTACGACCTGAATGATCGCGTGGCCGGTGGGGACCGCGCTGTCGATCCGCAGATGATCGCAATTTACGCCGGCGCTTTCCAGAAATGATTTAAGATCAATGCCGTCCGCGCCGATCTTGCCGCCGTGGTATACTTCCGCCCCGGCCCGCGCCAGTGCTACAGACTGGTTCAGACCCTTGCCGCCGGTGTGCAGCGCACAGTCGGTAGCGGACAACGTCTCTCCGGCTTTCACGAACGCTGGCATCCGGTACACGTGATCGATGTTCAATGAACCGTAATTCAGGATCTTCATGTTCAAACCTCTCTTTCAGCACTTTGCGGTGATCAGCACGGGGCAGTGATCGCTTAATATCATTGCCGCTTCGTCGGTGATCACCCGGTATGATTCTATGCGGACGTTATTGCCGCAGAAAACGATATGGTCGATGGATTTCTTGTTCTCATGTTCTGAAGGCAGTGCCGCGATGTAGCGATCCGCGGCAGCATCGTATTGCGGATTTTTATGATTGGTGCGGATGAAATTGATCCGTTCCTCTGCGTATAAAGACGCACAGGTGATATGGTTTGCGGTCAATATCTCAAACGGGTCCGAACTCACTTTGCAGTTAAAATCTCCGCCGCAGAATGCCGGCATAACGCCGCCGGTCAATATCCGGATGAATTCCGCCAGTTCCGCGGCGCTCTTGATCCGCACGGAGTTGCCCTTATCGTTCTTGGCATAGTACATATGCGTCGACAACGCGGCAAACTGTTCGCCGCTCAACTTGTCCCTGAGTACGGCACCGCTGATGGATTTGGACAGATAATCGTTGGGCCCGGAATACAGCCGGAACATGCTGCGCAGTTCCTCGAACCGGCCGGAGTTGTACAATAGGGGAGTGTAGTTCAGCGGATTGCCGCCGAGATCCGGAGTGCTCACGGTAAATCCCAGCGAGGGCAAGCCGGTCTTCATCACATCGCATTCGTGCCAGTGCGGATGCACCTCTTGCAGCATCAATATATCCGGACGGTAGCGGCTGACGATCGACAGCAGCGCACGGTCGCGGCCGCGCACGGGGTTGCCAAATACATCAGCCCAGATATTGCTGGTCATAAGTGAAAGCTTCATTTTACGCTCCTTTAAAAACAATTAATTGCCGCCGTCGCAGTGACCGTTCAGCTTGTCGCTGAGCCACAGATACACGCCTGCGGTCCAACCCAGCATTGCCGGCGTCTCGTATTCGGTCGTCACCGATACAGCGCCTTTTGCGGCATCATATTTCTCCCACAGCGACCCGGTCGCATCGAAGACCGAACGTGCGGTATCGATATATTTACCGGCGATCCGGGCGGCAGCTTCTTTCAGCCCGGTTCCGTTCAGCGCAGTAAATGCGAAATAGACATTGGAAGGCCACATAGCCGGGTAATCCCACTGCAGATAACGGGCATCTTCTCCTCTGTATTCACAGCTTGATATGCCGTAAGGCAGCTCCAGCCGGCGCAGTACCGCGGCCGCGGAAGCCGGATCATCATCGATGCCCAGCGCGTACGGATAGAAAGAAATGCAGCTGAGGACAGGGGAGAGGCAGCTGGATTTAAAATCGTAATCATAATATATGCCGGTCTTGCCGTCCCGCATGTACTTACGGATGTTTTCTTTCCGGTCGGCGGCATATTTGCGCAGCGCTGCCGCTTCTTTATTGCGGCCCCGCAGCGCCAGCATCTCCGAAGCCTTGAGTTCCGCGTCGTACAGCAGACAGTTCAGATCCAGATGCACATACCGGCCCGGCGCGAAGCGTTTATTCTTATATGGGAAGCGCGGATTGAAATCCCAGCCGCTTTCCGCGATCGAGTACAGTTCGCCGGCCAGCGCGGCACCCTCCTCGGGTGTTGCGTACGGTTCACCGACTCTGGCTGCCAGCCAGCCGGCGGACTCGTACAGAGCTTGTTTAGTACAGTTATTGCCGAAGGCGCACAGACCTTCAAACACGGTGCGGTCCGTGCGGAAGAATGTCAGTTCCCGCAGTATCGCGTCAATGTACTTATCGATCACCGCCGGGTCGTTTCTGAACTTGTACAGATCATATACGCCCCGCGTGAACAGCGGGGGCTGTGAACGGTCCAGCAGGTGGTTCGCGTTGGGCATATAACCGAGATTGTCGATGAAATACTTGATATTATCCAGGTTATTTTCTGCCTGCGCGTCCCTGCCGGTCAGCATCAGGCCGAGATTTGTGAAATAAGTATCCCAGTAGTAAAAGTCCGTGAACGCTTCGCGCGCGCAGGGAACGGTAAACGATCTGGGCAGCCTGACCATGCCATGGACCGTGTCTTCCGGCTGCCGTACGGTATTGTCCCAGTTGTCCTTGATATATTTGATTATACGGTCTTCCATAATTGTCCTCCTCATGTCCGGCCACGCTGCCGCGAAGCCGTGAAGCGATCCGCTGCATCGTTCGAAGTCACGCGATCGAGCAGTTCTCATCCAGCAGTATTTGCTTTTTCAAAAACGCGCCGTCGGGTCCCAGGGGTTCCTGCTCGAGCTTTCCGGCGCGGTACAGCGCATGCAGTTTTATCAGCACAAGATTTTCGTCCACATCCAGCACGCCCGCGATATGCCGGGCGTCGTATTCGTATGCTTCGGCCAGCTCCAGCACCGCCTCGTCTTCCAGCAGCAGATGCGCCGCGAACAGATTGGCTTCGTTCTCGCTGATGCTGACGTCATCGAAAAAGCCGAATTCGTGCAGGCAATTTCCCGCGGCCAGCCTGCGGTGCAGCGTGTCGTGCCCCAGTTCGTGCGCCAGCACGGTAGTCATCTGGCGGTGGTCGAGTTTGCTGTTGACGATTATGATCCGGTTCTTCCAGTTATACGTGTACAGCCCGAGCAACCGGTCCAGTTCGTTGCTGTAGATCAGTTTGATATTTTGATTCTTAATTATTGTCAGCGGATCCCGCGACCCCGCTTTGGCCACCAGCGAGTTCACAGCACCGTATATTTCAGAAGCGCGGCTCAACAGGCTCACCTCCGTTCGCGCCGGTCGATGGTCTTACTTATACTTTTTAGGAGTGTACTTTTCAACGTTCTGCTGCTTGCACTCCCAGTACGCGTCCTGGAGCGCCCGCATTACGCCGTCCTTCTCCTGTTCGGTCAGTTCGCCGCCGGCAAACAGACTGCGCATGTTTGCAATAAGCGTTTCAGCCTGCTTGCGGCCGTGCAGCCCGTATTGCGCATGCACCGCCTCCACGAACTCGTCGTTATCGTTATGCAGTTCGCCTGGCTCAACTTTAAGGACTTTAGCCAGCAGAGCGTAGGTGTTGGGATTTTTGGGGTGGGTGCGTCCGATCTCGTAATTAGATATGGTATTCAGTCCCAGCCCGGTCAGCTCCGCAAGCTCCGTCTGCGTGTATCCGCGGTCCAGCCGCAGTTCCCGAAGCTTCTCTCCAAAGGTCATCGGCGTCAACTCCTTTCCTATATAACACTGCCCGTGTGCGATCCGCGCTGTTTCACGGTCCGGTGCGGGTAATTCACAAATCGTTCCCAAATAATTTGTGAAAAGCTATTGACATTCACTTCCTGCCGGTGTATAATCGGCTCACAACTCACTTGTGAATGACAACGTGATTATACAACCGAATTGCGAAATTGTCAACCCCTTTCGCAAAAAAAGTTTCGACAGACTTCGGCGGGATCCGGAGTCGCCGGCAGGCATCGGGAGAAGGGAGGAAGTGTAATATGGAATATAAAAAAGTATATGTAAGCGTTGTCGCCGAGCACAATGCGGACGGCAGCTGCAGGCCCCGCGCCATCAGGCTCGATACCGGGCAGCGCTTCGATGTGGACAATACGAAACAGTGCTGCCGGGCGGCCGGCACGAAGGCGGGCGGTTCCGGGCTCAGATACACCGTCACGGTCTGCGGCCGGGACACCTATCTGTTCGACGAGGGCAACGGCAGATGGTTCGTGGAAATGAAAGTGCCGGATACTTAGTAATAAAAAATGCGGCGTCTGCAGAGCAGCGCCGCGCGTGGTAAAACAGATCCGGGCGCTCAGCCGGTCCATTTGGTCTCGCAGTAGGCGCAGCGGTAAACTTTATTGACGCGGTCGGTAAGCTTGAATACCTGAGCAAGTTCCTGCTCGGAGGAGGTGATACAGCGTGGATTTTTGCAGCGGATAACGTTGGTGAGCGTTTCGGGCATCGCGATCGAACGCTTTTCCACCAGTTCGCCGTGGCGGATGAAATTGACCGTCGCCCCGGGATCTACAAAACCGATTATATCTATATTTACGGGGATATCCGCATCTATCTTGATGATATCCTTGCGGCCCAGTTTGCGGCTGACAACGTTCTTGATAAGTGCGATCGACACGTCCAGCTCGTCCAGGCCCAGCAGCCTGTACAGCTTCATGCCCTGTCCGGCGGTGATATGGTCAATTACTATTCCGTCCTGAATGGAATCAATATTCATATTTGAACCTCCTGTGGTATAGCGTATTGGGGGCTGTGTCAAACGCGTCTCAGCCGATGCGTCCGGCGTCCTTCAGCAGCATCAGCATCAGCGCCATGCGCATGTATTTGCCGTTGAGGACCTGTTTGAAGTAGCAGGCGCGGGGGTCGTTGTCCACGGCCACGCTGATCTCGTTGACCCTGGGCAGCGGGTGCAGCACGCACATGTCCGGACCTGCGAGCCGCAGTTTGTCCGGAGTGAGAATGTAGCTGTCTTTCAGCCGCAGATAATCCTCTTCGTTGAAGAAGCGTTCCCGCTGGACCCGCGTCATGTACAAAAGATCCAGGCCGGGCAGCGCGGCTTCCAGGTCGGTGGTCTGGCGGTACGTGATGCCGTTCGGCTTCAGCACGCCATCTTTGACATAGCTGGGAAGTTTGAGCTCCTCAGGGGAGATCAGCACGAAACTGACGCCGGAATAGCGGGAGAGCGCATTGATCAGCGAATGCACGGTGCGGCCGAATTTCAAGTCGCCGCAGAAGCCTACGGTCAGATCGCTCAGACGGCCTTTTTCGCGGTAGATCGTGCACAAGTCTGCCAGTGTCTGGGTCGGATGGCAATGTCCGCCGTCGCCCGCGTTGATCACCGGTATTGAGGCGTTCTGTGCCGCGACCAGCGCCGCGCCTTCCTTGGGGTGGCGGATGGCAATTATGTCCGCATAGCAGCTGACTACTTTCGCCGTATCCGCTACGCTTTCGCCCTTGGAGGCGGAGGAAGTGGCGGCGCCGGTAACGGACAATACGTTGCCGCCCAGCTCGTACATTGCCGCCTCGAAACTGAGGCGCGTACGGGTGGAGGGCTCAAAGAACAGCGTTGCCAGCTTAAGTCCGCGGCACAGTTCCGCATACTCTTTCGGCTGTGCGATAATGTCCTGCGCGGTGGAGATCAGCGCGTCGATTTCCGATACACTGAGATCGAGGATGTCGATAATGTGTTTCATGTCGTACTCCTTAGTGGTTGGCGGTGATCCAGCTTTCGTCAGAGGGGTTATCTCGGAAGCGCAGCAGCCGCGCCCGGTCGGAATCGGTTATATATCCGGACTTTGCCGCGACATCCGTAACGGTGTCGAAGTCGGTCAGGGAGACGTTCTTTACGCCCGCGGCGGCCAGCCGTTCCCGACCGGATTTCATGCCATAAGTGAATATTGAAGCGATGCCCAACACTTCCGCGCCGGCTTCCCGGAGGGCGTTCACCACTTCGATCGCGCTGCCGCCGGTGGAGATCAGGTCTTCAATGACTACGACTTTCTGCCCGGGCTCCAGCCGTCCCTCGATGCGGTTCTGCCGTCCGTGATCTTTCGAACCGGAGCGCACGTAGCCCATCGGCATGTTCAGCAGGTGACCGGTGATGGCGGCATGGGCAATTCCCGCGGTGGACGTGCCCATGAGTACTTCAGCCTCTGGGTATTGCTCGCGCACGGTCTGGGCGAGGCCGCGCTCCACATCCAGCCGGACTTCGGGGGCGGTGAGGGTGAGGCGGTTGTCGCAATAGATTGGGCTCTTGATTCCGCTGGCCCAGGTGAACGGTTCGTTCGGGCGCAGGAACACCGCGTGGATATTCAGTAAATCGGCGGCGATCAGTTCCGGCGTTATACGCGAGCCGGCGGCGCCGGCGGGTGTCTCGTTGCCGCAGACTGCCGCATCTGTGTCGCTGCTGCCGCAAAATTCTGCGGTCGCCCGCAGGTACGCTGCTACCGGATCGTCCGCGCCGGTGATCGGCCGGCCCATAACGATGTAGTCTGAACCCAGCGCGGCCGCCTGGGCAGGAGTGGTCACGCGCTTCTGATCACCCGCGGCGCTCTCCGGGAAACGCACACCGGGCGTCACCGTGAGGAAACCGGCACCGCAGGCGCGGTGGACATCGGTTGCCTCCAGCGGCGAGCAGACCACGCCGTCCAGGCCCGCGGCCTTGACGTTCTGCGCATATTGCATGACCACAGAGCCGATCGGCTGTGGGATCAGGATCTCGTCCTCCAGCGCGCGCTGGTCCGTAGAAGTGAGCTGTGTCACGCCCAGCAGCAGCGGCCGCGTGCCGTCCGGCCGGGTGAGGCCTTCCAGCGCCGCTTCCATCATTTTGCGCGTGCCCGCGGCGTGCAGGTTGCACATGTCAACGTCGAGCGCGGACAACACCGCCATTGCCTTCTTCACCGTATTCGGGATGTCGTGCAGCTTCAGGTCCAGAAAGATCCGGTGGCCGCGCGCCTTGATCTCCCGCACGATCTGCGGGCCTTCGGCGTAGAACAGTTCCATGCCGATCTTGACGAAGGGCAGTACGCCGCGCTCCCGGAACCGGTCCAGAAACTTCAGCGTGGTCGCTTTATCCGCAAAATCGCAGGCGATTATAACAGCTTTTCCCATATTGTTGATCCTTTCTGTTCAGCGGCCGGCAGCGTTTTAGTCGCCCGGCCGCGTTTTAGGCGTTTTACCGCTGCAGCGCGGCGCCGATGATGTCGTTTATGTCGTTGACGCCGAGTTCCGCCAGGGCGTCCGGCAGTGCGCGCACGATCTTAAGCGAAGCGAACGGGTCGACCAGGTTGGCCGCACCGACCTCTACGGCAGTTGCCCCGCACATCATCATTTCCAGCACGTCCCGCGCGGAGGAAATGCCGCCCATGCCGACCACGGGTACGCGCACCGCCTGCGAAACCTGGTAAACCATCCGCAGCGCCACGGGCAGCACCGCCGGGCCCGACAGGCCGCCGGTCGTGTTGGCCAGCACCGGTCTGCGGCGCTTAAGATCGATCCGCATGCCCAGCAGTGTGTTGATCAGGCTGATGCCGTCAGCGCCGGCTGCTTCACACGCGCGGGCAATTTCCGCCACATCCGTGACGTTGGGGGACAATTTGGCCAGCACCGGCTTTTTTGTTACCTTTCGCACCGCGGCAATTACTTCCGCGGCGGCCGCGGCGGAAGTGCCGAAACTCATGCCGCCACCGTGGACGTTGGGGCAGCTGATATTGATCTCGAACCAGCCGATCTGCGCCTCGTCCTCCAGCAGCGATACCGTGTAAACGTAGTCATCAACCGAGAAACCGCTGACGTTGGCCATCACCGGCTTAAAGAAGACCTGCTTCAGCCGCGGAAGTTCGATATCTTTTACTGCCTGCGCGCCCGGGTTTTGAAGTCCCACTGAATTCAGCATGCCCGCGGGGCATTCCGCAATGCGCGGCGTAGGGTTGCCGAAGCGCGGCTCCGCGGTGGTGCCTTTGAAAGAGAAAGTGCCCAGTTCGTTGATGTCGAACAGCTCCGCGAATTCGTAACCGTAGCCAAACGTGCCCGAGGCGGGGATGACCGGATTGTCCAGGCGGATGCCGCACAGGTCGACGGCGGTATTGATTGCGGCGCCGGCCGCGGTGCACGCCGCAGCGGCCGCGGAATCGCCGGCCTCGCCGCTCGCCGCAACAGTCGCGAAATCTGCCGCGCCGCCAAGTTCGGACGTCACCATATGATCTCCTCCTTCTTCAGCACCGGGCCTTCGCGGCAGATGCGTTTGTTGCCCGTGAGCGTGCGGCAGCTGCAGCCCATGCAGGCGCCGAACCCGCAGCCCATGCGCTCTTCGAAACTCAGCTCGCCGGAAGTCGCTGCCGTACGCGCCACCGCGCGCAGCATCGGCTCCGGACCGCAGGTGTAAAAATAGGAGTAATCCTCCGGCAGGTGGTCGGTGACAAAGCCCTTGACCCCGTAACTGCCGTCAACGGTGCACACCGTAACGCGGCCGCCGCACAACTCGCGGAATTCGCGCTCGCAGAAGACGTCTTTGGCGGAATTGAACCCCAGCACGACCCGGGGCTCGGCGCCGCGGCGCACCAGTTCGCGGCACAGCCAGTACAGCGGCGGCACGCCGGCACCGCCGCCGATCAGCAGCGGCGCGGGACCGGAGGCGGAGAGATCGTAGCCGTTGCCCAGGCCGGTCAGAACGTCCAGCGTTGTCCCCGGCGCGAGGCGGGCCAGCGCGGCAGTGCCTTCGCCCACCACTTTATAGATCAGGCGCAGCCGCCCGGCGCTGCAGTCGAACACGGACAACGGCCGGCGCAGATAAAACCCGTCCAGCCGCAGGTTCACGAACTGCCCCGGCGCGCTCACCGCCGAAGTGTCTCCGGACAACGACAGCAGATACACGCTGTCGGCGATCGGCCGGTTGTCGGTTATTTCAAAAATACACTGCTTCATAGCTGCTCCGCTATTCTGCTCCTTCGCTCGATAATTATTGCTTCTTTTTCTTGAGCGACAGCACCAGCGCCGTCACGCCCGCGCCGATGCCCAGGGCGGCAACCGCGCTCACGATCACGACCCACACCGGCACGCCGCCTTTTTTGCCGTTACTGCTGTTATCTTTACCGCTGTTGTCTACGCTGTTGTCGCCGCTGCCGTGGTTCGTAGCCGGCGCCGGAGTGGCGTCAGCCGTGACCGCAGGTTCGCCGGAAGCGCCGGGTTCTGCGGTTGTCACCGGCTCGCCGGTCGCACCGGGTTCGGCAGTTGCCCCCGGTTCATCGCTCGCACCGGGCTCAGCAGTTGTCCCGGGATCATCAGTCGCACCGGGCTCGGCGGTAACTGAAGGCTCGGCAGTTGTCCCCGGTTCCGCGGTGACCTCCGGACCTGTTGTGGGTCCCGGTACTTCGCCCGTAGGTTCAAAGATGGCGTAGAACCGGTACCCGCCGTCGGTGGTGCGGAATATGACTTCGGAGGGGTAGTCTTTCAAAACAAAATACGGCAGCGTCTCATCCGGTACGACCAGCTCGCCGTCCGGGCCGCCCAGCCGCCATTCCTTGAAAACGTAGCCCTCATTGGGCAGTACCTGGAAGCCGCCTGAACTGTATTCATACTCATCCGGCGTATATTCATAATAATCCGCGTAAGTGCCGTGGCCGCGCGCGCACACTTTACCGCTGCCGGCCGGATAAACATCCGCGCGGGCGTAGCATACCCATAACGCCCGGGCCCGTATGGAGCCGCTGAGCGGCTTGTCAAAATCCAGAGTATCCCAGCTGGACAGATCGATCCATTTGGCCAGCGTCAGGTGTTTTTTGACCGGATCCGCAGGCTTGACCGGTTTGTCGCCGATCTTGACTGCCTGAGCCGGAACGTAGCTGCCGCCGAAACTGTCGAAGGTCAATATATAATATTCATCTTTTGACACTACCTGTATCGCCTGCGACGCGGTCTTCGTCACGCCGTCGACCGTCAGACTGAGCGTTACGGCTTTGTCCGAAACCTTGAGCGCACCTTCCGGCTTAAACGTCAGTTTACCGGATACATCTGAAGTGTTGCCGTCCGAATACACCGCGGTCGCACGGATCCCCTCAATGTCGAACGTATCTCCGGGATAGTAGATCGTGTGGATCGGCGGATCTACGATATTCAGCGCAGTGAGCTTGACCGACCGCTGTTTCTGTGTTTTGACTTTCACATACAGGTCAATATATCCGTCCTTATACTGGGTAGGCAGGACAATATCCGCCGCTTTGCCGTTGACCGTGAACTTGGGCAGGTTGGCCGGATCCCACTCGTAGCCGGCGTCAATATCGTTCTCCACTTCGATCCGCAGATAATACTCGCCGTCGGGATCCAGCGGCTCATCGTTGACATAGTAATAGCTGTCCCAGTAATACGGTTCATCGAACTCGTTTTTCTTCACCAGATGCGTGCAGTATGCGTTCGAGTCCACATACCAGCCGTCCTGCGCCCGGTCGTAGCTTAAATGGCTGACCCCGCCGGCCTCCGGATCCAGCAGCATTTCGGTGATCTCAAATCCGGAATA
This sequence comes from Clostridia bacterium, assembly GCA_017620915.1. Lineage (GTDB taxonomy): Bacteria > Bacillota > Clostridia > UBA1212 > UBA1255 > UBA1255. The sequence goes on along the minus strand of JAFZSK010000115.1, from coordinate 28,569 downwards.
CGCGCTGTTCAGCACCAGGATCTTTTCATTATATGTGATGGCGATCGTACCCTTCAGCTGGCCCGGCTCTTTGATCTCCAGCGTGCATTCGCCGTATTTAGTGGAGTCAAACGCGGACGTGGCGCGCACGGTCACCGACTTCGCGGTCTCGCCTCTGCCAATATATACGCTCCCGTACTCATCCAGATGCGAGTCCGGATCGTTGAATTTTGACTGCAGCGACCATACCACGTCCGACTGTTCGGTGCCGGAGACAACGGCATCGAAATTGACCCACTGGCTGCGGTAGGCAACGCCCATTTTCGCGTTGTGAGTTACCTTTATATTGGTGACGACCACCGGATCATCCGTGACATATATCGAGGCGGTCCGGCCGATCTCCGGATATACCGCGGAGGCGCAGCGGACTTCAAAGTAGTTGACTTCGTCTTTGCCCACCGTGAGCAGGCCGTCGGGCGTGATGGTCGTGCCGCTGCTCTCGGCGTCAACCAGACTCCAGACGACGCTTGTGTCGTTGCCCTTGACGTAAGAAATGAGCTGTTTGGATGTGCCGCGCTGTACCGTGAAGTAGTCGTACTTCGGCCCCGCTTCGGTCACCAGCTTGTAATCTTCGTGATATTCCAGCGGCACGAATACGTAAATGTAGCTGGGAGGGGCGCCGACGGGGTAAACATAATCCGGCGTCTTGCCGTTTACCGTTATTGTGGGCAGGTGCGCAGAGTCGAACTCGTATCCGTCGTAATTCTCGATGCAGATCTGGAAGTAATAATTATTCGATTTTGAGATCGGTTCGTCGTTGTAATTGAGCGAATACCAGTAATCGGGAGAGGTGGGATAATCTTTATCCACCTTAACCAGGCAGGTGTAGTAGCCTCCGGAGTCGATGTACCAGCCGCCTTCGTCGGGCCCGTCGTAGTTGTACCCGAAATGGGGCAATCCGGCGTACTTGATTCCGTCGATAATATCTCTGCCGGTGAGCTTCTCGGACAGGAACAGCCGCGTGGGATCGAACGTGATATCGATCTTGCCGGTGATGTATTTGACACCGTCTTCTTCGGCGCGGGCGCGGAGCATTTTGCTTCCGCTGATCAGCACGATCACGGTCAATATCGCCAGCACTGCGGCCAGGCACGCGGTCAATCTGATGATCTTCGTTTTCATATTCGCGGTACTCCTTTCGACTGCTTAAAACGTCTTCCGGGAGGCAACCGCACAGGCTCCATTCCGCACCCGCGCCGCCGCCCGCTCTATGGCGGTATTATACTCGAAAACAGGAGAATTGACAATCAGCCATTTGCGCTGTATCATATTGACCGAAATCATTTATGCGGGAGGGCTTCACATGAGAAAAGATCTGGGCGTATTTCCGGGCGTGTTCCCGATGCCGGTGCTGATGATCGCTACGTACGGCGAGGACGGGAGCGTTGACGTCATGAACGCGGCGTGGGGCACGGCGTGCGGCATGGACAAAGTCGCGCTGTGCATTTACGGGCACGAGACGAATAAGAATATTGACCGCACGAAGGCGTTCACGGTGGCGATCGCCGACGCGGCGCACGTGGCGGAGGCGGATTATTTCGGCATTGTCAGCGGCGGGAAAGTGAAGGACAAATTCGCGCGCACCGGGCTCACGGCCACCCGCAGCAAGTGGGTCAACGCCCCGGTCATCGAAGAGTTCCCGCTGACGATGGAGTGCGAATACGTGGAGACGGTCAATACCGAAGGCGTCCAGTGCGTTGTCGGCCGCATCGTCAACGTCACCGCCCGCGAAGAAGTCCTCAACGACCGCGGCAAAGTGGACGCCGCCAAACTCGACGCCATCCTGTTCGACCAGTTCGGCCGCAAATACTACAAAGTCGGCGACGAAGCCGGCGGCGCCTGGAAGGCCGGCAAGAAGCTGATGTAATTCTCAGAACAGCGCCGAACCCGTCGTGCGCGGGAAGGGCAGCACGTCGCGGATGTTGCTGATGCCGGTCAGGTACATGATCAGGCGCTCGAAGCCCAGACCGAAGCCGGCGTGGCGTGTGCCGCCGTAGCGGCGCAGGTCCATGTACCAGTCGTAGGACGCGGGGTCAAGACCCAGCTCCGCGATGCGGGCTTCCAGGAGGTCGAGGCGTTCTTCACGCTGGCTGCCGCCGATGATCTCGCCGATGCCGGGGACCAGGCAGTCCATGGCGGCCACGGTCTTGCCGTCGTCATTCAGCCGCATATAGAACGCTTTGATCTCCTTGGGATAGTCGGTAACGAACAGCGGACGCTTGAACACTTCCTCGGTGAGGTAGCGCTCGTGCTCGGTCTGCAGATCGGAGCCCCAGTGGACTTTGTATTCGAAGCGGTCGTTGACCTTTTCCAGTATCTCGATGGCCTCGGTATACGTGACGCGCGCGAAGGGGGAGTCCTTCACGAAGCGCAGGCGCTCGATCAGGCCGTTGTCGTAAAATTTGTTCAGGAATTCCAGCTCGGGCATGTAGCCGTCAAGAATATCTCCCAGCACCGCTTTGATCATTGCCTCCGCCAGTTCCATATCGTCCTCCAGGTCCGCAAACGCGATCTCCGGCTCAATCATCCAGAATTCCGCCGCGTGGCGCTGCGTGTACGAACGTTCCGCGCGGAACGTGGGGCCGAAGGTGTAAATGTTGCCGAACGCCATAGCCATCGCTTCGCCCTGCAATTGACCGGACACGGTGAGGTACGCCTTCTTGCCGAAGAAATCGCCCGAATAATCGGTGCCGTCCTTGGTCTCGGAGGGTTCGAGCGTGGTCACCTAGAACATCTCGCCGGCGCCTTCGCAGTCGGAGCACGAAATGATCGGCGTATGCGCGTACACGAATCCGCGCTCCTGGAAGAATTTGTGGATGGAATACGCGGCGGCCGAACGGATGCGGAAGGCGGCGCTGAAGGTGTTGGTGCGAGGGCGCAGGTGGGCGATCGTCCGCAAAAACTCCAGCGAATGCTTCTTTTTCTGCAGCGGATAATCCGGCGCCGAGGTGCCTTCGACGTCAACGCGGCTCGCGTGGATCTCAAACGGCTGCCGCGCGTTCGGGGTGACAACGACCTCGCCCTCCACGCACACCGCCGCTCCGACGTTGAGCGCCGCGATCTCGGAGTAATTGTCAATTTTCCCGTTCTCGAACACCACCTGCAGCGACGTGAAGTAGCTGCCGTCGTTCAGCTCGATGAATCCGATGGCATTGGAAGCGCGCACGGTGCGGGCCCAGCCGCACACAGTGACATGTCTGCCCGCGAGGCTCTCGTCGCCCGCTTTGAGGCTCTTATACAATTCTCTGATCGCAGTTCTGCGCATTGTCGTCAACATCTCCTTCAAGGAAAATAGTGTACGCGGCGAATTATACCACTTTACGATGCCAATGGCAAATAAGATTTAGCCTAGGAATAGAATTAGGAAACCAGGTTTAGTGCCTGAGTATAATTAGGAAATTGAGGAGCGACCTGATCGGCCGCGGATCTCACGGGCGATAAGGAGCGGCGACCGCATCACGCATGAGTTCATCGCCGCCGGCGACACCTCAATTCACTAATTCCATAATTCTATAAAGGAAAAGGCCTAATTCCCTAATTCACAAAAGCCTGCTTTTGGTGTATAATAAGCCCGGAGGGGAGCACAAGATGGAATCACTGACTATCGGGATCGCCGGGGGTACCGGCAGCGGGAAAAGCACCGTAGCACGCATCATACGCGACAGTTTCGGCGAAGACGTGGCACTGCTCAAGTGCGACGACTATTACAAGGCGCATCATGAATTGACCTTTGAAGAGCGCAGCAGGATGAACTACGACCATCCGGACGCGTTTGACACCGGATTGATGGTGGAACATATCAAAGCGCTGAAGGAGGGAAGGGCCGTTGACAGCCCCGTATACGACTTTACCGTGCACGACCGCAGCGAAGAAACGCGGCGTATCGAGCCCGGGCGGGTGCTGCTCGTTGACGGCATTATGGTGCTCGCGCTCGCCGAAGTGCGGGAGCTGCTGGACATCAAGATATTTGTTGACACCGACGCCGACGTGCGCATTTTGCGGCGCATACGGCGCGACGTGAAAGAGCGCGGCCGCAGCCTGGATTCGGTCATCGCCCAGTACGTGGAGACGGTCAAACCCATGCACGAAGCGTACGTCGAGCCCAGCAAACGCTACGCCGATCTGATCATTCCGCAGGGCGGCCGCAATTCCGTCGCCATGGACCTGCTCCGCTCCTGCATCCGGAATCATCTTCAGTAACAGAATTAGAGTAAAGGAGTGTAATTATGGCTGGATTGAAAATGCTCATTGCCGACGACAACAAACAGATCACGTCTGTATTGTCCCAATACGCCAAAAACGAAGGCTACACCGTGCTGATCGCCAACGACGGTCAGGAAGCGCTGGACACGTTCCGCCGCGCCAAACCCGACATCATCCTGCTGGACGTGATGATGCCCGTGCTGGACGGCTTCCAGGTGTGCCGCGAGATCCGCCGCGAATCCTCCGTGCCCATCATCATGATCACCGCGCGGGGCGAAGATTTTGAGAAGATCATGGGGCTCGACATCGGCGCCGACGACTATATCGTGAAGCCTTTCTCCAACGGCGAAGTGATGGCCCGCGTGCGCGCGATCATGCGCCGCATCAGCGTCAATACTCCCACCGAACAGGTGTTCGAATGCGGCAATCTCCGCATCAACCTCGAAAATTACGTGGTGGAGGTAGGCGGCAACGTCGTCAAGCTCACCAAAAAAGAGATCGAGATCCTCTGGCTGCTGGCCAGCAATATCAACAAGGTCTTCTCCCGCGACCAGCTGCTGGACAAGATCTGGGGCTACGACTACTACGGCGACAGCCGCACGGTGGATTCCCACATCAAACGGCTCCGGGCGAAGCTGGACGAGTTCCCGCACGAAGGCTGGGAGATCGAGACGTTCTGGGGCGTAGGGTACAAGTTTGCCGAGAAAGCGTGACGCGGGGGTGTGATCCATGAAGGATAAAAAACAGCGTACACGGCGTGCGGGCCGGTACGGGATCGCGCGGCGGCTGACAGTGCTGTTTACCTCGTGTCTGCTGTTGTTCGCGCTGATCCTCGGACTGGCGTTCACGGCGCTGCTGTACCGGTATTCGCGGCAGTCGTATGTTGACAATCTCAAGCATACCGCATCCAGCATCAGCGAGATGGTGGCGGCGATCGGGCGGCGCCGCGGCTCTTTCGTGATCGGCGAACCCGGCGGCAATCCGGGCGGCGATCCCGGCCGCTCAGACGAGGGCAACGCAGGCGACGGCATGATCCGGCCCGAAGGCGACATCTGGATCAACACGCGTTCGCTGGCGCGGTTCATATCCGGATTGACCAACTCCACCGTGTGGCTGGTGGCGCCGGGCACGGGCGAAGAGAAGTACGACATGATGTTCATGATGCGGAACGAGGATTACGTTGACACCCGGTTCTCGCAGCTGAACGCGGAGCAGGCGGGCCTTATAGAGTCTGTATTTGAAAAGCGCGACCTCAATACGCAGGCGTTCTCCAAACTGTTCGGTGAAAACACCGTCACCGTCGGCACGCCCGTGATGGACGATTCGGGCAAAGTGATGGGCGCGGTGCTGATCCACGCGCCGCTGAAAGAGGCATTCGGTCCGCTGCGGCACGGCCTGGTGATCATGGCGGTGAGCCTGGTGGCGGCGCTGGTGATCGGGTTCGTCGCGGCGTTGCTGATGTCCCGGAAGTTCACGAAACCGCTGCTGAAGATCAACGATACAGCGCTGCAGATCTCCGAAGGCGACTATTCGGCGCGCACGGAAGTCAAACAAGGCGATGAGATCGGCGTGCTGGCGCAGACGATCGACGAAATGGGCACGAAACTGGAAACGGCTGAAAACGAGAGCCGGAAGCTGCAGGAGCTGAGGCAGGACTTTATTGCCAACATCTCCCACGAGCTGCGCACGCCCGTCACCGTGATGCGCGGGTCGCTGGAGGCGCTGTGCGACGGCGTTGTCACCGAGCCCGAACTGGTGGAGCAGTACCACACGGAGCTGCTGAAAGAAAGCAAATACATGCAGCGCATGGTCAACGACCTGCTGGATCTCTCCCGCCTCCAGAACCCGGATTTCTCCATGAACATCACCGACTTCAACCTGTTCGACTGCGTGTCCGACGCGGTGCGCGGCGCCCGGGGCATGGCGGACAATAAGGGCATCTCCGTTGATTTCATTTTCGACACCGGCGACCTGCCGTTCCGCGGCGACTACGACCGGGTGCGGCAGATGCTGCTGATCGTGCTGGACAACGCGGTCAAATTCTCCGAAAGACCCAACTACCCCGTACGCGTGCTGCTGAAAGAGGGAAGAGTATCGGTGACGAACGTGGGCAAGGGTATCGGCCCCGACGAACTGCCGTACATTTTTGAGCGGTTCTACCGGTCGCGGTCCGAGATCAACAAAAATGGTACCGGCTTGGGATTGCCCATCGCCCGCCAGATCGCGCTGCGCCACGGCATCGGCATTTCCGTGACCAGCGAACCGGACGCGGAGACCACTTTCGTGTTCGACTTCAACGGCGGCGGCGCATGATAAAGGAGCTTATATATGTTTGACAAACGCTGGATCGTGCTGCCGGAACATATTTACGGCAAAGACAGCACAATAGAGCAGATCAGAACGGAGCTTTTGCGGGTGCGCGGTATCGCGCCGGAAGACGCGGCGGCGTTTTTCGCGGCGCCGTTATTGCCCCCCGTGCCGGAGGACGAGGCGCTGGAGGCCGCGGTGGATATTATCCTCACGGCGATCGACGACGGGCTCCGGATCTCCATATTCGGGGATTACGACTGCGACGGCATCTGCGCTACGGCGATCCTGTATCATTTCCTCAAAAACTGTGCCGGCGCGGATGTGGATTACTTCATTCCGGACCGGTTCGGCGAAGGGTACGGCATCACGCCCGCCGCGGTGGAACGGCTGTGCGAGCAGGGCACCGGACTGATCGTGACCGTGGACAACGGCATCTCCGCCCTCGAAGCCGCCGCCCGCGCGGATGAGCTCGGGGTGGCAATGGTCATCACCGATCACCATCTGGCCGGGGAGGAATTGCCCCGATGCGGCGCGCTGGTGGACCCGCACCTGCCCGACAGCACGTTCGGCTACCGCGACGAATGCGGCGCCGGCGTGGCGTTCACGCTGGTGCGGAAGCTGGGGGAGGAGCTGGGCGTTGACCCCGTGGAAACGGATGGTTACATCACCGCTGTGGCGATCGCTACGATCGGCGACAGCGTGCCGCTCACCGGGACGAACCGCATCTACGTGCGGCTGGGACTGGAGGCAATGGCGAACCTGCTCAAAGACCCCGATGGCGCCGCGGGACCGCTGGACTGCGGTGTGCTGGCGCTGCTGGAAAGCTGCGGCTTCAATGAAACGTTGCTACCCGGTTCCACGGATATCTCTTTCAAAGCCGCGCCCAAGATCAACGCCGCCGGCCGCCTGGGTTCCGGCGAACGCGCGATCCATCTGTTCCTGGCCCCGAACCGCGCCGAGGCGGAAAAAGCCGCCGAAACGCTGGCGGAGGAGAACCGCACGCGCAAAGTCATAGAGCAGGACGTATACACCGACGCGCTGCGGCCCGGGCGGCTGCTCACCGGCCCGGCCGACGCGCTGACGCTCAGCGCGGGCGAGGACTGGCATCCGGGCGTGATCGGCATCGTGGCGTCGCAGCTGGCGGACAAATTCCTGAAGCCCGCCATCGCGCTTACGGTCAACGTAAACGGCGATGATCCGCTCTACAAGGGCTCCGGCCGGTCGGTCAGGGGTTTCGACCTGTTCAAGGCGCTCTCCGCCTGCAGCGGCCATTTAGAGCGGTTTGGCGGGCACGCCATGGCGGTGGGCATCTCGATATATAAATCGCAGCTGGAGCCGTTTCTGGCCGCGTTCAACGCGTACTGCGCCGGGCTGGACTGGTCGCTGCTGCCGGCGAGGCAGTCGGCGGAAGTTGACGCCGCGGTGAGCGGGGAACTGCTGACGCCGGAGTTCTCGGATATGCTGGCCACGTTCGAGCCTTTCGGGGATGAGAACGCGGCGCCGGCGATCGTTGTTACCGGGCTCAGGCTGGTGAACGTGCGGCGGGTGGGCGTTGACTCCGCGCACCTGAAAATGGTGTTCGCCGTGCCCGACCGCGCGGGCGGTCAGCAATACGTGGACGGCATCGCGTTCCGCGCGGGCAGCCTGCTGGAGAGCGTAAGCCGCCTCAAGAACGTTTCAGTGCTGTGCATGCCCCGCCGCGACCAGTTCCGGCCCGAAAAGCTGTTCCTGCAGGTGACGGATATACACGAATTCGACCTCGGTGTTGAAAAAACGCTGGTTTGTATGTATAATAAGCCGTATATTACTTTCGAGAGCTTTGCTGCCGACGCGGGCTTCCTGAGAGTGGTATACAAGGGCATTTCGAAACTGCCGCCGGAGTTCAAATTCAACGATCTGATCGCGCTGCGCGCCGAACTGATCGCCGCCGGAGTCAATTGTTCCTGGTTCCGTCTTAAGACCGCCATGGACATCTTCGGCCAGCTGGGCCTGGTAAACCGCACTTCCAAGACCGATTTCACCCTGGACCGCGAGGTGACGAAAGTCGAGCTGGAGGCGTCGGAACTGTACCGGTCGCTCCTCACCGGACCCGCGGACTGAACGCGCCTCACCGGACGGGAGGCGGACAATATGCCCTCCGGAGCGTGAGACCATGACGGACGCGGACGATCGGAACGAATACGAAGTTCTCAAAGAAAAAGTACTGAAGCACGACCCCAATGCGGACGTGGCGCTATTAGATAAAGCGTACGCCCTGGCTTGTGCTGCGCATAAAGGGCAGAAGCGCAAATCCGGGGAGCCGTTCGTCATACATCCGGTGGCCGTTGCCACCATGCTCACGGATATGGACATGGATCTGGCTACGGTCATTGCCGGCATGCTCCACGATACAGTGGAAGACACCGACGTGACGCTGGAAGATATCACCGCGCAGTTCGGCGAGGATATTGCCTACCTGGTGGACGGCGTCACCAAACTGAAGCACATCCCGATGACCACCAAAGAGGAACTGCAGGCGGAAAACCTGCGCAAAATGTTCCTGTCCATGGCCGCGGACATCCGCGTGATCGTGATCAAACTGGTGGACCGGCTGCACAACATGCGCACGCTCCAGTACGTCAACACCGACGCCCAGATCACCAAAGCCCGCGAAACTCTCGAGATCTACACACCGCTGGCGCACCGCTTAGGTATGACCAAGATCAAATGGGAGCTCGAGGACCTGTGCTTCAAGTACTTAGAGCCCGAAGCGTACGCCAGCCTGGAACGCGCCATCAACCAGAAGCGCGAGGAGCGGGAAGAATATATTGCCAACGTGCTCGCCGAGCTCCGCGCCAAGCTGGACGAGGCGGGCATCGAAGCGCGGCTGGACGGGCGGCCCAAGCACCTGTACAGCATCCACCGCAAGATGGTGACGCAGAACAAGACGCTGGAGCAGATATACGACCTGCTGGCTATCCGCGTGATCGTGAACACGGTGCAGGAATGCTACACGGTGCTGGGCATCATCCACGAGGCGTACAAGCCCATTCCGGGCCGCTTCAAAGACTACATCGCGATGCCGAAGCCGAACATGTACCAGTCGCTGCACACCACGCTGATCGGGCCGCAGGGCAAACCCTTCGAGGCGCAGATCCGGACGTGGGAGATGCACCGGGTGGCGGAGAACGGTATTGCCGCCCACTGGAAGTATAAAGAGGGCATGGACTACAAGGTCTCGGACACCGACCTCAAGCTGGAGTGGGTGCGGAACCTGCTGGACAACCAGAAGGATATCGACGACGCCAGCGAATTCGCCGAGACGTTCAAAATGGACCTGTTCACCGACGAGGTGTTCGTGTTCACGCCGAAGGGCGAGGTCAAAGTTTTCCCCGCCGGCTCCACGCCCATCGATTTCGCGTATTCCATCCACAGCGCGGTGGGCAACCGCATGACCGGCGCCAAGGTCAACGGCGAGATCAAACCCCTTAACTACAAGCTCAAGACCGGCGATTTCGTGGAGATCATCACGTCCTCGGCGCCCGGCCGCGGCCCGTCCCGCGACTGGCTGAACATCGTCAAAAGTTCCGAAGCCAAGAGCAAGATCAAACAGTGGTTCAAGAAGGAGCGCCGCGACGAGAACATCGAGCGGGGCCGCGACGCCGTAGAACGCGAGATCCGGCGCGTAGGCTGCACGTACGCCCAGCTGATGCGGGACGAGTGGATCCAGCCCATGCTGGCGCGCCATCATTTCAACTCACTGGACGACATGTTCAACGTGATCGGTTTCGGCGATGTGTCCGCGCAGAAGTTCGTGGGCAATCTGTACAGCGAATTCCAGAAAGAGCAGTCCACGGCGGATGATGCCGCCGAACTCGCCAAAAAAGCCGCGGACGCCGCGCGCCGCGAAGAGCAGCAGGAGCGCAAGTACAGCGAGAGCGGCGGCGTCATAGTGAAAGGCCTGGACAACTGCCTCGTGCGCCTGTCCCGCTGCTGCAACCCGGTGCCCGGCGACTCTATTGTCGGCTACATCACCCGCGGGCGCGGCGTATCCGTGCACCGAACGGATTGCCCCAATATCGTGTCCATGTCCGAAGGCGAGAACCGGATGATCGACGTGCGGTGGGCGGACAAGAGCAAGAGCTCGTACGTGGTCCAGATCGGCGTCAAGGCCGTTGACAGCAAGTCGCTGTTCATGGATATCGTGAAGGCGGTGGCGGACTGCAACCTGTCGATGCAGGCGATCAACGCGCGCAAGACCCGGGACAATTACGAACTCGTCGACCTCACCGTAGAGATCACGTCCCGCGACGAGCTGGACCGCCTGGTCCGGAAGATCCGCCGCATCGAAAACGTGGTGGACGTGAGCCGCACGGTAAGGTAAGTCAGATAAATCAATAATTCACATAATTTAGTTATTTCAGGGAGTGTACATATGAAAGCAGTGATCCAGCGCGTGACCGAAGCGAGCGTGACCGTTGACGCAAGGCTCTGCGGCCGCATCGGCCGCGGGTTCGCCGTGCTTTTAGGCATCAACCGCACCGACACCGAAGCGGAAGCGCGGCTGCTCATAAAAAAGCTGGTCGCGCTGCGGATCTGCGACGACGCCAACGGCGTGATGAACCTGAGCCTTCCGGACAGCTGCGCCGCGGGGGAGACGCCCGAGATGCTGATAGTCAGCCAGTTTACGCTGTATGCCGACACGCGCCGGGGCAACCGGCCTTCATATATAGAAGCGGCGCCGCCGGAGCAGGCGCGCCCGCTGTACGAGTTTTTTGTGGCGGAACTGCGCCGTGCCGGGATCCGGGTGGAGACCGGGATCTTCCAGGCGGATATGAAAGTGGCGCTGGTCAACGACGGCCCGGTGACGATCATTATTGACACCGACGCGCTCAAGGCGCCCCGCCACGCTGGCGGCAGCAACGGCGGCCGCACCAGCGGAGACGAAGGAGGTGCGCTCCCGTGCCTGTGATCAAGCGCTTCACCGAGGGCTTACTTGGCTCCAACACATACCTGGTCTGGAACGATAAGACGGGAGAGGCATGCGTAATTGACGTCGGCAACCCCTGCGCCATCATCGCCGAATTTGCCGCCGCCCAGAAACTGAAAGTCAAATATATTGTCCTCACCCACGCCCATTACGACCACATTCTGTACATCGAAGATTTCTGTGCGGCGTTTCCCGAAGCATTGACGGCGATCCATCCGAACGACGACGTTCTGATGGATGACCCCAACCTGAACTGCTCGGTGCTGTTCGGTTCCGCCCATGAATTCCGGCATTGCGACCTGATGCTGAACGAGGGCGACACGCTGGCGCTGGGGGAGGAAACACTCACCGTGCTGCACACACCCGGCCACACCGAAGGCGGCATCTGCCTGCTGGGCGGCGGGTATCTGTTCTCCGGCGACACGCTGTTCTACGACAGCTTCGGGCGCACGGACCTGGGCCGCGGCGACATGGATACGCTGGGGAACTCGCTCCACCGGCTGTTCACGCTGCCGGAGGAAACTATCGTGCTCCCGGGCCACGGCACCCGCACCACCATCGGGCGCGAAAAGCGCGAGAACTACTTTTTGTACATGTGATGGAAATCTCGCTGTTCTACCCGGGCGTCCAGCCCGACTACCACGTTTACGAGGCGCTGCAGATATTCGGCGACGCCGGGATCGTGCTCGCGCTGCATCCGGACAGCGACAATTTGCTGATCCGGGTGACGGGGGACAACGGCGCCGTCCTGGAACTGACGCCGCCGGATCCTGCGGTCACGGACAATAAAGAGCTCGTCAGATATTTGTATTGCCGCATCTCCGAATTTACCGGCTACCGCTCCCCGTGGGGCTGCCTCACCGGCGTGCGGCCCACGAAGATCGTGAACCAGCTGCTGGCGGCGAGCCGGAGCCGGAGCGAGGTGCGGGACGAGCTTACCGGGTTTTACTGCGCGCGGCCTGTGAAGGCGAAACTGGCGTTGACAACGGCCGCAAACCAGAAAGCGTTCCTGGCGGAGCAGGCGGCAGATCCGTCCCGCATCGGCATATATATCGGCATTCCGTTTTGTCCCACGCGCTGCGTGTACTGTTCTTTTACATCCAACTCCATCGAAAAATACCGCGGCCGCGTGGACGAATATCTGCGGCTGCTTCGCGCGGAGATGGAGGCGGTGGCGGCGCTGGTACGGGAGCAGTCGCTGAAGCTCGAGTCGGTATATATCGGCGGCGGCACGCCTACGTCGTTGTCCGAGCCCCAGTTTGCGCGGCTTATTGACGACGCGGCGGAACTGTTCACGTCGCGGTCCGCGTACCTTCGGGAGTTTTCCGTGGAAGCGGGCCGGCCGGACAGCATCACGGCGGGCAAATTGACCGCGATGCGGGCGGCGGGCGTCAACCGCATCAGCATCAACCCCCAGACCATGAACGACGCGACGCTGGAGCTGATCGGCCGCAGACACACGGCGGAGGACACGCTGCGCGCCTTCGAACTGGCGCGGGCGCAGGGCTTTGACAACATCAACGCGGACATCATCTGCGGCCTGCCGGGCGAGTATTTCGGCATGTTCAGCCACACGCTGGACGTGCTGGAGACGCTTGCGCCCGAATCCGTCACCGTGCACACGCTCTCGGTCAAACGCGCCGCCGACCTCAAACGCGACTCCCGCCGCGAGCTCCTGCGCAGCAACGTGACGGGGCGCATGGTGGGATCCGCGTGCCGCCGGTTGACAACCCGCGGCCTCAGGCCGTATTATATGTACAGACAAAAGAATATGCTGGGCAACCACGAGAACGTCTCGTATTGCCTCCCGGGGCACGAGAGCCCGTACAACATCCACATTATGGAGGAGGACCAGACCATTCTGGCTCTGGGTGCGGGCGGCGTGTCCAAGCGCGTGACCCCCGGCGTGATCCGGCGCGCGTTCAACGTCAAAAGCGTGGAGGAATACCTGGCGCGGAGCACGGAAATGGCGGCGCGGAAGCGGGCGCTGTTTGAAGAAGCAGAAAGGAATGGAACAACATGATCGAAGCGTTAAGAGAGTTTTTCGGTTTCGGCGGATATAAACGCCCGGCGGAGGGCTGGTTCTCCTGGCAGCACCTCGTGTTCGTGTCGTCGCTGATGCTGATCATGATCGGACTGGCCGTGTGGCTGGGGCTCCGGAACAAGCACCGGGACGAGAAAACAAAGAACAAAGTGCTGATCGTTGCCGCGATCATGATCGACGGCTTTGAGCTGTTCAAGCTCCTGATCATCGGACTGCGCGGCGGCAACCTGCTGCTTGAACTGCCGTTGTTCCTCTGCAGCATTCCGCTCTTTGCGATACCGATGGCCGCGTTCTGCAAAGGCCGCATGAAAGAGGCGTCGCTGGATTTCGTGTTTATTTTCGGGCTGCTGATCGCGTTCATGGGCACGTACGGCGCGGGCCAGAACTACGGCTGCTATCCGGTGCTGTCCTTTGACAACGTGATCTCCGGCATCACCCACGCCATCTCCGGCTTCGCGGCGCTGTACATCGCGGTGGCGGGCATGGTCAATATGAAAAAGCGCAACATCGGGATATCGTTCCTGATATTGACCGTGTTCTGCGTGCTGGCGTATATTGCCGACGTGCTGATCCCGTACAACTACATGTTCCTGATGCGCGGCGACGGCACGCCGTACGACATTTTCTACAATCTGGTCAACGGAAACCGCATCCTCTACCCGATGATCGTGGTAGGCCTGTTCCTGGTGTACATCACGGTGTTCTACCTGGCGTTTTTCGGCATATCGAAGCTGCGGACGAGGAAGCGCGGTCAGGGCTGAGACGGATCAGACCCGGGAGCCGTGCTGTCCGGAGAGTTGATATATTCCCATTGCCACATTCTTACGCCGGTCAATACCGTGCCGTTCCACGTGGAATCATTAGTCGGCAGTCTGCTGAATACCAGACTTAGAGTATGATTCGCTTCATTATATGGCGGGTCAGGTTCGAATATTGCCTCAAAATCCAGTGAATACTCACAGTTATCGGAACTGTTAAAATAATTCAGTTTCAGGGACATGGTCTTCGTTTCAGCCAGCGAAAGCGTGACGGAGGGCTGTTTCAGCCAGTTTGACAGATCGTCGGAGTTAACACCTAGAATTCGCAATACATCAATAAGCTCATCACCGAATTCTATCCCGAACGGAAGTATCAGGCCTTCGACCGGAGCGTATGCTATGATGCCCGATGCAAGAGAAGGCCGATTTCCTGAATATTGATCGTACGTAGCCGTAAAAACGCGCAGGAAAGTAACGCTGAATGAACCGGAATAGTCGTAAATAAAATGAGCAGTATCATTATCTGAAAGATCAAGAACACCGATTCCATTGACGCGGTAGCGGGAGATTATTTCTTTAAAACGCTCCAGAGAGTTCATATTTGCATTTAATCCTTCGCCGGTCAGGAAACTGTCCAGCGACAGCAGGATATCTTCCGAAACAACAGGCTCGCCTGATGGTTCGGCAGTACTGTTGCTGCCGATCGGGGCGTTGTTGCCCGAGCTTCCCGGCTGTGCGTTGTTGCCCGAGCTTCCCGGCTGTGCGTGCTGTTTCGTTTTTTGCGCAATGATCACGCCGGCCGCGATTCCCGCCGCCAGCAGCAGTACCGCCGAGAGTACCGGAATTGCCCTCCACAGCACGCCCGTTCGTTTCACGCGTTTCAGCCCGGTTCCGGTGCGGTCTGCCTCGGCGCGCCGGACCAGCGCGTCGTCAATGCCCTCTATAGCATCCAAAAGCGCTCTGTTATCCATTTGCCATCCCTCCGAGGTACTTTTTTAGTTTTTTGCGCGTGCGGGACAATATCGTGCGCACATGGTTTTCCGCGAGCCCGTACATTTCGCCGATCTCTCCGGGCGTCCGGCGCAGGCGGTAGCGCTGCACGAAAATGTCGCAGGCCGCCGCGGGCAGCGAATACAAAAACTCGTTCATGCCGGCAGTCAACGCCGCTTTGTCCTCCGTTCTGCTCCCGGCCGCCACGCAATCGGACAATTCTTCCAGCAGCAGTTCTTCGGTCGACACTATCCGCCCGGGGTCAATACCCAGCACCCCGGCGATCTGCTCCACGCTCCGGTAGTCCGGCTGCCTTTTGCCGCTTTCCCACTTGCATATGAGCGACCTGGACACGAACAGCTTATCGGCCAGTTCCTGCTGCGTCAACCCGTTTTCTTTTCGCAATTCGGCGATCCTGCCCCCAATGTCCATTACGTGTTTTTCCTTCTCTCCGGCCAGGTCATATGGTGTCGACTAGATTTTACTCTCCGCCGCGGCGCCAGTTCAAGTGACAATTTGCAACCTGGTCGGCAATATAACAACGGTCTGCACTCCATTTCGAAGCGCAGACCGAGAAGATTAAAAACATTGTTTAATTCTTATTCCGCTTTCCGCCGCTTGATCACCACGACCGCGGCCACCACGGCCAGCACCGCCGCCACCACAGGCAGCGCGATGTAGAGCGCGGTGAGGGCTTTGCTGCTGTTATCTTTATTAGAACCGTTGCCGCCCGGAATGACCGGATCTTCGCCCACCACGTACGAGTACTTGAAGCGGCCGCCGGGGGCAACATCGCCGGACACGTAAAACTCCAGGATCTCGCCATTGAAGCGGGAGTAGACGCCGTTTTCACCGGTGTCGTCGAGGTCGTGTACGTTGTCCGTCCACGCGAAGTTCACAGTGTATTTGTCGCCCGAAACGCCCAGGTCGGATTTCCGCACCTTGACGGTGAGATAATGGCCGTCCAGTACGTATTCGCAGTCGGCGACTTTCTCGCTGTCGTATCCGTTACCGGTGAAGCGCTCCAGCACCGCGGTCTTGTCGGAGGCGGCGGTCTTGTTCAGGATGTAGTCGAAAGACTCCCAGCCCTGGTTGTTCTGGTCGGAGTCGATGTACAGGTTCATCCAGAGCTTGTCCGTGTACGGGGTAATATCGTCCCGGCATTCCACGCGGAAGTAGAAGAAGTCGTTGTCCCGCGCCACCTGCGCGCCGATGATGTCGTTGCGGCCGGAGAACTCTTTATATTCCGTGCGGCCGTAGCCCAGCGCGTCGCGGTCGCCGGTGTTGCCGATGTACGCCGCGAAGTACGGTTCGACGCTCTGCCACTGCGCGCTGCCGCCGTTCAGGTCGATGCTGACCGGGTCGCTGGGCGTGGGGATCGGGCGGACGCCTTTGTAGCGGCGGACATAGTTCACCAGCTGGTAGTAGTAATTGTCCCGGAGATCGCCGCGGGAAGGCTCGATGTCGCGGGAGTTTTCGTCGTCAAACTGATCCGGGAACGCGTTCTTCACGCCGCCCCACTCTTCGTAGCGGCCCACGGTCAACTCGTTCCAGCCCGTCACAAATATTACTTTCGGATCCAGCGAGAGCGCGTATTCGAACTGCTCGGCCAGGTTGTAGCCGTACAGTTTGCTGTTAGGCTCGCCCAGGTGGGACTCGTCCAGCGTGTAGGAGCGGCCGGCGTTGTACGGGCCGTTCATTGCGGACAATGTATGCGTCTTATAGTTGTGGTTCTGGGCAACGCCTACAGTCACCTGCTCGATGATGCCCTTCGCTTTGTCCTCGGCGTTGGCGTAGTAATACGCCTGCGGGTACATGGACAACCAGCCCCAGTGGCCCAGCTTGTTCTGCGAATCCGTGTCCAGGTAGCTGGGTTCATTGTTGCGGAACGTGAAGTAGGTCTTGATGTTGCGGTCCAGGGCTTCCGTGTCGCGGAGCTTGCCCGGCCAGGCCATCAGCATCGGTTTGCCTTCCCAGTAGAACCAGAGTTCCTGATGCAGCTGGGGCTTGTACACGTCGGTGAACAGCATCTGAAGCTGAGCGCGTGCGTTGTCGCTGGCGCTGAAGGGGAGCATGAAGGAGAGTTTCGGAGTTCTGACGCCGTCCTGCATTGCCTGCGACCAGGTGGACAATACTTTCTGGTAGCATTCGCGCCACGTTTCGGTGCCGTTGGTGTTGTCCGTGAACACGACGTCAACACCCGCGTCCGCCAGCAGCTCCGCGTGCTTCCGCAGCACCCACTCGTCGGTGGAGATGTAGTAGCCGTATACGGATTCGTTCCAGAAGTGACCGGCGTTGCTCGTGGGCCAGAGCGGGCTGTAGTAGTCGTATTTCACCTCGGGATGCTCTTCCATAAACAGCGTGTTGTTGAAGGGCTTCAACGCCAGCCGCTGGGAGTTGTGCCAGGTCCAGTAGAACAGCGCCAGCGTCTTGTCCTCGCGCGGACCGCCCACGTCCTTGTAGGTGAGCGACGTGCGGCCTAGACCGTCGGTGAACACCCAGGTGTCCGGCATCACTTCATGCGTATAGATCAGGCTGTCCGCCGGGATCACATATTCTTTGGGCGGATTCACGGCTTTGTAGTAAACGTCCGCGCTCTTGCACTCCAGCACCGGCTCTTTTTCTTTCTGGTTGAAGATGATCGTCAATTCCAGATCCCACTCCTGCTCCAGTCCGTTGTTGTAGCAGAAACCCTTCGAGACGCTGTTGTCGGCGATGTAGTAGCAGCCCACCGGGCCCGAAGTGTTGTAGATCGCGAAGAAGTATTCGCCCGCGGGCTGGGGATCGTCCTTGAAGCGCACCTGATTGTACGCGTTGTCGCGGCAGGTGAAGTTTTTCGTAAACAGCGGTTCGTGCTCCAGCGTGGTGTCAAAGTCTGTGTCCCACTTGTACACGCCCAGTGTAGCGGTGGAGTCGTTGGTGTTCCAGGTGGGCATATTGAAGCCGAAACCGATGATCTCACCGTTTACATGCACGCGCTGGCCAACAACGGAGTCGTCGTTTTCGACGCGCAGGGGCTCGTGTTCTTCGCGCACGTCGTACGCTTTGAAGGTGTATGCGGCAAATACCGACGCGTCCTTTACGGTGAACACGGCGGCAACGATGAGCACTACCGGCAGCAGCATAAGCAATACTTTTTTGTTCATAGCTGATTCTCCTTTTTTGAGGGTCTGTTTGGCCTGCGGTCTGATTGGCCGCGGTTCGATGGGCCGTGGTTCGACTTGGTCTGTTTTTCGTAGCCTTTGATCAGGCATTTGCTGCCGCTGCCGATGAGGTCGCGGCGTCCGGCGGCAATGAGCGCTTCTTTGACCAGCGCGTAATTGTCCGGCCGCGAGTACTGGATGAGCGCGCGCTGCATGGCCTTCTCGCGGGGAGACGCGGCAACGTACACCTTCTTCATTGTCCGCGGATCCAGCCCGGTGTAGTACATACACGTGGAGATCGTGGACGGCGTGGGGTAGAAGTCCTGCACCTGCTCGGGGCGGATACGGTGGTCGCGCAGATATTCGGCGAGTTCCACCGCCTCTTTCAGCCCGGAGCCCGGGTGCGAGGACATCAGGTACGGTACGGTGAACAGTTTTTTGCCGCTCTCTTTCGTGATCCGGCTGTACAGTTCGCTGAACGCTTCGTATACGCGGTGCGGCGGTTTGCCCATCACCGAGAGCACGGTGTCGGAGATGTGTTCGGGGGCAACTTTCAGCTGCCCGCTGATATGGTGCGCGGTCAATTCCCGCAGCACCTTCTCCCGCTCCGGATCCGCCATCAGGTAGTCGAACCGGATGCCCGATCTTAGAAACACTTTTTTGACGCTGGGCAGCACGCGCAGTTTGCGCAGGAGCGCCAGGTAGTCGCTGTGGTCCGCTTTAAGGCTCACGCAGGGTTCCGGAAACAGGCACTGCCGCTCGGGGCACGCGCCATGGGTCAATTGTTTCGCGCACGCCGGCCCGCGGAAATTGGCCGTGGGACCGCCCACGTCATGGATATAGCCCTTGAAATCCGGTCGTCTGGTAAGTTTTTCCGCTTCGCGCAGGATCGATTCGTGGCTGCGGGCCTGTACGATCCGGCCCTGGTGGAAGGTGAGCGCGCAGAAACTGCAGGCCCCGAAACAGCCGCGGCACGAAGTAATGCTGAAGCTGATCTCGGCGGCCGCCGGTATGCCGCCGTCTTTGTCGTACATCGGATGCGCGCGGCCGGCGAAGGGCAGTTCGTACACCGCGTCGAGCTCCGCCTGCGACAGCGGCAGCGCGGGGCGGTTCTGGATCACGTAGCAGTTTTCGTACGGCTCGGCCAGCATTCGCGCCCGGAACGGGTCGGTGTTGCGGTACTGGAGGGCGAAGCTTTCCGCGTACGTGCGCTTGTCGGCGGCAATTTCGGTGAAGGGCGGCAATACCGTTCCTTCGCGCGTGAACCCCTCCGGCAGTTCGCGGCATTTGTACACCGTGCCCCGCACGTCCGTGATCTCGCTCACCGGTCTGCCCGCGGCCAGTTCCGCCGCGATCTCCTTCACCTGCTGCTCGCCCATGCCGTATATCAGCAGGTCTGCGCAGGAATCGATCAGTATCGACCGCATCACGCGGTTCGACCAGTAGTCGTAATGGCCTAAACGCCTTAGGCTGGCTTCGATGCCGCCGGCAACGATCGGCACGTCCGGAAACAGGCGCCGGAGCTGCTTGCCGTACACTATGGTGGCGCGGTCGGGACGCTGCCCCGTGCGGCCGCCGGGGGAGTAGAAATCGGATTGACGCTTCTTCCCCGCCACGGTGTAGTGGTTCACCATGGTATCCATATTACCCGCGCAGATCAGAAACGCCAGCCGGGGCTTCGGCAGCGCGCGAAACGCGTCGTCGGTACGGAACTCGGGCTGGGGGACAAGCATTACGCTGTAGCCTTCCGCCTCCAGCACGCGTCCGATCAGCGCGGGGGCGAAGGAGGGGTGGTCAACATACGCGTCCCCCGCAAGGAACACGAAATCCGGCGTCTCTATTCCTGACGCGCGTATCTCTTCGATGCTGACTGGTAAAAACTCCTGTCCCACGCTCTGTTCCTTCCGCCCCGGCCGTACCGATCCGGGCTGTTATGTGCTCAGCCGACAAACGGCAGCTCTGTATCGCCCGAAGTGATGATCCGGAATGTGGTCACCAGCGGCAGATGGTCGGAGATCCAAGTGTCGTCCTGCGAATACAGCAGTGTATTGTATGTGAGTGCCTCCGCGTAGACCGGGTTGTAGAACACGAAGTCGACCGGCTCGTTGGCGGGGTCGTATGCGTCGGAGGATTCGTCAAAATATTTGACCATGCAGGCAATGCGGTCTGCCGGCACGGTCTCTTTGGCGTCCATCCGCGCGTCGCCCAGTTTAATGTTGTATTCGGTGCCGTCCGTATCCGTATACGGCTGCTGGCCGCGGATAACTTTCTGGATGGGGAATAAGTTGCCTTTGCTGTTCAGAATGCGCTGATTCAGGTCGCAGGTGAAGAACAGCGGTTTATCAAACATGCCCTGCATTTCCTTGATAATGTATCCCAGCTGCTGCAGGCGGATCTAGCGGCCGGTGGCGGCTTCGTTGTTGCCGTTGTGGTCGAGGTGGGTGTTCAATACGGTGAATTCGACGCCGGTGGACTTGTCGCGCAGCGTGATCCAGGTGCAGATGCGGGGGAGGTTCGCGCCTTCGGTCTTGGAGCCGTACTCATCGGGAGTTTCGGACAACCAGAATGTATCGCCAGCCACTTTGTCGAACTTGTCAACGCGGTAATAGATCGGATTCGCTTCGCCGTCATCGCCGCGCGCGTCGCCGAAGCCTGCGTATGAGTCATTGAACACGGTGCTGTCCAGCAGTTCGCGCCAGTTCGGGCCGACTTCCTGCATGCCGACCACGTCGGGCTGCAATTCATCCATAAGCGCGCGGAACACGTCGGCACGGTCTTCCAGCGGGTAAGTCGTGTCGGTTTCGGTCTGAACGTTGAATTCTATGATTGAGACGGTGTAGTTGTCCGCTGTCTGCTGATTGATCGGATAAACATTGCCCGCCTGGGTGGGTGCTTCGGTGGGTGCTTTTGTCGGGGCTTGCGTAGGTGTCGCGGTGGGGGCTTTCGTCGGAACCTCCGTAACGGTTTCAGCGGTTGCCGTGGCGGCAGCATCCGTCGGAGCCTCTGTGGGTGCGGCGGACGGGGCCTCGGTCGTTACATCCGTAGGTGCGGCAGAGACGGTCTCTGTTGAAGCTTCTGTCGGGGCGGCCTCGGTGGGCGCATCCGGCGGAACTTCCGTGGCCGCTTCGGTGGGCAGCGCGGTAGAGTTGGAGATCGTATTGTCCGAGGTGGGGTCGGCGGGCTTTACAGTAGGTTCGGTGCCTGTTTTGCCTCCGCAGGCGGTCAATGTCAACGCGCACACCACCGCAATGATCAGGCTGATCAACATCTTGTTTTTCCGTGCTGTTCTGTTCATTTTCGTTTCTTTCACTTTCTTTTAAGTATTTCGCTCAAATACTCGAACTTAATATAATGCTATTATATATTATTTAGCTAAAATAGTCAAAGAGGCTTGATCGAGCAGCGCTACTCCCGATTTCGTAACGCCGTCAGGCCGCGCGACCGACGGCGCTCGGTCATTCGACAGGTAGATTTGGACAAAAATGCTTGTTTCTTGCTGTTTTATACCATGCCGGGCGCCTTCTCTTGATTAACGGATCAATCGATTCTTGAGCGATTAGGATTAAATTGCTTTAGATTCAATTTTTTATTCCAAGAGCATTCCGAAAGACAGGATTAATTTAATCCAGATCAATTATCTTATACCAATATTTCAATTTCGCATTTTTGAAAATGAGCGAGAGCATGGAAAAACTAGTACAAAACTACGTAAGTTCGGGCTGTTTATACCAAATACGGCTAAAAAAATGAAAATGAAGCGGCCGCAATGAAAAAGGCGTGCGTGAATTCATCTCCTCCGGCGGTCGCGCAATTCCCTAATTCTATTCAAAGACTGGATCTAATTCTATTGACACTGTTTTAGGCTGCAATTACAATATGTCAGGGGGGTGTTGACAACGCCGAAAAGTTTCGCAGAATCGCTCATACGGGACGCAGCGCCGGTGCGGCCGCTGTCCATCGGTTCGCTCAGATTGTCCCATAACGTGCTGCTGGCACCGATGGCGGGCGTCACCGACCTGCCGTTCCGGCTGCTATGCCGCGAGCAGGGCGCCGCGTTCGCATACACTGAAATGATCAGTGCGAAGGGCGTCCACTACAAGAGTGCCGCCAGTTTCGAGCTGGCCCGCACCATGCCGCAGGAAGGTCAGCTGGGTGTACAGCTGTTCGGCTCGGAGCCGGAAGTCATGGCGGAGGCGGCGAAGATATTCGCCGACGGCGGTGCGGCACTGATCGACGTCAATATGGGCTGCCCCATGCGCAAGATCACGGGCAACGGCGAAGGCAGCGCCCTCATGCGCGACCCGGGGCTGATAACCCGGATCACGGAGGCAATTATACGCGCGGTAGAAGTACCGGTCACGGTCAAACTGCGGCGCGGTTTTGACACCGGGACAGAAACGTGCGTTGACTGCGCGAAAGCGGCGGAGCAGGGCGGCGCGGCGGCAGTGACTGTACACGGCCGGTTCCGCGAAGAGTATTACAGCGGGCGCTCGGACTGGGGCGCGGCGGCGCGCGTGAAGGCGGCGGTGCGGATACCGGTCATATTGAGCGGGGACGTGGTCGACCGCGAATCGGCGCTGGCGGCGCTGCGGACAACGGGCGTTGACGGCGTCATGATCGGCCGGGCGTCAATGGGCGACCCCTGGATCTTCCGCCGGATAATAGAAAACGGCGGCCTGCCCACCCGCGAAGAACGGCTCACTGCCATTCTCCGCCACCTTGAACTACTGCGCGAGTTCAAAGGCGAGCGCACCGCCGCATCCGAGTTCCGCAAGCACGCGGCCTGGTACCTGAAGGGCCTTCCGGGAAGCGCCGCGGTGCGGGACAACATCTGCAAGACTTCCGATGTCGACGCTATCCGCCGCATCGTTGCCGATTATCTTACAACCTTAACTTAAAACTTAAAACCTGTAACTTAAAACTTATTTGTCTTTCTTTTTCTTCCTGGCTTTTGCGATAATGATCACGATTATGATTATTACAACCAGGATGATAAGCAGCCAGATGAAGATGCACAGGCCGAGGGGCTGTGAACAGAAGTGGCAGATCGGGCATTTTTTAGAGCTGCTGCTCGAGTTGCCGCTGTTACCGGGGGTGTCTGTCGTGGTTGTGCCGGGGTTATAATTGATATCATCGGTACCGAACGAGATCGTCTTGGACCAGTCGGAGTAGAAATCATCCTGTCCGGACTGAGAGCAGCGGTATCTGCAGCGCAGCTCGATGATGCTGTCTTTGGGAACAGTCGGACGTTCCTCGTTTGCCAGATTGAACAGCGCGGATTCCATCTCACCGGCTTTGATCAGCCAGTCGCCCTGAAGCTCCTTGAATTCCGTATCGCCTTTGACGCGGGCCCAGACTTCGATAACGATACCGCCGCCGTTGGCCTCGAGCTTTGTCGCATTCTCCGCAAGTTTATCGGGGACTGTGAGCGTAAACGCGACGATCGGGTTGTCGTTGAACTCTTTGTCGGTCATATGCAGGCTGGTGATCACCGGGGCGTCAATGTCGGCTTTCGTAAGCGGCTCGAATTTTTCGGAATCCTTGCCGACGCTCGTAACGTTCGACCAGTCGGAGAAGTAATACTTGTCCGGGGTGCCATCTATTCTTACGGTCACAACGAAGCGCGCGCGGAAATACACAGTGTGCTTGGTGTAGTCGATACGCAGTTCCTCCAACTCTTCGTTATATGTGTACTGCTCCGGCTTCAGCTGGTCCTTCACGCCCGGGGTGTGGGTCTCGGGGTTGCCGTTCCAGCGGTCGTCATTCGGCAGGCCGCGGGTGACCCAGATGTCCTGTACCGTTTCGGTCGCGTTGTTGAAACCGCCGTCAATGATATCCCATTCGCTCCAGCGCGCGTTGCCCTCGCTGTCACGGCCGAGCCCAAAATATTCGTCGCCGTCCCAGTATTTCGTGTAATGCCAGCCGGATACGCTGTCGTTGACGTCGTCAACGGCCCAGTCGACCTGAATAGTCATCCAGATATCGTCGCAGCCGATGTTCTGCATAAACTGCTCGATAGTGTCGTTCAGATGCGCGTTTTCCTTATTCTTGAAAAACGTCGTCATATCATTGCTCAGGCTGTATGTCAGCTTGGTAGTCGTAGGTGAATCATTTTCTTCAAGCCAGACCGCTGTTACATAGGCGGGAGCGACAAGGTCAAAAGGCAGATCGCCGCCCGATGCCGCCGAAGACACCGTCAACATCGTAATGCCTGACAGAAGCAGCACGCACGCAACGGCAATAGATATTATTTTTTTTATCATATGACCCTCCTTGTGAGTAAAACTCGGGTTGATAGCGGTATTTTAGTTAAAAACAGCGGTTTTGTCAAGAAGGCTGAGCCCGTGCTGAACTCCCGAGCATTACCACCGAGCTGAACCGCCGAACTGAACCGCCGGTTTAATACTTCGCGACAGACGGCGCTCGCTCAGGCTGCATCTGTGAAGTGCCTGAAGACCCAAATGTAAGACAATTACGCCCGTTCGAGGAGTATTGTCTTATATTTTGAGGGCTGGAAGGGGACAAAATAAGACAAGATTTCCCGTTTGATGGAAATAGTCTTATTTGATGTGTTGAATTGCCGCTAAAATGAGCGAGAATGTAAGACAAAAACACTCGTTGAAGCATGTTTGTCTTACTTTTTCGAAAACACATGCTTTTGACCTGATGAGCGAGCGCCGCCGGCCGTTGCAGGCTCAAAAAACCTGTTGCATTCCGTTCACGGCTGTGGCATAATACGCCCCGCTGCCGTTAAGCGCCCCGTCTGCGCGGATCCGGGCAGCAGGCCTTTTTCCCTTTCAGGAGGTCCAAATTGAGCAATTCCAACATCCTTAGATCTTTTCGCCGGGACAACTATGCCCCGAGCTAATCTGAAAAGATCGAAAGGATAATCAAAATGCCAAACAACACAAACGAAAACACCAACTCCTCCGCGGGCCGCGATGACATCCTCAATTTCATTGACGAAGTGGAAGAAGAATACGAACTGTCCAAAAGCTACAGGCGCACGCTCGCTGAAAAATGCGGCGACTTCCTGGCAGAGTGGCCGCTGGCCAGACTCATCGGTTACTTCAAAGAGTACATCGGCGGCCAGGACGGCGCCGTAACCGCCTTCGCCATGGCACTGCGCGAACATCTGGCGTTGACCGCCAACCCGCAGCTGGAGCTGCGCAAACGC
Organism: Clostridia bacterium; assembly: GCA_017620915.1. Lineage (GTDB taxonomy): Bacteria > Bacillota > Clostridia > UBA1212 > UBA1255 > UBA1255. Next base: position 2,936 of record JAFZSK010000115.1, on the reverse strand, counting down.
AACTGCCTCATATACGGGCCCACGGGCTCGGGCAAGACCGAGCTGCTGAGGGTGGCGGCGCGCATTGTCCCCGTGCCCGTCGTAATCGAAGACGCGTCCACGCTGACGCCCACAGGCTTTTGCGGCCGCAACAAGCAGGACCTCCTGCAGAACCTCTTCTCCCGCTACGGGGACGACGCGCGGTACGCCATCGTCTTCCTGGACGAGTTCGACAAGCTGTGCGCCAGCCCCGACGCGACCGTGGACGCCTTCCGCAAATCCACCCAGCACGACCTCCTCAAGATGGTGGAGGGGGAAACGCTTCCCAACACGCGCCGCGGCACCTTGCTCTCCGATGCGAAGGAGTTCTGCACGGACAACATGATGTTCGTCTGCGGCGGCGTCTTCGAAGGCGCGTTCGCGGCGCCCGCACCGCGGCGGGCAATCGGTTTCCTGGCCGACTTCAGCGTCGAACGCGGCACCGACGGCTCGCCTGAGCGGAACGTCAACGAACCCCTCGACACCAACGAGGCCATCTCCCGCCTCATCGAGTTCGGCATGCTGGCCGAATTCGCGGGCCGCCTCAACCATGTAATACACATCCGCCCGCTTTCGGAGGAAGACCTCTACGGCATCCTGACCGAAAAAAAGAATACGGCGCTGGAAAACCTGCGCCGTACCTTCCGCGCCGCCTACGGCGTGGAGTTAAAATTCACTGCCCGCGCGCTGCGGACCGCCTGCCGTCAGGCCTTCCGCCGCAGGCTCGGCGCCAGGGGGCTCTCGGCACTCCTGGACGATGCCGCTCACAAAGCGCTGCTCGGGGCCGCGGGCGACGAGCTCGTCGTGGACGCCTGAGCAGCCTTGCCGGCGGCCGCGACCAACAGTCCGGCCCCGGCAACGTCGAGTACAAAAATGAACTGCATTATCAGGCCGGCAATAACGGCCGGCGACGGGGCCAGGCGCTTATCTTTGAGCGCCTGGCATACGTATACAACGTCCTGGACACCGGTCAGAATCATCAGTATCCAGGTCACGCTCACCATCACAGCAATTTCGAGCGGTATGATAAACCATAAAAACGGGTTAAGCATCCCGCCGATGATACAAAGCGCGTAGTACACATTGAAGCCGTACCACGGGATCAGCGCGAGTTTTACGATCAGCGTCATTTTGAGCGGCGAAGGCAGTTCTTTCTTCATTCCGACGAGGGAGAGGACGAGCCCGACCGCTCCGCAGGCCAGCGCCAGCGCAATGAACACGCCCCCGAATTCAAAGAACTGCATGACCGGCCACTTATCGGCATAATCGTGATTTATGGCAAAAAATACCGCAAAGAAGAAGCCGTGTGCAATATACATTAACGCTGCCTGAATTGGTATCGTTATCCGGGCGTTTTTCATTGATACAGTTTCTTTCTGGCTTCCGCCGTGAGACCGGCGCGCTGGTCGTAGAACAGACCGGACGACGAAATGCCGCTGGTCACGTACCAGCGCTCGCTGCCGTCGAATTTGCTGAGGGTGATGTTGACCTTGTTGCCCGCGGCGTTGCTCTGCACCCAGTACACTACGTTGAGGCGGCCCAGCGCCTTGAATGACTGCTCGTTGCTGGCTTCGGTGTTGTGCCTGTTGTAGTGAAGGTCAACGGCGAGCGGCTCGGGCGGATTGAAACCGTTGTCTGCTTTGGCACCAACGAAATATGCCCTCGGCAGCCAGCGATAATCGTCGTCCTCGAGGCGCTCGTTGAAGCTCAGATCCCAGCCGGCGCGGCCCGCACCGCCGCCTTCCGTGAAGCCGCGGCCGTAGGGTTCCAGGTCGGCAAACAGGTATTTCATCATGCTCATGCCGGTGTCGTAATCGACGCCGAGGCACGCGACCGCGTACACCCAGTAGGCGGCAACGCTGCCCGGATCACCGACGTCAACGGCGGCTTTCAGCTCTTCAAGATCGCCCGGCTTTTTTTCCAGAGTGATCCGGCGGTCGGTGTTAAAGTCTTTACTAAGTTCTTTGATCTGCTTGGCGGACTTGTTAAACGATGCTTTGATCTTATCGAAAAAACTCATGTTGTGTTTCCTCCTGATATGGTGTTTGTGTCTTCGCGTATTCAATTCTGCCCCGAGGCATCCGCGTACGCGGTCACGGATTTACAGTAGTAGAACATGTTCCAGAGCAGCGATGTGAGTTTGTAGTCGCCGTCGCCCAGATGATTGCCTACGTAGCTGTCGATCTCGAAGCTCTGCGTATTGCTCACCGCTTCGCCTTCGCGCATGAACGTGAACAGGAACCGCGTGTAGAAGTGAGTGGGGAGCACGCCCCGGAAGTAGATCACGTACACCGGGTCGCCGTTCTCATCGGTCTCGCCGGTGGTCTGGATCGCGGAGCTGCTCAGGTTCCAGGTCTTGCCGCCGCCGGTGACTTTCAACGTGAGGCCCGTAATATTATCGGCAGTGAATTTCAGGCGGATCGCGATCGAATCCTCCAGCCGGAGACCGGTCTTGGTCCAGTTGACGGTGGGATCGGTAATGGTCGAATAGGCTTTGTTGTTGCCGTTCGGGTTGTAGGATATGCTTGTGTTGGTCGCCCAGGCTTTCTGCTCCGCGGTGAGACCGCTGTTTGCCAGCGCGCCGGTATTGTAATTCATGTATTTCTGCGCGGCGGCGCCGTAATTCAGCATATCCACCAGCACGGTGCGCAGCAGCTCGTTGTCGCTGTATTTGGTAAGCATGTTGGTGCAGTATTTTACGATGCTGTAGTCTGCCGCGTACACCAGCTCCGGCGCGGTCTCGCCCCGCAGCGTGGCGTACAGCTTGTAATCGATGGTCTCGTTCATCAGGTGAGGCGCGATCTTGTTGAAGCTGAACACGTAGCGGTCGCCTTCCGCGGTGTACGATCTAAGGGTGTACTCTTTGCCGCAGAATGTGAGCTTGAGGAACGGATCGGAGGCGGCGGGATCGATGCCGG
>JAFZSK010000114.1 GCA_017620915.1 Clostridia bacterium | reverse complement strand
GCACTGTTTCTGGCCGCGGCACAGTTTTCAGCGGCAATACAGCTGCGCGCACTGGAGATCAAACGCTGGTGGTGGGTGCTTGCCTTCGCCATCGTCAATACATTGTTCGGCATATATTTCCTTAAACTCTGCTCTGTATTGACCCTTTCGGAATATCCTTCCGTCGCGGTATTGTTTATATTTACCGGCCTTACCGTTGCGCTGGAACCGTGGGTCTACCTTAAAAGAAGACAATAACTTAAAGTCATATACCGAATGGACGGAGAGAGCTCTAATTCAAGAACATACGGGATCGATCATTTTCTGCTGCGCTGCGCCACGCTGCTCAGCCTGACTTGTTATGTGTTCGCGTTTTCGGGCATCGTAACGAATCAGATATTGATGTATGTTTTAGGCGTTGTCGGTTACGCGGCGCTGCCGCTGTTCGCGCTGCTGTCAATGGAAGCGTACCGGCACGCGTCGAAATTGTCAACGCTGCTCGTCCGCAACCTTATTATTGCGATCCTGTGTGCGTTTCCGTACCGCTATGCGTTCTACAGTCAAAAGAGCTTTACGGATATTCGTTCATATTTCTCTCTTGCGCTGACCTGCTTCCTGTGCATCGGTTCGCTGATGTTTTACGAGCGGATGAAAACGCAGTTCCAACGTATTTTCTGCATCGGTTTTTTGTGTGCGCTCTCGCTGCTGATCGGCATGGAATTTGCGCCGTATATGCCGATCCTGGCGTTTGTGATGTTTATTTATTTGCGCGAGCAGGAAGGGAAGGACATGGCCGCAATCGAAAAAGGGGACAACGAACGCCTCGCCGCCATCGAACGCCGCAAGTACCTGTTTTCTAATTATACTTTTACAAAAGTGGCGTTTTTTGTGGTTACGCTGTCGATAGTGGTTTTTGTTATCTCGCTGCTGTTCGGCCGTTCGGAAGAATACCGCAACAGCTTTCCGGACGAACTCAAACGAAATTTCTGTATGCCCGGAATGCTGCTGGCGCTGCCGTTCATCCGTATATATAACGGAAAAGAAGGCTTCAACAACAAAGTCGTCAAAGTCTTCCTTCGCCTGTTTTATATTCTGCTGCTGGTATCAGTGGTTCTGATCAAGCTGTTCTTCCTGTATGACTACCGTTGATTCGCTACGGAGCTCGAGACGCAATTGCGTTATTATCTTGTCGTTGCTGTTTTCTACGACGAAATGCAGGTTTTCGTAATCTGCTTCCGGATGGGTGTCTTCATCCGGTATTTTGCCCAGCAGGCCGATCACGAAACCGCTCATCGTGCCGTATTCATCATCGGGAATATTCAGTTCCAGCTGGTCATTGACCGTTTCGATGGACGTCAGACCGGCCACGAGGTAAGTATTGTCATCGAGCCGCGTGATCTCCTTCTCCTCAATGATCTCTTCTTCGGAATCATATTCGTCGCGGATATTGCCGACCAGTTCTTCCAGTATATCTTCCATCGTGACGATGCCTGCGGTACCGCCGTATTCGTCTACCACGACCGCCAGATGCGTGCTGTTTTTACGAAGCACGCTCAGCACTTCGTCAACTTTCTGCGATTCGGGGACAAACGCGGCCTCCCGCAGCACGTTTTCAATTTTGAAACTGGCAGGGTCAATGCGCAGCAGATCTTTGATATGTATTATGCCGATGATGTTGTCAATGGTGTCTTTATATACCGGTATGCGCGAATACCTTTCGCCGCACGCGATATCGAGGATCTTGTCCAGCGGATCCGTGACTTCCACCGCGCACAGCTCGGTACGGTGCGTCATAACATCTCCGGCAGTTTTGTCATCAAGATCGAATACGTTGCTGATCATTTCCCGCTCTTCATCGCCGATAACACCGCTTTCCTGGCCTTCATTGACCAGTGAAATGATGCTGTCTTCCGTGATCTTTTCCGGCGCGCGGGTTATTTTAACGCGGAAGACCGCCAGGATCGCTTTCGCCAGATAGTAATTCAGCCGCACGAATGGAAACAGCAGTGTGCGGAACAGAATTATGAAACCGACCAGCCGGGTCCCGGATTTTATCGGATCCTGCGTCGTAATATGACGGGGGATAAGATACACAAATACGGATGAGAGCAGCGTGCATACGGCCAAATACGCGAATACGATAAGTATCTGATTCCGGACGCTAAAAATCAAAATTATGCAGTTAAGCAGAATAAGCAAAAAGCACACTACCGAAACAAACAGCGTGAAAAGCTTGCCGGTGTGCATTGCCTCGATATAATCCGTATCGTCGGCCGATATCCTGAGCAGGCGTTCATAGCGCTTGCCGCCGGTCTTTTGGCTGTTCTTTTTAAGTTCGGAGTCGTTGAGCTTGTCCAGCGCGTTTTCCGCGCAGGCAAATATTACAGACAGGATAAACGAGATAATACCTATAATCAGTTGTATGGGTACGCTGCTGTCGTCGACCATCGGTCAATGTCACAGATCCTTTCCGTTGCCGTTGCAACGTATTGGATTATACAATAACCGCGTTCCCGGTGTCAACATACAAAAAGGGGAGCGGTCTCGACCGCTCCCCGAATGCACTGTCTTACAGATGGTCAATTATTTAGATTCACCGGAGGGTTATTCAACTGTCTTATCCTTGCCGGCTTTCTTCTTTTTAGCGCCCGCAATAATAACGGCAGCGATGACACCGACCAGAACTACACCGCCGGCGATGATAGCGATAAGTGCCCAGGTGGGTAATCCGGCGCTCTCGTTGTTATCCTTGGGATCTTCCTTCGGAGGATCAGGCATCTTATAGGCGTCAGCATTGACCGGCGTCAGTTTAGTCTTGCCGCCTTTTTCGGTGTTGCACTTGGAAATGTCAAACGCTGCTTCGGGCTGATGTGTTTCGATATGGAAGTTGACGAATATCGTAGCGTCTTTCGGCAACTTGGCAATGGTCTCTTCGTCAAGTTCGAATTCCAGAGACTGAACGGTAGCTTTGCGCTGCTCGGTCTTGTTGGTATCGAAATTGGGCTCGGTGCTGGTAGTCTTGCTGTGCACGGAACCGACGATCATCGAAGGATTCCGGTCATATTCTTCCTGAGTGATGCGTTTCTCGGCAAGCGCCTGATCTCTGAGTGCGCAGTTGTATTCGAAATCGCCCAGGGTGAGAGTAATGATGTTCTTATTCTGCGGATCTTCTTCGGGGTTATCGTAGATCTTATCGCCTACCGCGTCGATCTCAACGGTTATGGATTTGATCTTGACATTGAGTATCGGGCTGCCCAAAGCGGGGTTCGAGATGACCGCGATTTTCTGTTCCTGGTTACCGGTGCGCTCGATATTCTCATCGGTAAACTTGGTGTTCGGATCGTAGTAAACTGCTTCGTCTTCAAACTGTGCTTTATCGATAGCGAGAAGTTCTCTCGGAGTCTTGCTGTTGGCAGGGAACACATACTTCTTTTTATTGGAAGAAGATGTCATGGTCTTGATCTCTTCGGGATCCATTGTGGACTTATCGAGTTCAAGATATTTGGGATTGCTGCCGGAAGCATCCGGGTTAGCTTCAATGAACGCATCCAGTTCTTCTTTAGTCACGTACTGCAGAACGGAGACATCGGAAATATCTCTGATCTTTCCGTTTTCATCAAAGCGCATTTCGAACGGGAACATTACATATTTATCGTAATATTCTACAGCATAGACCGGCTTATTCTTGGAATCGTATCCGGTAAATACTACATGAGCTTTCTTATAGAACATCTCAACTCTTTTGCCCAGAGAGTCGCGCCATACATTGTCCTTGGGGAGGAGATATCCGTTGATATCGATACGGTAGTTGTTGCCTTCCTCGTCCAGTTCCTGCGCGAGAGCATAGCCGTCGCTGTCATAGGAGATGTTGGGGTTTTTATTTACGTAAGGCTCGCCCTGATCATAGCAATCGGTAATGCCGAACAGGCTGATGGATTCTTTGGATTTAATAACTGCTTTATCCTGAATATGGCAGATATACGCGTAGTTGTACGGAACTTTCGAATACTGCGCGGAAGCGTTCAGTCCGAGTTCTTTCGAACGGAGCTGATAAAAACATCCGTCAGCTTTCTTGGCATCAAGGTTGATAAAATACGCGTTATCTTTGGTAGTACCGGCTCTCAGCACATATTCATCCGAAAGAGCGGTGGTCTCGCCTTCATATTCGAAATAGAAATTACTGTCTTTCTTATTCGAAGTATTCTTCACGTAGTCCACCAGAATCGGCGATTCGTAATGTATGGTGATGGAATAGAAATCCAGACCGCCGGGGCCTTCTACCGGTTCCGCCTCTTCACCGGTCGTTGTTATTTCGCCGGCTTCCTCGGCACCGATCGCCGGAGCGAACGTTGTAATGACCAGTGCAAGCATTACCAGCATCGCAAGCATTGCAAGAATTCTCTTTTTCATCTAAACTCCTCCTAAAAAGTCTTTGCCGCGGAACAACACCGAAGGCAACCCAAAACCACTCACAGTGATTTTTAATTACTGTAATTCTAACGCATGTTTGAAATGTTGTCAATAGCTTATTTTCTGTATTTTAATTTGCGATTTGCCCTTATTTTACTGCCCTGCGAAGCCGAGTGAACGGCAAAGCATTTCGTTCCCCGGAAATACGGCGTCATCACTCGGTTCGCAGTTTGCTATTTGCCCTTTGCCATTTACCATTATATTGTGGTACAATAAGGGTGTGGGGTGATCGCGTCATGCGCTACTTGAAGATATTTGACTCTACGCTGAGGGACGGCGAACAGGCGCCCGGCTTTAGCATGAGCGTGAATGAGAAGCTCCGGATGGCGGCATCGCTGGAAAAGCTGGGCGTCGACGTGATCGAAGCGGGGTTTCCAGCGGCCTCTCCCGGCGATCTTGAAAGTGTCAGAGCGATCGCGGCCGCAACAAATAAAGCGGTAGTTGCCGCGCTGGCGCGACTTAATAAAAATGATATTGACCTTGCACATGATGCCATTGCCGGCTCCGCAAAGGGCAGGATCCATGTATTTATTGCCACATCAGATATTCACCTTAAATATAAATTACACATGACGCGGGAAGAACTGCTGGCCGCGGTTCGCGAATATGTAGCGTATGCGGCATCAAAATGCGCTGATATTGAGTTTTCGGCGGAAGATGCCACCCGCAGCGATCTGGATTTCCTTATTGAGGTATTAAAGACCGCGCGGCAGGCGGGCGCCGGGATCCTGAATATTCCCGACACCGTCGGTTACGCCGTGCCGGAGGATATGCGCCGCATAATCAAAGCGGTGCGCAGCGTGCCGGAGCTGAAAGATGTGCCGCTTTCGGTGCATTGCCACAACGATCTGGGAATGGCCGTTGCCAACTCTCTAGCCGCGGTAAAGCTGGGTGTTGACCAGGTGGAATGCACCTGCAACGGTATCGGCGAGCGGGCGGGCAACGCGGCGCTGGAAGAGATCGTAATGAATCTCAAGGTCAGACCCGCGTATTACGGCGCGGATACGCATATCGACACTACGCGTATCATGAAGACGTCGAGGCTGCTCACGATGCTTACCGGCGTCAAAGTTCAGCCAAATAAAGCGATCATCGGCGACAACGCCTTCGCGCACGAAGCCGGCATCCACCAGCACGGCATTCTGGAAAACCGTGAGACATATGAAATAATGACGCCGGAATCCGTAGGCCGCACCGAAAGTCAGATCGTGCTGGGCAAGCATTCCGGCCGCCACGCGTTCGAGGAAAAGCTGCTCAGCATGGGCTACAATGTGCCGCCGGAGCGGCTGGACGCGCTGTTCGCCGATTTCAAAACGCTGGCGGATAAAAAGAAGACCGTGGATGATAAAGACATAGAAGCGCTGCTCAAGAACGTTATGTCCGAGATCCCGGAGACGTTCAAACTCGACCGGTACATCATCAATTCCAGCAACATGCTTTCCTCCACGTGCAGCGTGCGGCTGCTGAAGCACGGCAAGAAAACTCCGGAGGGCAGCTCTATGGGCGTCGGTCCGATCGAGGCCGCGTTCAACGCGATCAATATTGCCACCGGCGTGAAGGCCACGCTGTCCGAATACCGCATCGAAGCAGTCACGGGCGGTATTGACGCCCAGGGTGCCGTATCTGTGCGCATCAAAGCGGGGGACAACGCATACAAAGGTTACGGCGTTGACCCCAACATCTTCGAAGCGAGTGTGAAGGCATATATCAACGCCATAAACAACATGCTGTATCAGACGGCAAAGCATTCGGATGACACGGAGAATACTAAAGATGAGTGAGTACAAAAAATACAGCCGTAAACGGATCTTTATAAACCGGCTTTCAGTAATACTGCTGCTGGTGCTGACCGTGGCGCTGGTGATATTCGCGGCCAACGGAATCAAAAAAAGTAAGATCAATAAATCGAATAATACTGTTTCAAACATTACCGATGCGCCGGCAACGGTGCCGCCCGCATCCGTGACAGATATCGCACCGGCAACACTTGTCGACAATACGGAGCAGCCCGTACTGACCGATAACCCGACGGATCCTGCGGCGACCGGTAATATAACTACTGATATCCCGACGGATATTCCGGCGACCGGTGCTCCGGAAGATCCGACCGAACCGGCCAAGACACAGGACCCGACCGCAAATCCGACCCCGAGATCTACGCCGACGCCGCCGCCCAAAACGCAGCCGCCGTCCGGTGACTATACCGAGATCTCCATCGTCAACGCCGGCGACAGTAT
>JAFZSK010000113.1 GCA_017620915.1 Clostridia bacterium | reverse complement strand
GTCCTGAGCCAGGATCAAACTCTCAGATTAAATATCTGCAAGCTTAAAGCTTAGCTCTTTACTTTAGCACCTCTCGGTGCACTGGCTTGTGATTTTTTAACGAGCTTTTCTTGCTCTAACTCAATTTTTTGACGAGTTACATGTTATTTTTACGCTGTTCTTTTTTCAAGGTCCATCCGCTGTCGCGGCCCCGTTTTCGCGGTGCTCTCTTGAGCGACAGCTTTGCCATTATACTCTCGGCCTCCGGTGATGTCAAGCACTTTTTTACAAAAATTTTTCTCTAATTTTTGCTTTTTTTATAAACACCCACAGCAATTTTCCGGCAAAACCGGAATGCGGGTCTGACCCCGTGCTTAAAACGTCAGCGAACACGCGCCGCCGGCGGGCAGAGAGACGGGGACGGTGTTGTCCCCGACGCAGAGCAGCCAGCTGCCCGCGAGTTCGGTGCGGAGGTCAACATATACTTTATTGCCTCCGCCGGACCAGCGGCAGGACACGTCCAGCGTTCCGGGCGCCGCGAAATGGCGGAACTCGCCGGACGGCCAGGCGGCGGGCAGGGCGCCGAGCAGCCGGACACAATTGCCTTCGCACGACAGCAGCATCTCGCAGACCGCCGCGCAGCCGCCCATGTTGCCGTCGATCTGGAAAATGCGCGGCGGATGCAGGTCCAGCAGGGATTCCGTGGCAAAGTCGCAGATCAGCGCGGTCAGGTGCGTCCAGCAGTCGGCGGAACGGCGCAGCCGGGCCATCAGACACGCGACCCAGGACCTGCTCCAGCCGGTGTGCCCGCCGCCGTGGGACAGCCGCGAATCCAGCGACCGTTCGCAGGCCGCGCGCAGCGGATGGCCTTCGGGAAACAGTTCGCCGGGATAGAGGCCGTACAGATGGCTCAGGTGGCGGTGGCCCGGCTCGACTTCGGGGCGCTCCCGGTCGAATTCGTTGAGACGGCCGGCGGCGTCGGTAGACAGCGGCGGGAGATGATCGAGGAAGTGCTGCCATTGTCCGCGCAGCTCGCGGTCAACGCCCAGCGCCTCCGCCATTTCAATACACGCGCGGAAGGTCTCGGTCGCCAGCTCCACGTCCATCGCGGCGTCAACGCATATCGACACCGGATACCCCTCTCCCGTCCCGGCGAACCGGTTCTCGGGCGACTGCGACGGCAATATATGATACACCCCGTCCCGCTCTACCAGATAGTCCGCGTAGAACGCCGCCACTTCCTTTAAAAACGGGTACGCGCGCGCGATAAGAAACTCTTTCGACCGCGAATACCGCCACCGCCGCGTAAAATGCGCCGCCAGCCACGGGGCCGCGCCGATCCATACCGCCCAGCCTTTGCTTTCCGGCGTCATCCGGCCCCACACATCGGTCTGGAGCGTGAAATACACTCCGCCGCAGCCGTACAGTTTGCGCGCCATTTCCCGGCCGTGGGGGCGGTAGCGGTCGCACAGATCGAACAGCGTGTCTTCCTGCATGCGCAGCCTCAGCGTTTCCGCCGCCCAGTACGCCATCTGCAGGTTCACGTCCAGGTGGTAGTCGCATTCCCAGGGCGGGTTCAGTTCTTCGTTCCATTTGCCCTGCAGGTTCAGCGGCAACTCCCCCGACGACCCGCTCACCATCAAATACCGGCCGTACTCAAAGTACAGCGCCGGCAGCAACGGATCCTCGCCTCTTTTGAACGCCGCGAGCCGCACATCCGTATCCTCATTTTTTGAACACGGGTCTGTCCCCCTGTTCAAAACGGGGTCTGTCCCCTGTTCAAATTTATCCGTTCCGATCTCAAGTTCGGCGGGGCCCCGCGCGGCGGCGAACGCGGACAGATGGCGGGCAAACAGCGCATCGTAGTCCGCGGTATCCGGGAAGGGCAGCAGCGTGCCGTGGTTGGCGTCGGTGGCAATATCCACCAACACCGTCACCGCGCCGTCGCCGCCGTCAGCTCCGTCGCGCCGGTATTCGCGGGCGGCAACTTCAAACGCCACCCCGCCGCGGAACTGCCCCCGCAGCCGCAGCCGTTCCGCCTCCAGCTCGCACGCCGGATCCGCCGTTCTCGACAGCCCGAACTCCCCGGGACCCGCTATCCGGACCACGATGAACCCGTCCGCGAAGCTGGCGAAGGCGCGTACCTCCGTTGCCCCCGCCCGGACCACCGCCTCCCCGGTATCCAGATCCAGCGAGCGCGCGTACGCCCCGCCGGGCACCGTCACCGTCAGATCCCCCGCCGGCTGATACGGGTCAACGCGGTTCCGCTCCCCCGAGATCCCGCCTTTGCCCGCAAAATACTCGTTGGCAAGCCGCGTCCCTTCCCGGAAATCCCCCGCGAACAACCGCTCCCGCACCTCGCCCAGCTTATCCGAAACGTCAACGCAGTCGCGCTCCCGGTTGACGCCCCGCCACAGCCACTCGTGGTTGAGCGCCAGCCGCACGTGCCTCCCGTCGCCGCAGATCATTGCCGCCAGCCGGCCGTTGCCGATCGGCAGCCCGTTCCTGAACTCCCCCGCCGGGTGTGAATATTTCAGAATGTGATGCATGGTCAACGCCCCCTACATTATATATATTATAACAATGGCAAAGGGCAAATGGCAAACTGTGAACCGAGTGATGGCGCCGCAAAAGGCAAGTTGCCATTTATCGAGCGCTGTGGTACAATAAACTTAAACAACAGGTTGACCATCCGACAGGAGGAATAATCCATGAAAATCAGAAGTAAGATCTTATTGACCTGCATCGCCGCGCTGCTGATCATTGCCGCCGCGCTGCTTTTCGGCTGTAAAGGAGGTTCGAACGACGTGAAACCTGACAACGACGCCACCGAAGAACCCACCGCGACCCCCGAGCCCACGCCCGATCCGCGGCTGTTCACCGACACGCTGGCCAAAGTCGACGCCAATCCGGACCAGCACGTTACCATGAAGACCACCGACGACGGATACGACATATTCGCGCCGCTGGACGGTAAGTGGGGCTACCGCTACGGGCCGTCGATCATTTATTATCCCGACGGAAGTATTGACGCCTGGTTCGCCACCCCCGGCACCTCCGGCGAGTGGGACTGGTTCACTTACAAACACTCCGATGACGGCGGTGCGACCTGGTCCAAAGAAGTTGTCGTCATGCGCCCCAACCCCGATTCCATGGACCACTACTCCGTGTGCGACCCGGGCGTGATCTATTTTGACGGTTACTATTATCTCGGCTACACCTCCACCATAGTCAGCACCAACGGCGGTATCAACAACAACGTATTTGTCGGCCGCTCCGAAAAGCCCGACGGCCCGTACGAGAAATGGAACGGCACCGGCTGGGGCGGCGATCCGCAGCCCATCGTGTACTTTGACGAATCCGACGCGCAGTGGGGCGCCGGCGAAGTGAGCTTCGTGGTCGTGGACGACGTTCTGTACATCTATTACTCCTGGTGCTGCAACGAAGGCCGCCTGACCAAAGTATCCACCGCGCCCGCCGTCCGCGACTGGCCCGCGCAGATGACATACCGCGGCTTCGCGTACACCTGCGCCGGCTCCCAGGACTCCTGCGACGTGGTGTATATTGAGGATCTGGGCAAGTTCGTTGCCTTCTCCACCTACGACCGGTTCAGCGCCAACGCGGGCATTGCCCTCTTCGAATCCGACGACGGCATCACGTTCAAACAGGCGGACATCATCCGCTCCAACATCGCGCAGTACTGCCACAATATGGGCATCTCCAAACGCCCCGACGGCCACATCCAGCTGAAGGACAACATCTTCGTCGGCTACGCCTACTCCGACGGCCGCGATGACAACTGGGGCAAATGGGCCACCCGCTTCCAGCATGTGGAGATCAGCGCGTACGAGGGCAAAGTCACCACTTCCGATAAAGGCGGCAAAGGCAAAGTGATCAAGGACTATTTCTGGAAGGCGCCCGACGAATACTGGCCCATCGCCATCGGCGCGCTGCCGCAGCTGGTCCGCGTACACGTGGGCGACGGCACCTACACGATCCCTGCGTACTGGTACGACACCAATCTGGGCAAGCACCTTATCGAGAATGAGTCTGAAGTCACCTTTGACGGCTACGACGAAAACACCATTTCCATCAGCGGGCTCACCGCCACCCTCAAGGCCCCGGGCAAGACCGAAGTTACAATGCACTACAAAGGCCTCTCCCAGACCTTCAAATTCTACGTGTACGAAGACGGCTTCAAGATCAACATGAAGGAACCCGACATCGTCACGTTCCGGGCGGTCAACGACAACATCACCGTCTACATGAAGGACGGCGGCAAGAAGCACAAAGTCCAGATTCGCGCGTACGTGGAATTTGAGGATGACACCTGGGGCGAAGCGTACAACGACAAGACCAAGGCTCACAAGGATTATCCGGCCATGGTGGACGCGGGCATCGAGAAGTACGCCATGACGTACGAGGTCGCGGATGAATCCATCATCAAGGTCAATAAATCGGGTATCATCACGCCGCAGGCCGTAGGCACCACTACCGTCACCGTGACGATCGGCGGGGACAAGAGCTTCACCGTCACCGTCACCGTGGAAGAGAACCGCGATTGACCTCTGCCCCGGTCCGGCGCTTCCGGGCGCCGGACTATTGACCCCGAACATAGCCGGCGGCACGCGCCGGCAGCAACCCAAATCTGACAGGAGGGAACGAAATGAAATCACTGACCAAAGTATTGGCGCTCGTCGCGGTACTGGCGCTGGCATTGACCTGCTTCGCTCCGGCGCGCGCAAACGCGGAAGCTGCCGTTGAGTACGAAGAAAAGACTATTAAATTCGACCTGTCCGAAGAAGATCCGGACACCACGCTGGAAACCACCGATTTCGGAGATTACTTTTCCACCGGCGCCATCACCGGTGACTCGGTCTGCGCGGTGGGTGACGACGGCGACGGCGTGCTTGTCAATTTCGCTCATGTGTACCTGACCGAAGAGGGTTCCGATGAACTCCTGACCGGTCCGTACGCGGTCACGGTAAAGTACACCACTGCCACCAAAGGCGACGGCGGCATCTACGTGCGCGGCATCCGGCCCGAGCTGGTCTCTTCGGAGAACAAAGTGCTCGGCGCGTCCATGAGCTTCTGGTATTACGAGTGGAACTGGTATAAAGAGCATTCCGGCGCGAACGGCAACTCCGGCACCGGGGGCTTCGGCGTCAAAGTCTCCCATAACGCCACCAGCGTACTGCTGAGCATCAATACCCATAAGGACGACGGTCTGCACGTCAGCTACGAGGTCATAGAATTGACGCCGCCCGAAGGCTTCGATTTCAACGGCCTCAATGAATACAAGATCACCGACGACAATAAATCCCACATCGAGGTGTTCGTCAATGGCACGCTGCTGGCCACGGTCGACTACTCCGGCGAGCCTTCCGACTATCCCGATGAGGACGGCGTGATCATGGAGAACGGCATACTGTACTACAAGAACGTAGTGGTCAAAGGCGCCGACGGCACCGAGCTGCTGAACATCGACAACGCGCGTATCGCCGCCGAGCTGCCCATCATCGCGCTGGGCAACCGCAACGGCGAATCCCACTTCAAAGATTTCGAGATCACCTACAGCGCGCCCAAGAAGGCCCCCACGCCGGAGCCCACCGAAGCGCCCACCCAGGCGCCCACCGACGAACCGGCACAGCCTACCGACAAGCCCGCGGACAACGCGACTCAGGCACCCCAGAAAGCTACCGCTAAACCCGCGGACAATCAGGACAACACCAAGACTGACGGCAAAGCGTTCCCGGTGGTTCCCGTGGTCGCCGGCGTGTGCGGCGCTATCGTGGTAGCCGCGGTCATCGCGATCATCGTTTCCGGCAAGAAAAAGAAGTAATGACGCGACCGGACCATATTATTGACACCTCGCCCGGCGGGCCGCTCCCGCCGGGTGTTTTTTATGCCGGTTTTAAGCATGGGGTCAGACCCGGTTTTAAGCAGGGGGACAGACCCGCTGTTTAGACCCGCTGTTTAAAAACCGCAAAGATAACATTTATTTTTCACAATTATAGTGTATAATAAGGGTGACCGCGGAAGAGACGGTGCAGCATGGACCGCGCCGCCGGTTCAGAAAGTGCAGGTTGTTGACAATGCCCAGCAAGCAGAATAAACCCGAAAAAAAGAAAATACCCGTATTTGTATACTATCTGATATTGGCCGCCGCGGTGCTGCTGATCACGGGAGTCATCATCCCGCGCCTGACCGCGCCGTCCAACAAGCAGATCACGTACAACGAATTCCTGAAGATGCTGGACGAGGGCAAAGTCGAAAAAGTCGAACTCGACAAATCCGCCAACAAAATCACGGTCAAACCCACCGACTTCAAGCAGACCAATACATATTATTACACCGGCATCCTGGCCGTGTCCGACGAGGAGCTGGTCACGAAGCTGAAAGATTCCGGCGTTGACTACGTCTCCCCCATCGCGCAGCAGGCCACGATACTGGACTATTTGTTGACGATGATATTGCCTCTGGGCATCAGTTTGCTGCTGCTGTTCTTAATACTGCGCTTAGTCCGCAAGACGATGGGCGCCGGCGGCGTCATGTCCTTCGGCAAAAATACCAGCAAGATCTACGCCGAGAAATCCACCGGCAAGACCTTCGCGGACGTGGCCGGGCAGGACGAAGCCAAAGAGTCGCTGGTGGAGATCATCGACTTCCTGAACAACCCCAGAAAATACACCGACATCGGCGCCAAGCTGCCCAAAGGCGCGCTGCTCGTGGGACCTCCCGGCACCGGTAAAACACTGCTGGCCAAAGCCGTGGCGGGCGAAGCGGGCGTGCCGTTCTTCTCATTGTCCGGCTCCGAATTCGTCGAAATGTTCGTGGGCGTCGGCGCCTCCCGCGTGCGGGATCTGTTCCGGCAGGCCGTGGACAACGCGCCGTGCATCGTATTCATCGACGAG
>JAFZSK010000009.1 GCA_017620915.1 Clostridia bacterium | reverse complement strand
TTGTTCTTTTTGGGGTTTGTTTTTTTTGCCATAACACGGCCTCCTTAAGAATAATTTCTTAAAGTAAATTCAACCACACAAAGCATCTCAAAGTAAATCCCATCGCAAATCCTACTGTGGGAGTTACTTTGGGAATTTACTCAGAGCTTTTTTTAATAATCACTTTTATATCCGCGCTTGTATTCGCGCGCGTTACGCGTTATAATAAGCTATCGGTGCCGCGCCGGCGGAAAAATCTGCTTTGTTCACTTTGCGCGTGCCGAAAAAATCACGCGGAGGGGACGTATTATGGCCAAAGTCACGTTCAGGACCGACCGGTGCAAGGGCTGCCGGCTGTGCCTGTCTGTCTGTCCCAAAAAGATCATTAAAATCGACGAGAGCGTATTGAACGCGAAAGGGTACCATCCCGCGGGCGTGACCGAGCAGGAAAAATGCATCGGCTGCGCTTCGTGCGCGATGATGTGCCCGGACTGCGTCATTACGGTGGAAAGATAGAAAGGCGGTCCGGATATGGGAGAAAAGATTTTGATGAAGGGCAATGAAGTCATTGCCGAAGCGGCGCTCAGGGCGGGCTGCCGCCATTATTTCGGGTATCCGATCACGCCTCAGACGGAAGTTGCCCATTATATGGCGCGCAAGATGGAAGAGATCGGCGGCACGTTCGTGCAGGCCGAGAGCGAAGTTGCCGCCATCAACATGGTGTACGGCGCCGCCAGCGCCGGCGTGCGGGCCATGACCTCTTCGTCCAGCCCCGGTATCAGTTTGAAGCAGGAAGGTATATCCTACGCCGCCGGTGCGGAGCTGCCGCTGGTGGTGATAGATATTGTCCGCTGCGGTCCCGGTCTGGGCGGCATATTGCCCGCGCAGTGCGACTATTTCCAGATGGTCAAAGGCGGCGGCCACGGCGACTACCATAATATTGTCCTCGCGCCGCAGGGCGTGCAGGAAATGTACGAACTGGTGGTGGACGCCTTCAATCTGGCGGACAAGTACCGCAACCCGGTCGTTGTTATGGGCGACGGCTACATGGGCCAGATGATGGAAGCCGTGGAGTTCCGCGATGAAGAGAAGATCGAACGCGTGGCGAAACCCTGGGCCGCGTGCGGCAGCGAAATGAAGCGCCCGCACAACACCATAACTTCGATATATATCGAGGCCGATGTGCTGGAAGCTCACGTGAACCACATGTACGAAAAATATCGTGAGATCGAGCGCACAGAAGCGCGTGTGGAGTGCTTTAACTGCGACGGCGCCGACGTGATAATCGCCGCGTACGGTACCTGCGCCCGCGTCACCCGCAACGTTATAAAAGACGCCGCGAAACTGGGCGTCAAAGTCGGATTGATCCGGCCCATCACGCTGTGGCCGTTCCCTAAAGCCGCGTTCGAGAAATACGCCGAAGTGCCCAAAGGCTTCCTGACGGTGGAAATGAGCATGGGCCAGATGGTGGAAGACATAAAACTGGCACTGAACGGCAGAAATCATGTATCCTTCTACGGCCGCACCGGCGGCAACGTCCCCGGCCAGAAAGATATCCTGGGCGAAGTACTGAAGATCGCTCGCGGCGAAGGAGGCGCAGAGAAATGAAGACTGTATTTGAAAGACCCCACGCGCTGATCGACAAGCCGCTGCATTACTGCCCCGGCTGCACCCACGGCATAATCCACCGGCTGGTGGCGGAAGTGCTGGACGAACTGGGCATCGAGGGTACCACCGTCGGCGTGGCGTCCGTGGGCTGTACATATAACAGCTACGAATATTTCAACTGCGACATGGTGCAGGCGGCGCACGGCCGGGCTCCCGCGGTGGCGACGGGCCTCAGACGTTCACTGCCGGACCGCACCGTGTTCACATATCAGGGCGACGGCGATCTGGCGGCGATAGGCACCGCCGAGATAGTGCATGCCGCCACCCGCGGCGAGAAGATCACCACGATCTTTGTCAACAACGCTATTTACGGCATGACTTCCGGCCAGATGGCGCCCACCACGCTGGTAGGGCAGGTTACCACCACCACGCCCTTCGGCCGCAAGCCCGAGCTGCACGGTTATCCCATCCGCGTGTGCGAGATGTTGTCCACGCTGGAAGGTGCCGTGTATGTGGAGCGTGTGGCGGTCAATACCGTTGCCAACATCCGCAAAGCCAAAGCCGCCATCAAGCGCGCGTTCCTGGTGCAGCAGGCCCGGCTCGGCTTCTCCATCGTGGAAGTGCTCTCCATCTGCCCGACCAACTGGGGCATGAGCCCCGAAAAGGCGCTCGAGTGGCTGGGGGACAACATGATCCCGCACTACCCGCTGGGCAATTTCAAAAACGTGACGCTGCCTTCGGAAGCTCCGGCGGCCGCGGACAACGCGAAAGAGTAAGGAGGCGGCGTTATGGATCATCAAATCATTTTTGCCGGCTTCGGCGGACAGGGAATACTGTCGATGGGCCGCTTTATTGCCCACGCGGGACTGCATGAAGGCAAGCACGTATCCTGGCTGCCCTCGTACGGCCCGGAAATGCGCGGCGGCACCGCCAACTGCAACGTCATCGTCTCCGATGAAGAAGTAGGCTCGCCTATAATAAGCGCGGCGACGGCGCTGGTGGTGATGAACCAGCCTTCTCTGGAGAAATTCGAATCATATGTAGAGCCCGGCGGTGTGATCGTGCTGGACTCCGACCTGGTGCCGGTGCGCCCGGCGCGGGAAGACGTACGCGTATTCGCGCTTCCGGCTACCAAGATGGCGTACGATATGGGCAACGCCACCTTTGCAGGTGTTATCCTTCTGGGCAAACTGCTGGCCGAGACCGGCGTAGTGCGGTTCGACAGCTTTGAGGCAGCGCTCAAAGGCATACTGAAGCCCAAAAAGCATTACCTGATCCCGCAGGAGATGGAGGCGCTCAAAGCCGGCGCCGAATACTGATAAGGAGAGGACGCTGTGACACATAAAAATAGCCTAATAAAACGTGCCGCAAGGCACCAAAGCGCTCCGGCGAGATGTGCGGTGCTGGTCACAGCCGTGATGCTGCTGTGCACCTGGCTGCCGGTGACTACCGGCGCCGCCGAACCTGAAAAACTGTCCGACGCCAAGTACTTCGTATTCAGCGATCCGGGCTATCTGGATTTCGTATCGGGCAACTCGCTGACATATTTCGAATGCCTTACTGAGGGTGACACGGTGTTTGCCCGCATCCATTTTGTGCCGTCGGGCGGTGACCCGTTCATCTATATGCCGGTGGGCATGATCGAAGGCGGTGTTTCGTGCGATCTTTACAAATACGTTGCCTTCCGGGTGCGCGCCAAAGCGGGTGGCCGCAGCAACCTCTACTTCGGCACCAGCAACGAGGGCGGTCTGGATGAATCCAAGAATCAGCCTTCTGCCAATTCCATTACTGACAACGACCAGTGGATGACGCTGGTATTCGATCTTTCTGACCATGCCAAATGGAACGGTTTTTTGTCCACGGCGCGTTTCGACCCGTACGGCAACGTGCCCGACGGTCTGGAATATATCGATATCCAGTGGGTAGCATTTGTTAAAGAGTCCAAGGATCTGGAGAAACTGGATATTTCTCTGGAAGAACTGAATCACCAGGACGAGTACACGCGCCGGCCGGTGTTTGCCACGCCGGACCGCACCAAGCCCCCGGAGAATACTTTCCGGCCCGCGGGCGTGACGGCGGGCGTCGCGGAACAGACGGTGCGCAAAGGCTTTTCGCCCGCGGTACTGATCATCGTATCCGCGGTGCTGCTGGTCGCGGCGGCCAGCGCAGCGGCGGGCATAATCGTACTCAAAAAGAAGAAGTAGAGGCGGCGCGGCGACATGGAAGGTCAAAAATATAAACGACTGGTACTGATCGGAATGCCGTGCTCGGGCAAATCGTCCATCGGCAAAGTGCTGGCGCGCTATTTCCGCCTGCAGTTTTGCGACCTGGACGAAGAAATCGAGAAATATGCCGGAATGACCATCGAAGAGATCTTCCGCACGTCCGGCGAAGCGGAGTTCCGGCGGATCGAGACCCATGTGACCGATATGCTGGCGGGGACGGACGACGTGGTTATTGCCACCGGCGGCGGCATTGTCACCAAACCGGAAAACATGCAGCTGCTCAAGCGCGAAGGTAGCCTGGTGGTGTATATCCACCGCGATTTTTACAAGCTGGCCACCACGCCGCGCAAGGTGCGCGACAAGCGTCCGGTGCTGCGGGAGGCCAATTTCGAAAAGCTGTTCGCGCTGTACAAAGCGCGCCTGCCGCTGTATAAAATGTACGCCGATGTGGAAGTGCGCAACGACCAGGGGCGCGAAGATTCCGCCGCCCGCATCATCGAGACGCTCACCGGACTCGGATTTACCGGGAACCGGACGGAGGTAAAATGTTCCGAAAACTCAAGCCTGATATAAAGTGCGCGAGCATATACGAACTGGATACGGAGAGCCTGCGGCGCGGGGGCGTGCGCGGGCTGTTCTTCGATATTGACAACACAATGGAACCTTACAGCACGCCGCTCCCGAGCGAAAAGCTTACGGAGTGGCTCAGGGGATTGACCGCGGAAGGCTTCGCGGTCGGAATATTGTCCAATGCCAGACAGGCGCGGATCGCGAAATTCGTGGACGGCTTTCCGCCCGAACTGCGGGACCGTATCCTGTACGTGTACAAGGCGGCCAAACCGCTGAAAAAGGGCTTCCGCAAACTGCTGACTTCCGCCGGCATCGAACCAAACGAGGGGGCAATGATCGGCGACCAGCTGTACACGGACATCTGGGGCGGCAACCGCGCCGGCCTCACTACCATCCTCGTTCCGCCCATCGATCCATCCATCGAGCCGCCGTTTGTGCGGTTCAAACGCATATTCGAAAAACCATTTCTCTGAAAGGAACTTGTTATGGACAACGCTATTTATGCAGCAACAGAACGCAGAACGCAGGCTTTCCGCCGCGTTATTGAAGAAAAAAAGCTGGACGCGGCTTTTGTGTGTTCCGGCCCGAATGTGAGATATCTTTCCGGTTTCGCCGGCACGCCCGGAGACGCGGCGCTGTTTATCACACCGGACAAGGCGTTCATCATCACCGATTCGCGCTACACGATCCAGGCGGGGGAGCAGTGTCCGTACTACACGCTGGTCTCGGGCAACGCCACCGACATTAACATGGTGAAAGGCCTCCTCACGCGCGGCGGGGCAACTGTGGTCGGCTTTGAAAACCTGAACATTTCATACGACCGCTATACGCGCCTGTGCTCGATCCTGGACGCGGACAATACGCCGGTGCGCCTGGACAATTCGATCGAAAACCTCCGTAATATCAAGGACCGCATCGAGCTGGACAACATCCGCCGCGCCTGCAAGATTGCATGCAAAGCGCTCAGCGAAACGGTGCCGTATATCGTACCCGGAGCGGCGGAGCTGGACGTTGCCACCGAGCTGGAGTACCGGATGAAGAAGAACGGGGCCTCCGGTCCGTCGTTCGATACTATCGTTGCCTCCGGCGTCCGCGGCGCGCTGCCCCACGGCCTGGCATCCGAAAAGATCATCAAAAACGGCGAACTGGTCACCATCGATTTCGGCGCGCTGTACAACGGTTACTGCTCGGATATGACGCGCACCTTTGCGGTCGGCGAGCCGGACAAAGAACTGCTCAAGATCTACAATATCGTGCTGGGCGCGCAGCTCACGGCGCTGGACGCGTACAAACCGGATATGCTGGGCCGGGCGCTGGATCAGGTGGCGCGCGACTACATCGCGGAAGCCGGATACGGCAAATACTTCGGCCACGGACTGGGCCACGGCGTAGGGCTGGAGATCCACGAAGGCGTGGGCGTCGGCGCGCACAGCGTCTCTGTGCTGGCGGAGAACACCGTGTTCAGCGTGGAGCCCGGTATCTATATCGAGAATCTGGGCGGCGTGCGGATCGAGGATCTGGTCACGTACTCGGACGGCGTGTTTGAGATCCTGACCTCCGACAGTCCGAAGGCGTTTGCGGTGCTGTGATGAAAGGCGTTGTCCGGCCGGGGAAAACGCGTTTGGCCGCGCGATCTTTGACGTTATTGCTGGCGGCGGGACTGCTGCTGTCGGTGTTGTCCGGCTGCGCGCCGCGGAAAGGAACAGTTATGTGGTTCGAACACTCGACTAAAAAGATCCTGCACGGATATGAGAATCCGGCTGGCCATGCGGCGTATACGCTGTGCCTGGCGAAAAACGAATACGAGGCCTGCCAACTGGCCGTGCGCTTTACGGAAGACCGGACTGATCTTACGCTCACGGCATCCGCACCGGCGCTGAACGGCAAAACGTCGAATGGCATCAGGGTGGAAATATTCAACGAACATTATATCCCGGTGACGATGTCGGCGCCGTTTCTGGCGGTGAGCCCGGAGGAGGACGGCAGGGCGGAGGAGTATCCGGACGCGTTGTCCCCGCACGACGCGCCCGTGTCGGTGCCGGCGGATACTACGCAGCCGTTTTATGTGCTGGTGCACGCCGGACGCGAGGCGGAGGCGGGGGATCACGAGGTGGTATTGACCGCGCAGAGCGGCGGGACCGTGCTGGGAGAGGCAATACTTACCGTTCACGTCTGGGATTTCGTGCTGGACGATACGCCGGCAATGGCCGCGGTCTCCGATATATCCCGGTATTCCATGGAGCGCAAGGAAGCGCCTTCGATGGATGCGGAAGAATCGCAGCGGCTGTACGAAAAATATTACGAATTCGCGCTGGAGCACCATGTCAATCCATATACGCTGCCGTACGATGTTTTGGACGACCGGGCGGACAAATATCTTGACGATCCCCGCGTGACCGGCTTCCGCGTGAAATACGGGGACGACAATTACCTGCGCGCCGTGGCCGAAAAGCTGTCCCGGAAGCCCGAATGGCTGAAGAAAGCATACTTTTACTTCCTGGACGAGCCGAACACCGAAGACCGCTACATGGATCTCGTACAGCTGTCCCGCCACCTGCTGGAGATCTTCCCGCAGGCGCGCATCGTGTCGCCGTTCTTTGTCAACCCGGATATGTACCTGGGCAACGACGCGCTGGACTACTGCTTCGGCTCGGTCAACATCTGGTGCCTGAAACTGTTCTGCTTTGACCGCGACCGCCCGGAGAATATCTATACCGCCAAACAGCTGCGCAAACTGGCGCCCATCGCGGACCGGCTGGCGGAGCGGCGGGCAATGGGCGAAGATGTCTGGTCCTACGTGTGCTGGGAGCCCGGCGAACCGTATCTGAATCTGTACATCAACATGCAGGGCATGCAGCACCGCCTGATCTTCTGGCAGAACTACCTGCTCGGGGCCAACGGCTTCCTGTACTGGAGCAGCAATTACTGGGATCGCATCAACGATCCCTGGGAGAACGGCGCCACGGTCAACGATCTCTCGCCCTACGTGTACGGCGACGGCTCGCTGCTGTACAACGGCAGTAAAGTGGGAGTTGACGGCCCGTGCTCGTCGCTCCGGCTGGAGGCGGTGCGCGACGGCGTTGACGACTATACGTATCTGTCGATGCTGGAACAGTCCGGTATGGCCCGGGAGGACGTGCTGAAGATCGTCAAACGGCTCACCGCGAGCCTGACCGAATACGCCGAAAACGATGATCAGCTGTACCGCGTGAGGTACGCGCTCGGCGGCATGCTGGAAAAAACAGCTTGCAATTTGCCGGGATGAATGGTATAATGCGACCCGACGATCCTTGTTCTGCCGATCAGGCAGGACCGTTTAGTCCAGAAGGAGGTGAAGAATGATGAACAAATACGAAGTTATGTTTATACTCAACCCCGAGCTTAGCGAAGAAGACACTCAGTCCGTCATCGTGAAGTTTAAGGATATGATTTCCGGGGCCGGTGAGGTGGAGAACCTTATCGAGTGGGGTAAGCGCCGTCTCGCTTATTTGATTCAGGATTTCGCGGAAGGATATTACGTGATAATCGATTTTGCGTCCAACCCCGATTTTCCGATGGAGCTCGACCGCGTTATGAAGATCAATGACAGCGTTATTCGTCATATGATTACCAGGAAAGAATGATCAACGGCTTTTATGCCGGAAGGAGACAGTTATATGAATAAAGTTATTTTGATCGGAAGGCTTGCGAGAGATCCTGAACTTAAATATACCGCGTCCAACACCGCGGTGTGTCAGTTTACCGTTGCCGTCGACCGGCGCTTCAAATCCGAAAACCAGCCCAACGCAGACTTTATTCCGGTAGTGGCGTGGCGCCAGACCGCCGAGTTTGTCAGCAAGTATTTCTTCAAGGGCAGCCGCATCGCGGTGACCGGACAGATACAGATACGCAGCTGGGACGACGCGGAGGGTAAGAAGCGTTTCGCGACGGAAGTCATTGCCGACGATGTGGAGTTTGTGGAAAGCAAACGCCAGGACAGCGGTTACGGCAATCCGGCGCCGCTTCCCGACGAGCCCCAGACTGCACGTGCAAATAATGCTCCTTCCAAAGCGGAAAAAGCACCCGCTGCATCCGAAGGCGGAGACACTTATTTCGCGCTCAACGACGAGGACGGCTGTCCGTTCTGACCGGGCGCACCACTAATTGAAAGGAGACTTCGTTATGCCTTACGCTAAAAAAGAAAATGCAAGGGAAGACTCGAATAAAGGCGACAGCAAAATGATGTCCAGACCCCGCAGATCCCGCAAAAAAGTCTGCCCGTTCTGCACTGATAAAGCTGCGAGCATCGATTATAAAGATGTGAACAGACTCAGGAAGTTCGTATCCGAGAGAGGCAAGATCCTCCCCAGACGCGTTTCCGGCTGCTGCGCCGAGCATCAGAGAGAGCTCACCATTGCTATCAAGAGGGCGAGACACGTAGCGCTTATGCCGTTTACCGCTGATTAATAGTATAAGCGGCAGTTTTGCGATCGATGCGGCGCGGGCACCGGGTGTCCTGCGCCGTTTATTGACTATTAATAGAGCCGGAGGGCTTCCGGCTTTTCACGGATAGGGAGACGGAATGAATAACAGGTGGATACGGTACATAAATATGGCCGTGATCAATTTCATATTATTGTTCGCCTGCCTGGCGTTTGCCGCGTATTACGGCATCACATCGCGCTCGGCGGGAGTGGCGGTCATTGCCATCACGCTGCTGGTGCTGTGCGTTGTCCTCAACGTGACCATCTTCCTGATCCGGAAACACTACCGCGTGCGGCGCGCCAAAACGCTCTCGGTATACGCGGACGGAACGAAGACACCGGTGCCCGGCCAGGTGAGCGACATGCAGTTGCCGGTGGTGTTCCTGACGGAAGACGGTTCCTTCATCTGGGCCAACGATCTGTTCCGGGACATTTTCCCGGATAGCGCGACGATGAATTCCGAGCTGAAGACGCTGTATTCCATGAAACTGCTGGGCAAGCTGGACAATTCGCGGCTGGATCTGTCCGGTGACGTGGAATTCTGCGGGCGCCAGTTTAAAATGCTGACAAACGTGGCGCGGGCCGAAAAGAAAGGGCCCGAAGCCTTTATGATAATCATGTATTTCGTCGAAAACACCGAACTGCTCGCGCTGCAGAAAGTGTACGATGACGAGCGGACGGTGGTGGCGGAGATCGCCGTTGACAGCTACGACGAGATATTCCAGGCCAGCGGCGAGGCGGTGGTCAACGAGATATCCGTCGAACTCGCCAAGATCTTTGACCGCTGGATCGGCGAATCCGGCGCGGTGCTGAAGAAGCTCGTGCGCGACCGCTACCTGCTGGTGTGCGACGACAAAGCACTGGCGGATTTTGAAAAAGCCAAGTTCACCGTGCTGGATATGGCCAAGCGCATTTCCGTGGGCAACCGCATCCAGGTCACCCTCAGCATCGGCGTGGGCGCGCACGGGAAGGACGCGGCGGAAAATTACGGGCTGGCGGCAAAGGCGCTGGATCTTGCATTGTCCCGCGGCGGCGACCAGGCAGTGGTGCGCAGAGACGGGCGCGACGCGTATTACGGCGGCAGCAATGTTGACGTCGAAAGCATAAACCGCGTCAAGGCGCGCGTTATGGCCGCGTCGCTGAAGACCGAGATCTCCAAGAGCAGCGTGGTGCTGATCATGGGGCACCGGCAGGCGGATATGGACGCCGTCGGCGCGGCGCTGCTGGCGTACCGGGCCTGTATGTTCGCGGGCGTCGAGAACGCGTACATCGTGCTAAATGAATCCAACTCGTCTATCGAGGCGTTCTACCGCAAACTGGTGGCTAATAAAGAATACAGCAACGTGATCATTGACACCAGCTACGCGCTGAATCTGATCGATGACAATATGCTTACGATCGTTGTCGACACCAACCGGCCGGGGCTCACCGAGTGCCCGAAGCTGCTGGAGTATTCGAGCCGAGTGGCCGTGATCGACCACCACCGGCGCGCCGCGGACTATATCAAGACCACCGTGCTGGACTATACCGAAACATACGCGTCGTCCACGGGCGAACTGCTGGTGGAGATGCTCCGGCATATGGCTCCGGACGCGGACATCCCGCTGATCGAGGCGGAAGCGGTGTACGCCGGCATCCTGGTGGACACGAAGAATTTCACGTTCAAGACCGGCAGCCGGACCTTCGAAGTGGCGGCGTTCCTGCGTTCCCGCGGCGTGGATACGATCTCCGTGCGGCAATATTTCCAGCCCGACATGGAGCTGTACTCCGCGGTCTCGCGCATCACTTCCGAAGCGTATATGCGGGACGGCCGGGTGGCAATTGCCCGCTGCCCCGACGGACTCAAAAACCAGAAACTCGCGGCGGCGATGGCGGCCGACCGGCTTTTGGATATTGCCGGCGTTGACGCTTCGTTCGTGCTCAGTACGTCCGGAGACGGCATTGCCATCAGCGGCAGGTCGTGGGGCGACATCAACGTCCAGGTCATACTGGAGAAACTGGGCGGCGGCGGTCATATCACCAGCGCCGGTGCGATGCTGGCCGGGACCGGCATGGACGGCGCGGAACAAAAGCTGTGCGATGCGCTGGATTCGTATTTTAACAACTGACTGACAAGGAGTGATCTGAATGAAAGTAATTCTGCTTAAAGACATAAAAGATCTGGGCAAAAAGGATCAGATCGTCAATGTGAGCGACGGCTACGCGAAAAACTACCTGATCCCCCGCAAAATGGTCAAACCCGCCACAGAAGGCGCGGTCAACGACGCGAAAGAGAAGCAGCGCGCCCAGGCCGAGAAAAAGGCCCGCGAGCTGAAGCTGGCGCAGGAAGCGGCGTCAAATCTGAACGGTACGGAAGTAGTTGTCCGCGTAAAGATCGGCGAAAACGGCAAACTGTTCGGCGCGGTATCTACCAAAGATGTGGCCGAAGCGCTGAAAGCCCAGCGGCATATCGAAGTGGACAAGAAGAAGCTGGAGATCCCCGAAACGATAAAGTATAAGGGCAAATATAAATGCATTGCCCGGATCTATCCCACGGTGACCGCGGAGTTCACGATCGTGGTGGAACAGGAACAATGACAAGTTACAAGTTGTAAGTTTTAAGTTTTAAGTTATAAGTTTTAAGTTATAAGTTTTGAGTTGCAAGTTACAGAAGAAGGACAGAATCCGATGGCAGGGAATATTAAACAGCTGGAACCTCAAAATATAGAAGCGGAGCGGGCACTGCTGGGCGCGGTGTTCATGGATCCCGAATGCATTTTTGACGTGCTGGAGATCTGCCAGCCCGAAGACTTTTTCCGGCCGGAGCACAAGAATATTTTCGCGGTAATGTCGGATCTGTCATCGAAAAATCTGCCCATCGACATCCTGACCGTAACGGATCAGCTGGAAACTACCGGCAAGATGAAAAATCTCAGTCCGGAGTATATCGTGGCGCTGGCCAACGAAGTCCCGCTCGCTTCCAACGCACTGGAATACGCCCGCATCGTCGGCGCCAAATCCATGCAGCGCCGCATGCTCCTGGCATCTAACGAGATCGCGCGGCTCGCGTACGATCCCGACCAGGGCGTCAGCGCGGCGCTGGATGAGGCGGAGCGGCGGATCTTCGACCTGGTGCAGCGGGGCAACCGCAAGAGCTACCGCAGTATCGGCGACGTGCTGCCGGAAGTATTCTCGGATATGTCGGAACTCAGTTTAAAGCTTAACGATCCTTCGTTCGAAGGCAACAAACTCTCCGGCATCCCGTCCGGCTATTATGAGCTGGACAAACTGTTGTCCGGCTTCCAGAATTCGGATCTGATACTGATCGCCGCACGCCCCGGCATGGGCAAGACCGCGCTGATGCTGAACATCGCGAACAACGTTGCCGCCGGCAAGCTGAAATATCCGGTAGCAATATTCAACCTGGAAATGTCCTCGTCGCAGCTGGTAAAACGTATGATCAGCGCGCAGACCGGCATTGCCGGCGACCGGATCCGTTCCGCCGAACTGGACCGCGAAGAGTGGCGCGACATCAAGGACATGGTCAAAGACTACAAGAACGTGCCTATATATATCGACGACTCCACCGACGTATCCGTCAACTCCATCCGCGCCAAATGCCGCAAACTCAAGCTGGAAAAAGGCATCAAGATGGTCGTCATTGACTACCTGCAGCTGCTGACTTCCGGCACCCGCGTGGAGAACCGCGTCAACGAAGTAGGCGAGATCTCCCGGGCGCTCAAATTGATGGCGAAAGAGCTGGATATTCCGGTCATCGTAGGCTCGCAGCTCAGCCGCAGCGTAGAAAAACGCGACGACAAGCGGCCGATGCTCTCCGACCTGCGCGAATCCGGCACCATCGAGCAGGATGCGGATATTGTCATGTTTATTTACCGCGACGCGTACTATCACAAGAACGAAGACAGTAAATTCAAGGACGTTGCCGAACTGATCATTCAGAAACACCGAAACGGCTCGACAGGCACCGTGAAGCTGCTGTACGACGGCGATCACGCGGCGTTCAAAAATATCACTTTTAACAAGCAGTGAAGCAGGACGCATTCGATATTTTCAAACAAACCGTAGAAAAGCGCGGTCTGATACCGGCCGGCACAAAGGTGCTGGCGGCAGTTTCAGGCGGCGCTGATTCTGTTTGTATGCTGCTTATGCTGAAGCGGCTGCTGCCGGAGGGAGCTCTTGCCGCAGCGCATTTCAATCACCGGCTCAGGGGCGCGGAATCGGACCGCGACGAAGCGTTTGCGCGGGAACTGTGCGCAAGGGAAGGCATCCGGTTATATTGCGGCACCGCGCCGGTGGGAGTGCTGGCCGCCTTCGAAAACCTCGGCGTGGAGGAGTGCGCGCGTAAGTACCGGTACCGGTTTCTGAACGCCGCGGCGGCGCAGGGCGGGTACGATGTTATTGCCGTCGCGCATAATTCCGGGGACAACGCCGAAACGATCCTGATGCACATCCTTCGCGGCGGCGCGCTGGACGGATTGTGCGGCATAAGCTACCGGCGGGACAATATCATCCGGCCTCTGCTTGACGTCAGCCGCCCGCAGATCGAGAGCTATCTGAAAGCCGCCGGAGCATCGTATATCGAGGATTCCACCAACACCGACGAGACGCTGCTTCGCAACCGCGTTCGGCGCGTTATATTGCCGTTCCTGTCGGAACAGTTGGGCCACGACGCGGCACCGGTGCTGCTGCGCCAGGCGGAACTGGCGCGGGCGGAACGTGACTATCTGGAAGCGGAGGCAGCCGCGTTTATCGAAAAGGCTGTTCGCACCGAAGAAGGCCGGCTGATCCTGGATACGGAGAAATTTGCCGGATTGCCGGCTGCGGTGGCGCGGCGTGTGGTGCGGAACGTGATCGCCGGGGTAAAAGACATTGACGGAAATATGCCGTACGGCGGCCGGAAAGATATTGAACAGGCGGCGGTGGAGCGCGTCATTGACCTCATCGCGAAGGGCCGGAAAGGCAGCCGGGCAGTATGCGGCCGGGGCGTTACGGTGCGGCTCAGCCACTCCGGCGCGGTGTTCCGGGTCGAAACTCCCGGCAGAGACCAGGCAACAGACCGGACGGCGGCGCACCATGGGAAAGGATACACCGTGCGCACGCTGAGCGATACCGAATTCCGTGAACGCAGTGGATCAAATGGTTTTAAAGCAGAAAAAGCCGCGGTTTTCTTTGACAAAACTAAATATTTAAGTATAATAAACAGATACGGGAATGTTGCCCCCGTGCTCCGGCAGGTGCGCCCGGGCGACCGCATAAGACCGTTCGGAATGCGCGGAGAGAAGACAGTGCAGAAACTGCTTATCGACCGCAAGATCCCGCAGGAACAGCGCGCGGAACTGGATGTGCTGGCGCTGGGCAGCGAAGTGCTGTGGATCCCCGGCGTGTGTTCCGGCGAACTGACGCGGATCGACGACGGGACTCTAGAGGCAATAGAGTTAAGAATTGATACTGACGGGCGGCTTTCATAAGGGCTCGCCGGCAGCGCAATAAAGCGAAGAGGGAGAAACGGACAATGGAAGGACTCAGCAAATACTCAGACCGGGTGCTGCTCACCCGCGAAGAGATCGATGCAATGGTAAAGCGGCTCGGCGCGGAGATCACGCGGGATTACGCAGGCAAGAAACTGTTTCTGATCTGTGTGCTGAAAGGCGGATTTGTGTTTATGGCGGATCTGGTGCGGGCGATCGACCTGCCGCTGGAAGTGGATTTCATTGCCGTCTCCAGCTACGGTTCTTCCACCAAGACCTCCGGTGTAGTGCGGCTGTTGAAAGACATTGACAAACCGCTGAACGACAAGCACGTGCTGATCGTGGAAGACATCATGGACTCCGGCCTCACGCTGAAGTACATAAAGAGCCTGTTCGAAGGCCGTTCGCCGCTTTCCGTAAAGATCGTGACTGCGTTTGACAAACCCGAGCGCCGCCGCGTAGACATTACGCCCGACTATGTCGGCGCTGTTATCCCCGATGAATTCGTGGTGGGCTACGGCCTGGACTACGACGGCAAACTCCGGAATCTGCCCGAACTCAGCGTGCTCCGGCGCGACGTATACGAAGGCTGAACCGCGCGGGCCACGCGCCCTGACTACAAAAACGAGGACAACACATGAAAAACTTTTTTAAAGCCATATCCCCGTATATCCTGGTGTTCATTATCATCGTTTTTGCGGCGATGGTCATCAGCAACTACGTGGGCAAAAACGCGATCAGCTATTCCGATTTTCTTACCGAACTGCGCGCGTTCAACGTAAAGTCCGTAGAACTGGATGACAAAGAGGCGGTCGTGGAACTCGCTCCGACAAACGAGACCAATACCGGGCTGAAAGCCGGCAAGTACAAGCTCAAAGTTCAGGACCGCGGCGTATTTGAACAGCTGATCATCGACGAAACTTCTAAGACTGATGAAGACGGAAACACCAATCCGGTCAAATACACAGCCAAGATAACCACCGTACCGACGGTGGTGCGGGTGCTGCCGTACGTGCTTCTGGGCGCGCTCGCGCTGATCCTGTTCTTCTTCATACTGGGGCAGAGCCAGGCCGGTTCCGGCGGGCGGCTCAACTTCGGCCGCAGCAATGCCCGGCTCTATACCAAGAGCAATATCAAGTTCTCGGATCTGGCGGGCGCGGATGAAGAAAAGGAAGAAATGGAAGAACTGGTCGCCTTCCTGAAAGATCCCAAGCGCTTCGACGCGCTGGGCGCCCGGATCCCCAAAGGCGTGCTGCTGGTCGGACCTCCCGGAACCGGCAAAACATACCTGGCCAAAGCGGTAGCCGGAGAAGCCGGCGTGCCGTTCTTCAACATCAGCGGTTCGGATTTCGTGGAGCTGTACGTCGGCGTCGGCGCCGCGCGAGTCCGGGATCTGTTCGAGCAGGCTAAAAAGAACGCGCCGTCGATAGTGTTTATTGACGAGATCGACGCGGTGGGACGGCACAGAGGCGCCGGACTGGGCGGCGGTCACGACGAGAGAGAACAGACGTTGAACCAGCTGCTGGTGGAAATGGACGGTTTTGAATCCAATACCGGCGTCATCGTTATGGCCGCGACCAACCGCCCCGACATACTTGACCCCGCGCTCACGCGGCCGGGCCGGTTTGACCGCAAGATCAACGTGTCCTATCCCGACATCAAAGCCCGCGAGGCGATCCTCAAAGTGCACGCCCGCAACAAACCGCTGGACGAGTCGGTGGATCTTAACGAAGTCGCTAAAAACACCTCGGGCTTCACGCCCGCGGATCTGGAGAACCTGCTCAACGAGAGCGCGCTGCTGGCAGCCAAAAACGACAACAGCAAGATCACTCCGGACAACATCAAAGAGGCGATCTTCCGCGTCGTCGTGGGCAAGGAAAAGAAGAGCCGCGTGATGACCGAAAAGGACAAGTGGCTCACCGCGGTACACGAAGTCGGCCACGCCATTGCGGTCAGATATCTGTCTTCCACCGAGAAAGTGGAGCGCGTATCCATTATCCCGGCGGGCGAAGCGGGCGGCTACACTGCGCACAGACCGGATGAAGACAGCCTGTACGTCACCCGGAGCCAGATGCTGGAATCCATTGACATTGCGCTGGGCGGCCGGGTCGCGGAAAAACTGGTGCTGGATGACATCAGCGCCGGCGCGTCCTCCGATCTGGAGCGGATCACGGCCATTGCCCGCAGCATGGTCACCAAGTACGGCATGAGCGACGAACTGGGCAACGTGGTA
>JAFZSK010000112.1 GCA_017620915.1 Clostridia bacterium | reverse complement strand
CCCGGAATATGTCATCGATCGCCAACAAGAGCCTTTCGGTAGTGCTGAAACCCGGTTACGCGCCGGAAGAACAGTACCGCAGCAAGGGCAACCAGGGCCCCTGGACCGATGTTTACGCGCTGGCCGCGACGATGTACAAGTGCATCACCGGCGAGGCGCCGGACGACGCCACGCAGCGCCTGTACACGGATGAATTGAAGACGCCTTCTGAACACGGCGTGGCGATCGACCCGCAATTCGAGGCGGCAATCATGAAAGGCCTCGCGGTGCTGCAGCAGGACCGCTATAAAAGCATTGACGAATTCCTGAACGCGCTCGACGGCAAAGGCGAGCCGGCGCAGAATGCCGGTGCCGCCGTCGTTGCCCCCGTGCCGCCGCGGCAGGTCTCCAAAGATCCTGAGACGGGGTATTATGACGAAGAACCGTACAAAATAACCACAGTGATCGACACCGAAAAAGCTGCGCCGGAAACGACCGGCAAGTCCGCGAAAAAGCCGGGCAAAGGCCTGATCATCGCCATTGCGGCGGGAGCGGCCGTGCTGCTGGCGGGCATTATCCTGGCGGTCGTACTGCTCGGCGGAAAGGGCAAAGGGGATAAAGGGCAGACCACCGTGAATAATGAAGAACATACGGATGGTCATAATGCAGAACATACTAAAGAGCCGGTTGAAGAGCAACCGCTTGTATTGTCGGATGATCTGTATGATTCCACGTTCGAGCTTGACGGTGTCGTTTACAAATTGCCTATGACTTTTGATAAACTGACTTCCTCCGGCTGGACGATCACACAGTCCGGATACCGCGATTCTACTGAGATCGCCGGGTATGATGATGAAACGTTCACAATGGGCAAGAACGGTTCATCCGTAGAAGTTAGTGTGTACAATAATACCGGCAATTTACGGATGATCAAGGACTGTATTGTGTACGCTGTTGAGGGAGAACTGTATTACGGCAGTAATATCAAGGTTTCAAAAGGAATCGACTGCAATTCGAGCATCGCAGAAATAATCGCCGCCTTCGGCACGCCTGCGGAAAGAAGCGATTATTCTGATCACAGTGTTTTGACATATCACAAAAATAATATTTCAGGAGTTCAGTTCTGCTGTTATTCGGCAGAAAGCGGCTATAAAAAGTATTCTTCTATCACAGTCGAAAATGTCAATATTGCAAACGAGACTGAAACTGTAATCAACACAGAAAAACCGGATTACCTGACGAAGTATATTGAACCTCCCACACTGGGAAATGATCTTATGTCCGGCAGGATAGCCGTGGGCGGAGATGTTTATCAACTGCCTGCGCCGTTGTCCGCGTTTTTAGACCACGGCTGGAAATTAAGAGAAAGCGGGGCCGTCCCTGCCGGAGGCACCAAAACCATATCGATAGAGCGGGGCGGTGTCTGGTTTTACGTTGATATTATGAATTTGGCTAGTTACCAGACGACCGCCGAAAACTGCGCGGTATACCGGATCTCCATAGACAGCGACCGAAACGTTTCGGTAGAACTGCCCAACGGCATTGTGTTAGGATCTACCACCAAGGCAGTGGTTGCCTCGAAGGTCAACTCTGACTTTTATGTTTACGAAGGTTCTTACACGTGCTCATATTCCTACTCTGATTACAGTGGAGTTAACGATCTGGATCTGAGAATATCAGTTGACAATAGTACTGATAAAGTCAGTTCCATCACTGTGAGCAACAAAAATTGGAATTACTGATTATAATTCCGTTCGCGGTTTACCGCCTGCTTTAGCCAGCAGCCGCGCTTTCTCGCTCTGGGCGTGCTTAAGCTCGGTCTCTTCAGAAAAGCCCCATTCGTTTGCGAGCAGATCAATGATCCGGTCGTACGTCTCGGCGGCTTTTTTGTAATTGCCCGTGAGCTCGTATATGTCGGCAATGCCCATCAGCTCGTCCTGGAACCGCGGCCGCCGCGGCTGCGCACTGAACGCCTTCTCGTAGTACGCGATCGCTTTTTCGTAGTCGCACTTTTTGGCGTAATACTGCGCGGCTTCGAACAGGCACACAAAATCGTCGGGTTTGGCGCGTACGAGTTGTTCGATGATATTGTCCGCAGTGGCTGCGTCAAAACGCGCCAGCGCGATGTGCGCCCGGTACACTTCGACGATGACGGGGTCGGCGTCTTTCAGCGCGCTCAGCCGGTCGAGATACTGCTGCGCTTCATCCGCGCGGTTGTCGGCGAGCAGGTTGTCCAGCAGGTACAGGTACGGCAGCCGGCCAGCCGGATCCGTATCCACCAGCTCGCGGTAAAACTCCACCGCCTTGGAGTGGTTGGAGATGTTCCAGTCCCACGCGGCGTGGCCTTCCGCTTTCTGCAGGATCCATTGACAGCCTTTCTCGTTCGGCGCCTGCCGCACCGCGTCCCGGGCGCAGCGGGCCGCTTTTTTCGCATACGATTCCATCCGGTGCCAATACAGGTACGCGATCAGTTCGGCGGCGCGCTTCTTATTATCGCCCGCGGTCAACTGCGTTTTCAGATACTCTTCGTACTCCATGAACACGTCCTGCGGCAGTTCTTCTTCAATGTCCATGCGGTTCTCGATGCGGTTCAGGCGCTGTTCCGCTGTGAGATCGAACAGGTCGTCAATACTCACCCCGAACACCTCCGCCAGCAGCGGCAGCGTGGTGATGTCCGGCATTGCCACCGCGTTCTCCCATTTGGAGACCGACTGCGGCCCGATGCCCAGCTTATCCGCCAGCTGCTCCTGCGTCAATCCCGCTTTGAACCTCAACTGCTTTATTTTCTTTCCCAGATCCATTTTATCGTCCTCCTGATCATAATTGGTCGTTTGATCGTGTTTCGCTTCCGGAGCGCACGCTCATTATAGAGGAGGGGCAACGCCGAATCAATAGCGCAGATTTACAGTTGACTCGCCCGGATGGAGAATTTCAAAATGTCGCTTGCCAAACGACCACGGGGCGAGAAAACGTGATATAATGGCATTGTCCGATGGGAGACACAGATATTTTTCAGGAGGGAATTGACGATGAAAAAAGAATTTACGCAGGAGAAGAAATACTATTTGTCACTGGGGTATACGGAGCGCGAGGCGGATCTGATCTGCGCGCTAACGTTTGAGAGACCGTACAGAAATGATGTTTTCAGAGCTATGACGTTGTCCAAAAGTTCGCGGCGCGTGAAAATGTCCGCGCCGATGGACGGCATGATGGGCGGCGCACCGGTGCCCGCGGCGGGACAGGCAATGTATGATATGTGTGCGGCCCCGTCGATGAGCAGTCCGGCGATGAGCGCCCAGGCAAACTTTACGATGATGGCGAAAATGCCGGTGGCGGAGGCACCGGAAATGGTGGAAGAGTGCGAGAGCGGCATGCCGAATATCGAGGACGTGCGCTGGGACTCGTACGACAGCTTCGAGGACAGCCGGATCAAAGACGTGGCAAATTCGCCGCTCTCCACGTTCCGGACCACGAACAACACCGCGGCGGCCACCGTGCTGCTGGGCAATTACGAGCGCTACACGCGTACCGTACACGACATGGTGCGGACGGAAGAGCTGCTCAACTTCCTGGAGTACGAGCTGAACGCGCCGGAGGCTGAAAACGGCGGGCTGTTCGAATTGACCGCGGAGCTCCGGCGGAAAGGGGACAAAGGGTTCCTGTTCCTGGGGTTGGCGGGCAAAAAGACGTTGCCGGCGAAGCAGAACATCGTGCTGCTCATTGACACCTCGGGCAGCATGTCGTCGAAGACCATGCAGATCCGGATGGCGTTGGCCACCGTGTTCGCGCGGCTGAACGACGGCGACAAGCTGAGCATCGTGACGTATTCGGACGTGGACCACGTGTTCATCAACGGCATGACCAAAAACAAGAAACACGACATCGAGTACGTGATCAAGCAGCTGGACAAGATGTATATCAGCGGCTGCACCAACGGCTCGCGGGGCATCGAGACGGCGTACGACATCGCGGTGGAGAACTTCGCGGACGGCGGCCTGAACCGCGTGATCATGGTGACCGACGGCGACCTGAACTTCGGCGTGACGCAGAACGGCCAGTTGAAAGATCTGATCGAGAACAAGAAAAAGAGCGGCGTGTACTACTCGGCCATCGGCTGCGGGCTGTACAACCTGCAGGACGACAAGCTCGAGACGCTGGCGAAGAACGGCAACGGCAACTACTACGTGATCAACAGTGTCAAAGATGCGGAGACCGTGCTGCGCGACCGCTATGAGGCGCTGGTGTACCCGATCGCCAAGAACGTGAAGGCGCAGGTGGAATTCAATCCCGCGGCGGTGAAAGGCTACCGGCTGCTGGGCTTCGAGAACCGTGCGCTGGCGGCGGAGGATTTCCGCGATGATACGGTAGAGTCCGAACCCTTCGGCAGCGGCGACAAGTGCGTTGCCTGCTACGAACTGTACTTCGGCGATACCGGCCGGGAGACCAAGCCGCTCAAATACGGGGGGTCGGGAGAGAACGTGGACAACGCGTCGGAACTCTGCACGCTCTCAGTGCGCTGCGAGCTGCTGGACGGCGGCCATGCCGAGCAGGAATTCGCGGTGAGCGCGGAACCCCGCTTCACGGGCAATCTGGAAAAAGCGTTCAAAGCCGCGGAACTGGCGGAGACGCTCCGGAATGAGAAGGACAGCGGCCTCGTACGCCGCGCGCTCCGGCAGTACGCCGAACTGGCAGGCTATCTGAGCGAGGACGAAGCAGAATAATATAACTTGACATCGCCCGCCTTAAAGTGTATAAAAATACTCGAAAGGCGGGCCGCTTTATGAAAAAGATCTCGGACTATTTCGGATGTATGGTGTTTGGCGATCGGGTGATGAAGGAGCGTCTCTCCCCGGACGTGTACGCGAAGCTCAGGAAGACCATTGACGAAGGCGCGCGGCTGGATCCCAACGTGGCCAGCGCGGTGGCGGAGGCAATGAAAGACTGGGCGATCGAACTGGGCGCCACGCATTTCACACACTGGTTCCAGCCGCTTACCGGCATCACCGCGGAAAAGCACGACAGTTTCATCGCCAAAGCCCCGGGCGGCGGCGTTATAATGGAGTTTTCGGGCAAAGAGCTGATCAAAGGCGAGCCGGACGCGTCGTCGTTCCCGTCGGGCGGCCTCAGAGCTACTTTCGAGGCACGCGGCTACACCGCCTGGGACCCCACATCGTACGCGTTCATCAAGGACAATACGCTCTGCATTCCCACCGCGTTCTGCTCCTTCGGGGGAGAGGCGCTGGATAAAAAGACGCCGCTGCTGCGCTCCATGGACGCGCTGAACCGGCAGGCGCTGCGCATATTGAGATTATTCGGCAACACCACTTCCAAATACGTCAATTCCTCCGCCGGCGCGGAGCAGGAATATTTCCTGATCGACCGCCGCCTGTATGACCGGCGGCCGGATCTGAAGTTCACCGGCCGCACGTTGTTCGGGGCCCGGGCGCCCAAGGGGCAGGAACTGAACGACCATTATTTCGGGGCGATCAAGCCGCGCGTTGCCGCCTACATGGCGGAACTGGACGAAGAACTGTGGAAGCTGGGCGTGCTGGCCAAGACAGAGCACAACGAAGTTGCCCCCGGACAGCATGAATTGGCGCCGATATTTACTACGACGAATATTGCCACCGACCACAACCAGCTCACGATGGAAGTGATGCAGAACGTGGCCGCGAAACACGGGCTGGTGTGCCTGCTGCACGAGAAGCCGTTCGAGGGCGTCAACGGCTCGGGCAAGCACAACAACTGGTCCATGGACACGGACGACGGCATCCGGCTGCTGCGGCCCGGCGCGTCGCCCCACGAGAACGCGCAGTTCCTGCTGTTCCTGTGCGCGGTGATACAGGCCGTGGACGATTATCAGGATCTGCTGAGAATATCTGTGGCCACCGCGGGCAACGACCACCGCCTCGGCCTCCACGAAGCGCCCCCGGCGATCATATCGGTGTTTCTGGGCACGGAGCTTACAGAAGTGCTGGAATCCATTGAAAACGACGTGCCGTACAAAGGCGTGGGCCGGCGGGAGATGGCGCTGGGCGTGCCGGTATTGCCCGCGTTCTTCAGCGATACCACCGACCGCAACCGCACTTCGCCCTTCGCGTACACGGGCAACAAATTCGAGTTCCGCATGCTGGGCTCGTCGAATTCCATTGCCTGCGCCAATATCATGCTGAACGCCGCCGTGGCCGAATCGCTGCGTCAATACGCGGACGAGCTGGAGCAGGCGGACAATTTCGCCGACGCGCTCCACGACCTGCTGAAACGCACGATCAAGGCGCACAAGCGCATCATTTTCAACGGCAACGGCTACGATGACGAATGGAAAGCCGAAGCGCATCGCCGCGGCCTGTCAGATCTGCCCACGACGCCGGACTGCATGCCCCATATCCTGGACGAGAAGAACGTGCGGATGCTCACGGAGCAGAAAGTGTTCACCGAGGCAGAGCTGCGGTCGCGCTACGAGATCCTGCTGGGAAATTATGTGAATATCGTCAATATCGAAGCCGCCACGATGCTGGAAATGGCCCGCCGCGACATCATGCCCGCGGTGTCGGCGTTCAGCACGACGCTCACCAACGACGCGCTGTCAAAGGCGGAGCTGGGCGTTGACAACACCTACGAACGCTCCACGGCGCGCCGCCTGTCCGAACTGCTCACGAAGATGGTGGAGGGTACGGCCAAACTGCAGGAGGCCGCGGACTACGCGCACGGCGGCAAAGATATCACCGAACAGAGCCTGCGCATCCGGGACAACGTATTGCCCGCCATGAAAGAACTGCGCGCCGCCGCGGATGAGGCGGAGACCCTTACGGACAACCGCCGCTGGCCGCTTCCGACGTACGCGCAGCTGATGTTTGGCGTTTAAGCAGTTTTAAGTTATAAGTTTTAAGTTTTAAGTTTTAAGTTACAAGTTAGCGGTCAACGGAGACTTCGCAAGTGTCTAAGTTGGCCGTTATTATTGTGCCGTCGGAGAAGGTCGTGCGCTGGATGCGGTAGTTGCCGTCCACGAACTCGTGGCGGACCAGCTCGCAGTGGGTGAGGCGCGCGGCGTTGTCGCAGGCGGCCTTGACCGCCTTGATATCTTCGACGGAAGCGTCGCCCGGACAATACACCGGCTGCCCGTACAGCATCGCGTACGTATACGGACAATCATCCACTGGCACGCACCAGCCGCCCCGCTCGCCCGGAAGTCCGATCCACGGCACGATGAAGCAGTCGTGGTACACCAGGCTCAGCAGCGGGATCGGCACGCCCACGGCTTTCGATGTGTAGCTGCCCAGTTCTTCCACGCAGAACGGTGCGTGGTGGCAAAGGATCAGCGACGGGATGATGCAGTCAAGCGCTTCTTCGGAGGATGGGATGATGCCGCGATCGGTCAGAATGTCCAGCGCGTGGCGGCGGTTGCGCGCGCACTGCTCCCGCGTGACCGGATGATCCGGATGGAAGCATTCGTCCATTTCCACCACTGAAAACACGTCCAGATACGCTGCTTCTACATTGATCCCCAGCTGTTCGAACTGATCATAATTGCGCCGCACGTAATCCGGCGCGAATTCGGAGCACAGAAACGTGTGCTTGCCGCCGTTCCAGAAATCGTGGAACGGGTGGCCGCCGTCCGCATAAGTGACCGCTTCCTCCAGCCGGAAATCCGGGTTGTCGTAGTAGCAGTCGCGGTACTGGTCGTGGATGCCGAAAATGTATCCCAGCTCGCGGCAGGTATCGGCGAGGCGCTTCATGCCCTCGGCGCCGCCGGCGGCTTCGTGGGGCGGGAACGGGGAGGGGTGGAGGTTGTCGTAACCGTGGCTGCCCCAGCCGTCGTAGTGGGTGTATACTTTGTCCAGGCCGCGCGCTTTCAATGCGCGCAGTTCCTCCGCCCGTTCGTCGAAGGTGGTCCAGTGGTCGTTGTTGGCAGGGTCATCCGGGTCGTAGAAATGGGATTCGGGGACAATATGCACCGCGATGCACGAATGCAGCACCGGCGCGCCGACGATGCGCTCGGCTTTCGGGTTGCGGTCAAATTTCTCCCGCAGCGTGACCAGCATGCCGCGCTCTTTGAGGTATGCGCGGTAGCATTTGGCGATCACGTTGTAGTCGCAGTCCGTGCGGAAGCAGTAGCGCATTTTGCGCGGGTAATTCAGCTTACCGAGAGAAGTGCGCCACAGCGGCGCGACCCGGTCGCCATCGGGTTCGTACATGGCGTCAAAGGGCGTTTCATATATCGCGGCGTAGCCTGAACCGTCCCGCACCTGGCCGAACAATGGCATGTAGCCGTCGCGCTCGTAGATCTGGCCGTCCATGATCTTGATCGGTTCGCCGGCAGGGATCAGCGTGCCGTGCATCCGCGGCAGCACCGTGTAGCCGTGACCCGGTTCGGCGCCGAAATCCAGCGGCGCGGGGAAGGAGACGCGGTGGATCTCGCATTTGTTGTCGCCGGTGAGGTTCAGCGTGAAGAGTACGTCGCCGGTGGTGCGGTCGAGTTTGACGTGGGCAACCGCGCGGAGCCCGTTGTGCGCGCCGCCGAAGCCGGTGTACACGCATTTGATGCCGTCAAAGGTGCCGGACCGGTACGCTTCGGCGGTCTCCGGGGCGGGGAAGGGCAATTCACTGCCGTCGGAGAAGCGGATGAATGGGCGTTTGGTCATTGACCACGCGCTGCCGTCGGGGAGCGTGAACACGTAGCGGAACAGCTCGGGAGCGGCGTCCAGCGTGAGGTGTGCGTTGACGATGCGAAATTCGGACATATGGCCTCCTTAAAAATAGCGCGGCGTTCAGAGCTTGATGCGTTTCTCCGCCCAGCTCATGTTCGGACGGAATTTGGGGACTTCCAGCAGTTTGCCTCCGTTGGTGACGGACAATTGCGACAGCAGCGCCACAGACGTCCATTCGGCGGCTTTGTATACGTTGAGCTCGGGCTGCACGTTGTCCTCGATGGCCCGGATGAAATCCTCCACTATGTAGTAGTCGCCGCCGCCGTGGCCGGCATTGGCTCCTGCGCCGCTGCGGTAGCGTTCGGGCAGATATTCTTTGAACTCTGATAGCGGCTTCCACTGGGAATAGCCGTTGGGATCCGCGTCGGTGGCAATGGCGATCATGCCCTCGCCGCCGAACCGGTTGGCCTCGTAGCAGCCCTTCGTGCCCTGGATCTGGTAGTACGCCATGGCGTGGGGCCGCGGCGAGATGGTGTCAACGCGCAGTTTGACCAGCTTTCCGCTCTCCAGCACGCACATGGTCTGGGTGAGGTCGTCGTTGCGCAGGCCGTACGGGTTGTGGTTGCCGGGGGAGAAAGAGGCGATCGCGGCGATCCGGTCGTCATCAAAGCACCGCATCACCGGGCCCAGCGAGTGGGTGGGATAGAACGAGCCCCGCGTGCCCATCTGCCAGTACGAGCGCCAGCCGGTCTTGCCGTGCCAGTTCCGCAGCGAGGTGCAGTCGTGGGTGTACTCGCCTTCGCCATAGTACAGCTCGCCGAACATGCCTTTTTTGACCATGGCGTGCACGATCTGGCACTCGGGCATGTAGCAGTAGTTTTCGGCGTACATGTATATTTTGCCGGACTTTTCCACGTTTTCGATCAGCCACCAGAGCTCGTCCATCGTGACGGCGGCGGTCACTTCGCACATCACGTGCTTCCCCGCCTGCAGCGCGGTGATCGCCTGGGGCACGTGGCACTGCATTGGCGTCGAAATGATCACGGCGTCAATATCCCCGTGCTCGATCATGTCGTCGTAAATGCGGAACAGTTTGAGGCCGTCCGCGTTTTCGTTGTCCTTTTCAATGAACGCTTTTGCCTCGGCGAGCGCGCCTTCGTCCAGGTCGCACATGGCGGCGATTTTCACCCGCTCCGGCATCGCCTTCATCGCTCCCACCACGGACAATCCGCGCGCTCCTACGATACCAACTCTTATCATATTTTCCTCCCCGGCCGCACGGGTCTCGCCCGCAACGCGGCAACTGAAATACCGTGACAATTGTAACACGATACAGGGGAACGGGGCAAGGGGGAAATGCTTTGCCATTCACTCGGCTTCGCAGGGCGTATAGTGGAGGCCACAATTGTCAAAAGAGGGAATTGCGGCCTCCGCTTTTTCTCGTTTGGGAGGCCACAATTGGTAAAACGAGGAATTGCGGCCTCCGCTTTTCCCTGTTTGGGAGGCCACAATTGGTAAAACGAGGAATTGCGGCCTCCGCTTTTCCCTGTTTGGGAGGCCACAATTGGCAAAAGGAGGAATTGTGGCCTCCGTTTCTTCCCGTTTGGGAGGCCACAATTGGTAAAACGAGGAATTGCGGCCTCCGCTTTTTCTCGTTTGGGAGGCCACAATTGACAAAAGATGGAATTGCGGCCTCCGCACAAGGCGGCGCCGCCGGAAACCAGTTGATTTTTCCGCAAAGATGTGGCATAATAGCGCCTGCGCGGATAATCAGCCGCGCGGAGTTGACCGGACGGTACCGGACGGCGGTCAACGGCACATGGGGATG
Source organism: Clostridia bacterium (assembly GCA_017620915.1). Taxonomy (GTDB): domain Bacteria; phylum Bacillota; class Clostridia; order UBA1212; family UBA1255; genus UBA1255. Next base: position 532 of record JAFZSK010000112.1, on the reverse strand, counting down.
TACCGGTTTCGACGGGGTTTTTGGAGCGTCCGCCGCAGGCAGAGGGTCCCGTTGGCCTCTTAAAAAAACGGGAACTTAAAATTAAACGCTAACGACGAATTAGCACTTCAGGCTGCCTGACGGCAGTCTCGTCGCCCTGCCGGTCGCCGAGCCGGGAGTCAGCGGCGTCACCAATTCGGCCCTGTCCGTATGGAGGTCAAATCGGAGAACGGCGCGGTCAAAGCTTTGCGCCCGCGTTGTACTTATGAAGCTACTTTGTGCCTGACCCCGGCTGTCGGGGCTCGCGCGGGGGAAATCCAAATGGCAGCCTAAGCCTGTAGAAGTTGACGAAGATAAAATTTCGGACAGGGGTCCGACTCCCCTCATCTCCATTTTTCCTTATCTCCATAGGAGCGATCATCATGAGCGTTATTCTGACCGGTCTTGCGGGCGGCAATCTCCTCGGCAGCTACCTTCTGGTTGACGCCGCGCTGGTGCTGCTGGTCCTGTATTTCGTTGCCAACAAATTCGTCCAGAAAAAGCTCGGCGCGGG
>JAFZSK010000111.1 GCA_017620915.1 Clostridia bacterium | reverse complement strand
CGAGCTGCCGATATATGATTATCACTGCCACCTGTCGCCCCGGGAGATCTGGGAGGACAAGCCGTTTTCGGATATCACCAATGTGATGCTGGACGCGGATCATTACAAATGGCGGCTGATGCGTTCCGCGGGTGTGCCGGAAGAACTGATCACCGGTCATCTGACCGGCGCGGCGGTATCCGACGAAGAACGGTTCGGCGCCTACGCCGGCGCCCTGGAAGGGGCGGCGGGCAATCCGCTCTACCACTGGACGCACATGGAACTCAGCGAGTTTTTCGGGATAGAAACGCCGTTGACCGCGGACAACGCCGCCGCGATCCGGGCGGAGGCCAACGCGCGGCTTGCGGAAGGAAAATTGTCCCCGCGCTCGATCCTCGAGAAAGAACGCGTGCGCCTTGTCGTCACCACCGACGATCCGGCGGACAGTCTGGAATACCACCGGCTGCTGAAAAACGCCAATCTGACCGATCTGCGCGTTACGCCCGCGTTTCGCCCGGACCGGGTACTCTTGCTTAACCGAATCGGTTCGCCGGATGGATTTAAGGGCTATATCGAGCACCTGGGCGATGTGTGCGGCGCGGAGATATTCAATCTTTCCACTCTCAAAGAGGCGCTGGAACGCCGTATGCAGTTCTTCTGCGGAATGGGCTGCCGTTTTGCCGACATTGGCATTCCGTATTTCCCGGAGAAGCCCGGAAAGTGCGGCCGCGGCAGAAAAACCTGCAGCGCGGACAACGCGTTTCTTTCCGCTCTCGCCGGAAAAGCCGTGGCGCCGGAGGATTACAGCGCGTTCCTGTGGGATATGTACCTGTTCCTGGGCAAACTCTGCCACGATTACAACGTGCTGCTGCAGCTGCATATCGCGGTTATGCGCAACGTCAACACCCGTTTGTTTGAACGCACCGGGCCGGACTGCGGCGGCGATACTATGGCGGACACGGTGCCGCTGCGCCAGATCGCCGATCTGCTGGACGCACTGGATTCCGGATCCGCGCTCCCGGAAATGATCGTGTATTCGCTCAATCCCGCGGCTATCGAACCTTTGTGCGTGGTGGCCGGAAGCTTCCGCGGCGTGCGCTGCGGCGCGGCCTGGTGGTTCTGCGATCATCCGGCCGGTATTCGGGATACGCTGGAGATATACGCGCGTCAGGGCCAGCTCAAGTCCTTCTTCGGCATGCTCACGGATTCGCGCAGTTTTCTGTCATACGTGCGGCATGATTATTTCCGCCGGATCGCCTGCGACCTGGTGGCCGGCTGGGTGGACAGGGGAGAATATTACGGCGACGCGAAGGCGCTCCTTGAGGCGATCTCCTGCGGCAATGCCCGCGCTTTCTGCACCCGTTCCTGATGTTCCGGCGAGGGCAAATTGTTGTACATAATTATACGGCATAAAAATAATGCTTGCATTTAAGTGCCCGTTGGGGTAGAATCAAAATAGCTGAAAAGCTAAAATTTGCCGCGCTGCGGCCGAAAAGAGGTTTTCTTATGAAAATATGTCCTAAATGTCAAACAGAATGCAGCGACGATGCTGTCTTCTGCGCGAAGTGCGGAAGTGATCTGCCTGCCGCCGCTCCTGCGGAAGAAGCTGCTCCCGAAACTCCCGCTTTCTGCCCCAAGTGCGGCAGAAAATTAGAACCAGGAACCACGTTCTGCCCCGGCTGCGGAAATAACCTTACCGGCAAAGCCAAAGCTGGCGCCGCTCCCGCGATCATCACAGATACTTTAGGCACTGTTAAAGGCTACGCCACCGGCAAACCTGTTGAGGCTGTCGAAAAAGCGGCTCAAAGCAAGGGCCTTTCCTGGATCATTTTCGCGGCGCTTGCGATCATTTCGTTCATGTTCGCGGTTCCTACGGTCGTCCGTACGACGCTGTCTCGCGTCATGCGCGGCTCAATGATGAAAATGGCCCGGGAACTTGCAAAAGCTTTTGACCAGAAACTCGATGCCGACGCCCGTAAGAGCATTAGAGAATCTGCTCGCGATTTTGCTGAGAATTACTCCTGGGGATACGGTCTCCTGTGGAGCTTCCTTATCGGCGCATTTGCTTTCTTCGCCATCTGCCTCGCGTTCTACCTTGTAGTTAAAGTGTTCCTTAAGAAGGACGTTCGGTTCTCCGGTGTGTTCAATGCTGTTGCCGCCGCTTCGCTGCCGCTCACAATTGCGTTCCTGCTCAGCATGGTGCTTGCGCTCGTCTGGTGGCCTCTTGCTGCCTGCCTGACCGGCTGCGCTGCCATCGCTTCACTTGTACTGCTTTATAAAGGATTCTGCGGTCTGGCCGCGTTTGATAAGAAGCCCGTTATGGCGTTCATCTGCGCGATGCTCCTGGCGTTTATTCCGGTATGCATCGTTGCCGGTCTCGTTGCTGATATCCAGGCGGTCAACTTGTTCTACAACTCCGGTATGGGTTCGATGGGCGGTTTGCTCTGATCTTTTCTGATTAGATAATCTCGGTTTATGACGGCCATCCTCACGCTTGCGTTCGGATGGCCTTTTTTAATGATTTGCGATGTGATGATATGGCAGGAAACAATTACTTAAACAGTCAAAACGATAAAATGAACGGCAGAGTGACATTGATCGATAATAATATCAGCTCTTTTCCGCTAAATGGCATGCTTGGAACCGCCGAACGCTTCATTCTGGACAATCAGCTGCTACGCCGCGATCTGTGGCGCGATTTCGTATCGATGTTCCGCCTGGGGCTGGATTCGGACAATCTGGGCTGGCGCGGCGAGTATTTCGGCAAAATGATGCGCGGAGGCTGTTTCACGTACGCGCTCACCCGGGACCCGGAACTGTACGAGGTGCTGACGGAGGCAATAGAGGATATATTGACCGCGCAGCGCCCGGACGGCGTGATTTCCAGCTACCGTGCCGGAGAGGATTACCGCGGCTGGGATATGTGGGCGCGCAAATACGTGCTGCTGGGCATGTTCTATTACATGGAGATCTGCGTTGACCCCGACCTGAAGCGCCGCGTGCGGGACAACGCGCTCCGTCAGCTGAACGCCATAATGCGCGTCGTCGGACCCGCGGAGGAAGGTAAGATACCGATCACACGCACGTCACAGTGGTGGCGCGGGCTGAATTCGTCGTCAATACTGGAACCGGTGGTGCTGTATTATAAATTGACCGGAGATCCGGAACTGCTGGCCTTTGCGAAGCATATTGCCAACTGCGGCGGCATCGACGGCGACAACATTTTCCGCCTCGCCGCTGAGGATCGCCTGTCCCCGTATCAGTATCCCGTGACCAAGGCGTATGAGATGGTATCCTGCATGGAAGGACTCCTGGAATATGCGCTGTGTGTCGGCGACCGCGAGCGTGCCGAAGCCGTGTATAAATTCGGGCGGCGTGTGCTGGAAACGGACTTCACCGTGATCGGATCGGGCGGTACGACGCACGAACTGTTTGACCATTCGTCGTGGCGTCAAAGCAGCGCGGGCGTGTGCGAGATCGCGCAGGAGACCTGCGTCACCGTAACTTTTATGAAATTTTTCTCCCGGCTGTACCGGGAGACGGGGGACAACCGTTTTGCCGACGCCGTGGAGGTCTCGTTCTACAACGCGTACCTTGGCGCGCTCAATACAAAAAAGCAGACGGAATCCGGGCTCGCGGCGCTTTTGCCCGGGGCCAATGTCGGTTTCCTGCCTTTCGACAGCTACAGCCCGCTCACCGTGGGGCGGCGCGGCAAAAAGATCGGCGGGTTTATGGTCATGCCCGGCAACCATTATTACGGCTGCTGCGCGTGCATCGGGAGCCTGGGAGGCGCGGTGGCGGGATTGTCCGCGGTGCGCGCGGGGGAGGACGGTTTTGACCTCGTGCATTATTTTCCGGGCGAGCTGAAACTGACGCTTCGTGACGATACGCGCATCGGCGCCGTTATTAATACTGACTATCCGTTCGGCGGCAATATTGAGCTTGCTTTTACTGATATTGATGCGGCGGGCGCGGACAACGCGTTTTTCTCCGTTTCATTGCGTATCCCGTCCTGCGTCCGGAAGTACGGGCTGACACTTCCTGCTTCGGATTGCGCGGAAGACGCCTTTAGTGTGGACGAAAGTCGTGACGGTATCGTTAAAGTGACCGGACGGTTTAAACAGGGGGACAGACTCCGCGTCAGTTTTGATCTGCGCACCGAGCTCGTTCGTCCGGTGCTTTACGGTACGGAAAAAGTCGGCGACGCGGAATTCGTGCAGGATCCCGCGGCCGAAGAGCGCATTTGCGTACGACGCGGCGTCGTGACAATGGCAGCCACTGCGGAAGGTGTTCCGGCTGGAACGGATCCGGTTTTCCTCGCAGATGCCTTTGAGCCGGATGCTTTAGCCGGAGCAAAATGGGAGATCTGCGGTGAACGGCTTCGCGGAACATTTACCGGCCGCGGCGGCAACACCGTTACGTTGACCGACTACGCGAGCACGGGCAAGGACTGGAACGGTCCCGAATTCGGCGCCTGGTTTAGGATCGGCTGAGCGGTTTTTTCCGTATTGCCATCGACCCGGCGTTTGTGATAAAATCAGGCATAATAGTAATCACTCCCGAAAGGTTGATTCTGATGGCACACAGATGGAATGATTTTATCGACAAAGTGTACGGCTGCTGGCTGGGCAAATGCATCTGCGGCACGATCGGTGCCCCGTACGAAGGCTATAAAGGGAAGATGGACGTGGAGTTCACGCCCGAACTGTTCGCGGAAATGCTGCCCAACGACGACCTGGACCTCCAGGTGCTGTGGCTGGATGTGATCGAACAGAACGGCCCCGATTTTACCTCGCTGGATCTGGCCAAGGCGTTTTATGAGAAATACCCGCCGTCGCCCGGTGAGTACGCGACATTCAAGAAAAACTTCGAACTCGGACTTAAACCGCCGTTTACCGGCAAATTCAACAATTCGTTTTATCACGAAGGTATGGGTTGTCCGATCCGCTCCGAGATCTGGGCGTGTCTGGCGCCGTGGAACCCGAAAATGGCAGCGGCACTGGCGGCTAAAGACGGCTGCCTCGATCACGACGGCGAATCCATCATCGCGGAGCAGTATCTGGCGGCGATGGAGTCAATGGCGTTCAACGAGCGCATCTCCATCCGCGAACTGATAATCAAATCGCTTTCGTTTATTGACAACAACTCAAAATTTTACGCCTTTATCGGCAAAGTGCTGGAGTGGTGCGACAAGTACGCAGACATTGACGCCGTGTTCAGCCGCGTGCTGCGAGATTACGGTCACAGCGACTGCACCAATATGTTCCAGAATTTGTCCATAATCATCTCCGCGCTTCTGCTGGGCCGCGAGGACCTGACCACGACTACCATGATGGCGCTCAACTGCGGCTTCGACACTGACTGCACATGCGCCACCGTCGGCGCGCTGCTGGGCATCCGGCTCGGGGGCAACGCCATCCTGACCAAATACAGCATTCCGGACCAGACCTACAAGCTGGGGGCGACCATCACTCGCCGTTCGTACAGCGTGAAAGATCTGGCGGAAGACGTTGCCAAAGCATCTGTGCTGTTCAGCAAAAAGAACAGCAAGTACGACATTAAAGATGTGCCGCAGGATCTGCCCACTTCGATACCGCCGAAACCGCGCTTCCCTGTAAAAGTGTCGTTTACTTACTCCGACGGCAAACCTTCGATCCGGCCGGGTGACGTAAAACAGATCAAGATCCGGCTGATACCGGTGTACAACATGCGCGACGGCGGCACCGTATCGATCACAGCCCCCGAAGGCATCACCGTAAAGCCGCAGTCTCAGCACTTCAGATTCGGTCTTATGAAACCCGAACTGATATTTACTGTCAGCGCGGCCAAAGATATTCCGGTCCTGATGGAGAAAAATCTCTTGAAAGTGAACGTCACGCTCAAGAAAGGCGATACCCACGATTTCTATTTTGGTTTCGTAGGCGACCAGGTGTGGCGCGTATACGGACCGTTCTGGGAAAACAAGACATACGTGGCACCGCCGAAGGCGAAAGAGAGTTATTACGCCGGACTGGGCGGCGCGAAGACGGAAGACGACGCACTTACGATAATGCGGCAGTTCCACCTGAACATGAAAGCGGACTGGGAAAAGGAGTATCTCGAAGACCAGCTGCTGGGCGGCGCGGTTCTCCCGGACCGATTGTTGCAGGATCCCAAATATCAGGGGTTCCTGGCGTATATCACCGGCGACCGGTTCCGCTTTGAAGACTTCATGAGCAACTCGATGCCTTGCGTGGTGTATATGCTGCGGGATCTGTTCGTCCCGGAAGAAGTTGAAGCGTGCCTGCAGATCGGTCATTCCGACGCCTTCAAACTCTGGATCAACGGCGACCTGATCGCGTACAGCGACAATACCGAGCACTGGACGCCTGAAAATGTGCATCGCAAGCACATAAAATTGAAGCGGGGTAACAATCGCATCGTGCTCAAACTGGCGCGTACTTCAGGCACAACGGACTTCAGCATTATGTTCACCAAGTCCGGCCCGTGCACTTCGCACTTCACCGAATTCGGCAGCAGCTGCGGGATCTGAATCGCGTGCAAAACAGTAAGTAACAATCAGACACTAACCGAAATAAAGGAGGCTATTATAATGGATATTAAGAAGATCGTTGCCGACGTAGTCAACAAGGTAAAGAACGACAAGGACATTGCCGCCAAGTTCGCCAAAGATCCAGCTAAGACCGTCGAAGAAGTGGCAGGCGTCAAGCTGCCCGCAGATCAGCTCAAAAACGTTACCGATCAGGTCACAAAATCGCTGGCCGGCGGGAGCGGTATTTCCGGACTGGCAGGCAAAGTAAAGGGTTTATTCGGCTGATATAATGGACAGTACTTCAGATGACGGAGGCCCGGCGGGGCCTCGTACGATACAAATACTATCAAAAACGGAACATAGCGGAGCGAGGTGCGGATAATGGTTGAAACGATCATTATTGTGTTTTGTCTGCTGTGTTCCGCCTTTTTTTCCGCGTCCGAGACTGCGTATTCCGCGTTGAACCGCAACCGGCTTCGGCTCATGGCCGAAAAAGGCAGTCGCCGCGCGGCGCTGGCGGTCAAACTGTCGGACGATTACGACAGCCTGATCTCCGGCATTCTGGTGGGCAACAACCTGGTGAATATTGCCCTCGCGTCCGCCGGCACGGTGCTGTTCGTGCGCTGGCTGGGGACCGGAGCGGGCCCGTCCGTATCCACCGCGGCGGTAACGCTTATTGTCCTGATCTTCGGCGAGATAACGCCCAAAAGCATCGCCAAAGATCATCCGGAAAAGTTTGCGGTCTTCGCGGCGCCTATGCTCAGAGCGCTTTGCGTGATACTTAAGCCGGTCAATTTCCTGTTCTCCAAATGGAAAAAACTCATCGGCAAACTGTTCGGCGGGAGGGACAACAAAAACGTCACCCAGGAAGAGCTGCTGCTGATGCTGGAGGAAGTGGAGAAGGAGGGAGCAATTGACCGCTCCGAAGGCGAACTGCTGGTCAAAGCCGTGGAGTTTGCGGATTCTACCGTGGGGGAGATATTGACCCACCGCACCGATATGGAAGCCGTAGGCAGCGACTGGGAACCGGAGCGGATAGCAGCCGTATTCACCGAGAGCGGATTGTCGAGGCTGCCGGTGTACGAGGGCGACCTGGACCACATCGTGGGAGTACTGAACCGCAAAGATTTCTTCACCTCGGAAGGTATTTCAAAAACACCGGTAAACGAGCTCCGGAAGCCGCCGGTGTTTGCGGAGAGCGGTGAAAAACTCGGCGAAGTGCTGAAACTGATGAAAAAGCAGCAGACGCATCTATGCATCGTTGTGGACGAATACGGCGGCACTTCGGGACTGGTCACGATGGAAGATATCCTGGAGGAACTGGTGGGCGAGATCTGGGACGAGCACGACGAAGTGACCGAAGAAATCAAAACCGAGAGCGACAGCGTGTGGACCGCGAACGGTCTTACGAAACTTGAGGATTTTGCCGAACGCTTCGGTCTGGAGATCAGTTCGGAAAACGTTTCGCTAGGCGGCTGGATCATGGAAATGCTGGGTCGCGTACCGGAAGCGGGCGACTCGTTCGAATACGGCGATTATCTGATCCGGGTCACGGAGACGGACGGTCACCGGGCGGCGGAATGCCGTATAGAACGCATTCGCTGACAATGCTTTTTTCCTTGCATTTTCAGTATATTGTGGTACAATACAAATACAAATCATTTTTGGAGGTTTGGCTATGAAAACTAAAGCGGTAAGAATGTACGGCAAGGAAGATCTGAGACTCGAAGAGTTCGAACTTCCGGCTATTAAAGATGATGAGATACTCGCCCACATTATATCGGACAGCGTCTGCATGTCTACATACAAAGCGATCGAGCAGGGGACTGCGCACAAGCGTGTTCCGGCCGACATTGCCGAGAACCCGGTCATCGTCGGTCATGAATTCTGCGGCGAGATCGTGGAAGTCGGTAAAAAATGGGCGGATAAATTCAAGCCCGGTCAGAAATTCTCAATTCAGCCCGCGCTGAACTATAAAGGGTCTCTGGCGGCGCCCGGCTATTCGTATAAGTATATCGGCGGCGACGCGACTTACGTGGTCATCCCGAACGAAGTCATGAAGATGAACTGCCTGCTGAACTATACCGGCGAGGCGTTCTTCTACGGCAGCGTGGCGGAACCGATGTCCTGTATCGTAGGCACGTATCACGCCATGTATCATACTACCAACGGCAAATACACGCATAAAATGGGTATCGTTAAGGGCGGCAATATGGCCATCCTTGCCGGCGTGGGACCGATGGGCATCGGCGCGATCGACTACGCGATGCATTGCGACCGGCGCCCCGGACTGCTCGTTGTCACCGATATCGACCAGGCGAGACTTGACCGCGCCGCGTCCATTTATACGGTGGAAGAGGCCGCGAAGAACGGCGTCAAACTGGTCTACGTCAACACCGCCACTACTCCCGACGCCGAGGCGTACATTATGAGCCTCACCGGCGGCAAGGGCTACGACGACGTAATGGTGTTCGCGCCGGTGCGTCCGGTGGTGGAAATGGGCGACAGACTGCTGGGCCGCGACGGCTGCCTCAACTTCTTTGCCGGTCCGAAATCCGCGCCGTTCATGGCGGAATTCAATTTCTACAACGTGCACTACGGCTCGACGCACGTGGTCGGCACCAGCGGCGGCAATACGAACGATATGATCGAGTCCCTCGAAATGATGAGCGACGGCCGGCTCAACACGGCGTCAATGATCACACATATCGGCGGGCTCAACGCGGTTGTCGACACCGTGCTGAACCTGCCCAAGATCCCAGGCGGGAAGAAACTGATCTATACGAATATCGATCTGCCGCTCACCGCGATCTCCGATTTTGCGGAACTGGGCAAGAAGAACAAACTCTTCAAGAAACTGGACGAGATCTGCGCGCGCCACAACTATCTGTGGAACGCCGAGGCAGAGAAATACCTGCTCGCACACGCAAAAGCGATCTGACAGGAGGGTGACAGATGGAAATATTAGCATTTGATTACGGCGCCAGCAGCGGCAGAGCGATACTGGGCAAATTCGACGGCAGTAAACTGTCTCTCGAAGAAATGCACCGCTTCTCCAGCGATCCGGTAATGATGCGCGACACATTTACGTGGGACTTTCTGAGACTGTTCCACGAGATGAAGACGGGCATCCTTAAAACGTACAACGCGGGACACAAGCAGCTGGCCGGCATGGGCGTGGATACGTGGGGCGTTGACTTCGGCCTGCTTTCCAAAAAAGGCGCGCTGCTGGGCAACCCGGTACACTACCGCGACACCCGTACCGACGGCATGATCGAAGCGGCCACGGCAGTCGTTCCTGCCCGGGAGATATACGGCTACACCGGCATTCAGTTCATGAAATTCAACACGCTGTTCCAGCTGCTGGCAATGGCAAAAAATGATGATCCGCTGCTGGAAGCTGCCGATACGCTGCTGTTCGTGCCGGATCTGTTCAACTACTTCCTGACCGGGGAGAAATATTGCGAGTACACGATCACCAGTACTTCGATGATGTATGATCCAGTGGCGGGGAACTGGGCATACGATCTGCTCAGAAAGCTGGATAAACGTATTGACCCCCGCATTCTGCCTGAGGTCATTCCCGCCGGCACGAAGCTGGGCAACATCAGCGACGCTATCTGTTCTGAACTGGGCATCACCACGATGCCGGTCATTGCCGTCGCGGAGCACGATACCGGTTCGGCGGTCGTATCCGTACCGTTTACGGACAAAAAAGCCGCGTATCTCAGTTCCGGCACCTGGTCACTGCTGGGAGTGGAGCTTGACAAGCCGGTTATTAACGACGCAACGTTTAATCTCAACTACACCAACGAAGGCGGCTTCGGCAAATCGGTGCGGCTGCTCAAGAATATCATGGGTCTCTGGATCAACCAGGAGTGCCGCAGATACTGGCAGAAACGCGGAGAGAACGTTTCCTTCGACGAACTGGAGCAGAGCGCCCGGGAAGCCAAACCCTTCGCATCTCTTATCGATGTGGACGCGCCGGACTTCTTCGAACCGTACAATATGCCGGTCAAGGTGCAGAACTACTGCGCCCGTACCGGACAGAAAGTACCGGAGACCAAAGGCGAGATCGTACGCTGCGTGATGGAGAGCCTGGCGCTGAAATACCGGCAGGCGATCGAGGGTCTGGAGCAGATAATCGGATACAAGATCCCGGCGCTGCATATCGTGGGCGGCGGCTGCAAAGAGAAGACGCTGTGCGGCTTCACGGCCAGCGCGATCAACCGCCCCGTATACGCCGGTCCCATCGAAGCTACCGCCATCGGCAATCTTTCTACGCAGCTCATTTCGCTGGGTGAAGTCGGTTCGCTGGATCAGGCGCGCTAAGTAGTCCGCAATTCCTTCCCGATCGTTGAATACCTGCCCGAGAATCCGGGCGACTGGGAACTCGCGTATGAGAAACTGCTGGCGCTGCAGAAGTAAGCAAAGAAGATTTTACAGTATTCTTATGTAAAATTTTCCCGTGGATATTGAATTGTATAAAACAGAATGGTATAATTAAAAAAAATCGAGGGAGGAAAGAATCCACGATGAATAAAACAACCAAAACCAAAAGATCACTTATCGTGCGGATCGGCGTGCTGGTATTCGTATTGTCCATCGTCGTCGGCCTTATCGGCTGTAAGAAAGCCCCCGTCCAGACCGGCGAAGTCGATCAGAATAAGACGGTAGAAGATCTTGAAATCAAAGGCCAGATACTGTTCACGGTAAACAACGAGAGCGGCAAAGCCGAAGAAGCTATGGCGCCCAAAGCGGTCGTTCAAAAGTTCATGCAGGTCTATCCCGGCACGAAAGTTAATTATGAGGAAAGCAACAGAACAACGTATCCTACCCGTATTGCCTCCGGTGATATCGGCGACGTGTTCTGGTGCGACGCCAACGACGCGAACAACTACATGCACAACCACAACGCGCTGATGCCTCTTGACTCTTACATCAAGCCTCTGAATATCGACCTGGGCAATGTATATTCCGGCGCGCTCGAATGCGGCAAGATCGACGGTCGCCTTTATATGGTGCCCCGTAAGATCGGCGAGCAGGCTCTGATCTACAACAAAGATATTATGCAGGAAGCCGGTATCGTTGATTTTGATGATTCTGTTGCTACCCCCTGGGAAGACTTCAAACAGATCTGCCGGCAGATCACTATCAAAGAAGATGACGGCACCATCACCCGCTGCGGCGCTGCTCTGAAAGTATGGTGGCACAACACCTGGCAGATGTTCTTCCGCGGTTTCGGCGGTAAATGGATCGATAACAAAAATCATAAAATCTCGATCGTTGACAGCACCGAAGTTATGGAAGGCGTTAACGAACTGATCAACGGTATATTGGAAGGCTGGCTCTATCCCGAGGATATGGCCGGTCAGGTAAGCACCGCGCTTAAGTATAAGATCTCTGATGGCGACGGCGACATTAAAGACGTCTGCTTCAAGACCTATGGCGCTATGACCTGGCTTACCAGACTCGGTACCGCGTATGATCAGCTGAAGATCGACTGGGATTTCTGCCCGTTCCCGGCATTCCCGACCCACAACGTTTCCACCGGTGCTACGGGTTATGTGGTCTACAACCGCACCAAGAATCCTAATACCGCGGCCGCGTTCGCACTGTTCTTCCTTACCGAAGACGGTCAGCGCGCGTACCACAGCCAGACCGGCGGCAACGTTCCGCTGCTCAAATCTCTTGCTGAAGACGACTTCTGGCACGGCGTAGGCACCAACTGGGAAGATAAGAACTTTGACGTGTTCGTAATGTACACCGATTGCACTCAGCCGGCTTCCGTAATCACTCAGGCGCCGCAGGAGATCGCTGATATCTTCAGCAACGACGCGATGATCCAAGTCATTGCTTCAGTCGTCAACGGTAAGGCTACCGCAGAAGACGCATTCGGCAAGCTGCAGACAAAGGCCAACGAAAAGTGGGCGCTGATAGCTGACTGATATTCCGATCAGCCGGCAGGCTGAATAACCGATGAATGATCCCGGCACAGGTCACTGTTCCGGGATCTTCTTAGTTCTCTTTGGTGTTCTAAGTCTGCCCCCGGCGGTATTGAATAAGCGGCGTCGATATGATACAATACAGACGGAAAGAGACTGAGCATCAGCGTTGATCCGGTCGGGAAAGAGGTGCATTCCTTACTAATGAGCGAAATGTTTTTACATAAATGTCCTAACTGCAACGCCACGCTGGAGTTCAATATCGAGACCGGCATGGTAGTGTGCGGCTATTGCGGCAGCAGATTTAACGTCAACGATCTGCTGACCGAAGCCGGTCAGACAGCTAACAATGCCGCTGACGCTGCCAATGCTTCCGCCGGCTCCGGCGCTGCGGCCGAAGACAAGATCAAAGAATTTGACTGGGGCAAATATAAAGAGCGGCTCACGCGCGAAGAACTGGCGGGGGAAAGATCGTATCTGTGTCAGACCTGCGGCGCGGAAGTGATCCTCGGCGCTACGGTCGCTTCCGCCAAATGTCCGTACTGCGACAATAATCTTATTCTGCTGGACAATGTCACCGCCTCGCTGCGGCCAAACGCCATCATACCGTTTAAGATACTGCCCGGTCAGTTGTCTACCAGCGTAAAGAAGTTTTATCAGAACCGCAAGCTCTTGCCGTTCCACTTCTTTGATGAGAATAAAATGAACGCGGTACGCGGCCTGTATGTACCTTTCTGGCTGTATAATTGCCACCTGAACGGCGGAATGACACTGAAAGGCTCCACTGCCCGTTCTTACATTTCCGGTGATTACCGGATCACTGAGACTACACATTATGAGCTGGATCGCGACGCACAGATGTCCTTCGAGCGTATACCGGTAGACGCCAGCCTGAAGATGCCGGACGAACTGATGGATTCGCTGGAACCTTTTGATTATTCCGATCTGACCGAGTTCAACAGCGGCTATCTGACCGGTTTTATTTCTGAGCGCTTCGATTCGGATCCGGACGAGAATCTGCCTCGCGTCACCGAACGGGTCAACAACAGTCTGCTGGAGATCATGAAAGGTACCTGCTCGCAGTATTCGAATGTTAGCGTTGCGGACAACCGCATGCAAATGGACGATTCTTCCGTCAAATACGTGATGCTGCCGATCTATTTGTTTGACTGCACATATGCCGGCAAAACTTACCACTACGCAGCCAACGGCCAGACCGGCAAAGTCATCGGCGAACTGCCGGTCAGCAAGGGTAAAAAGTGGCTGTACTTCGGGATCCCGTTCCTGATCCTTGCCGCGATCGCCGCGTTTATTCTTTACTGGTTGATGGGGTGATGGGTATGAAGCGGAACGTTAGTTTTTTATTTATAACCTTCGGCGCATTACTGATCTCCATGATCTGCCTGCTGTCATTGTTGGTGATACCTGCGTTTGCGGAAGCTGAAGACGACAGCATGCCCGACTGGTACGATCCGGATTTTTCGGATTCGGACGTTTATCATAACGATCCCTCCGAGCCGCGGATCGTGGACAACGCCGGCGTTTTCAGCCCCGTTGAATACGAACGCCTCAGCAAAAAGCTGGAGTCAATGCGGCAGGAACTGGGCATAGATTTTGTTGTGCTCACGGACAACACATATCACGGCATGGGATACATCAAATACGCAACTGATTTTTATGATATGAACGGTTACGGTCTGGGCGATGATTCCAGCGGTATCATATTCTTCCTGTGTTTTGAACCGGGCGACAGCGGTTTCGAAGCGTACGGTACGGGCAAAGCGGAAAAATACATGACCGAGAAAAACGTCGATAGGATGTCGGACAAAGTATATAATTACTTTGTTAATAAAGACTATGCTACAGGCGTTGAAAAGTATTTTGACCAGCTCAATACACTGATCAAGAAGGGCCGGCTTCCGCTTTCGGGTGCGCAGATCGCTGCGCTGGTCATTATTCCTTCGCTGATCGGATTGATCGGCGGCGGTATTTCACTGTCTTCCGCCAGAGCATCAATGAAGACTGTCGCGAAAGCTACCACTGCCGCGGAATACCTTAATCCGATATCTTTCGTTGTCAACAGTTCCGACGACCGAATGCTCAATACTGATATTTCACGAACATTCATCAGCAGTTCATCAAGTTCGGGCGGCAGGTCCGGCGGATCGTCGTACCACAGCGGCTACCATTCTTCCGGCGGCCATAGCTTCAGCGGCGGCGGCAGACGGTTCTGAACCGCGCTCCGGTTAATAACAAAAAACAGGCCGGCGCGTTATTGCGGCCGGCCTTTATTATGTGTTGATCTAAGAATCGGTTTTACACCGGATCACTCGTAATCTACGCAATATTCCAGTACGTTTTTGACCGTCTCGCCGTCGATCTGGAGGGGCGACGGTTCGTTGAATCTAACTTTTATATGGTGCCCGGTGAATACGGCTACCTGCTTGGTGTGCTTCACATGTTCGCCTTTGAAGATGGAAGGGAATATCATCAGCGTGCCCAGGCGGCTGCGGCCGTGCATTATCACCAGCGAAACGGTCCGG
>JAFZSK010000110.1 GCA_017620915.1 Clostridia bacterium | reverse complement strand
TGCTGCTGGAAATTGGCGCCGTACTTGCTGCCGTACTCGGAGCTCACGGGATCCTTGAGCAGTTTGTTTTTGCCGCCATATGTGTAACTGCGGCCGTGGGCAATATAATTCCCTTCGGCGTCCGTGGCGCTCATGAAATCCAGCGATTCGGACCAGTTCTGGGCAACACTCACCGCCACCATTTCGACCGGATCGTCTTCCGTATATCCGGGCTGCTGGGGATAATTGGAGAGCCACGACCACTCGTTTGGTCCGTCAACGGGCGTATAAAGCGGCCACGGCCTGCGATATGTCCAGAAATTAATGATCTCAAAGGGTACGGTCGCGCTCTGGCCCAGCACCAGCGGCTTTCCCTCCCACTGGAACCACAGGTCTGAATACTCCGGTTTCGAATAATAATCTTTATAAAACTGCTTGAGCGCCGTGCCGTTGACCGACGCGTCCCAGGTGAGCAGCAGCACCACACCGGGAGTTTTGCCGCCTTCGGCGCGGATCTTTGCGTATGTATTCAGCAGCATCGTCAACGCCTTCCGGCTGTACGTGGATTCGCTGTGCACACCGTCGACGCAATAGTTTGAATAGTCCAGCACGATGCCGTCAATGCCCGCGTCCGTCAACAGCTGCGCGTGCCTGCGTATGACATATTCGTCAATATCCAGGTTGTAAAATCCGTACAGCGGCTCGCCCCAGTAATGGTAGCTGACCTCCGGTCCCCATAATGATGCATCGTCCCGTGCGTCCGGTTCGCTCTCCAGTATGGCGGAAACGTTGCGCGGCGCCTGTTTGTCCGCGTTTACTGTGCTTTTCATGAAGTCGCTGTGCCAGATGTGGTAAAAGATCAGCGCGTATTTACCTTCCCGCTTTGTGCTTTCGCGGGATGGTTCCGCCGCCTTCCGTCCCAGCGCGTCCGTGAGGACCCAGGTATCGCTGTACGTGTCCCGGGTCCCCGGTGCGACGCTGTCAGCGTTTTCAATATATCCTTCGGCCATTGTCCCTGTCCCTTTCTGTATTTCGCTCCCAGAAGCCAAGGCGGTGTTATATCCCGGAGCAAAGAATGCAGACAACAACGTTATTCCCGCTGTGATTACTGCCGACAATGTCTGCAACTTCGCCATCCGGTTCACCGATCCATCCCCCATTTTTTACGTCCTGCCCAGTGCTTAAAACAACCTGGAATAATTCCTTGACTTATTTTATACGATACGACATGATCGTTCAAGTGATTTTATACACACAAAACGGTGAAACACAACATTCTGAAGCAGCTGTTCTCCCTATCATGTTTTCGCAATCTGACCTCGCTCATTTGCTCCATATTCTCGTTCATTTTGTTCGGCTATTTTGGTATAAACTGATAAGATTGGATATTATTTGTCCTACTATCGCAAAGCTCTCGCTCATTTTCAAAAACGTAAAATCAGAAATATAGGATAAATTCAGTATAAACCCCTTGAGTAATACCACGTTTTGGCCATCACGATAGTACAAATAATCCAATAATCAGAGCAATTGTCCTATCATGCCATGAATGAAGGCGCCCGTCTAACAAGAGAAGGCGCCCAAACTGGTATAAAACCCGGCAGAATCGCAAATCTTGTTCTAAATCCGCGAAGCAAGCAAGATTTGAGACGCGCGAGAAGGCGCCCGACGTGGTATAAAACGATCAATAAAAAGCAGAATTGTCCGATTCCCGGTAATTATTGAAAATTGGAATTGACCTCAGAACTTCGAATACCTTGACTGCTTCGATATATTGAGCACCACGCCCATGCCCGCCAGCATTATCCACAGCGACGTGCCGCCGTAGCTAAAGAACGGCAGCGAGATGCCCGTGACCGGCATCAGTTTGCTCACCACGGCCAGGTTGAGCACCACCTGGATCGCCACGTTGGTGGTGATGCCGTACGCCACCAGCGCTCCGAACATGTCCGGCGCGTTGCGGGAGACTTTGTAGCCGCGCAGGATCAGGATGATGAACAGCACGATCACCAGCAGCACACCTACCAGGCCCAGTTCCTCGGCGAGGATCGAAAAGATAAAATCGTTGTACGGCTCGGGCAGGTACAGGTACTTCTGGACGCTGCGGCCGAAGCCCTTGCCGAAGAGGCCGCCGGAGCCGATGGCCAGCATTGACTGCGTGGCCTGGTACGTGTCCGCCTCATCCGCCGCGTCGCCGCTGTGGGCCGCAAAGCGGTTGACGATATAGTCGAGGGACAGGCCCTCATTGCTTTTGACGAAGAGCAGAATTGCCAGCACCGCGCCGACGGCGAGGGCAATAGTCACCGCAAACGTGTACCATTTTACTTTGCCCGCGAACATCATTGCCCCCGTGATCAGGCCGATGATGATAACACAGCTGATGTGCGGCTGTTTGACCAGCATCAGCACGTTGAGCGCCACGGGGACAACAAAAATAAATATTCCCCACAGTCCCACCGCCTTCTTGCGGATCGTGGGGTTGGACAATACGTACGCCATGAAAAACACTACCGCCAGCTTAAGTATTTCGGAAGGCTGGAACGTGATCACTTTCAGGTCGATCCAGCGGCGTGCGTTGTTGAGCGTAATGCCGATAGGAGTGAACACCGCAGCCATCAGTCCCGTCGCGACCGCAAAAAGCACGATGGAAAGCGGCTGCAGATACTTGTAATCCGCCATGCTGACTACGAACAGGATCACGATGCCCACAACGGTGTACACGATCTGCGTCTTCAGCACGTCGTACGCGGTGGAATCCGGAGATTTGGAGTAAGAACTGGGGGTGCTGGCGCTGAAGATCATCATCGTACCGATACCCACCAGGAGAACGACGCTCAGAAGCAGCCAGAAATCCACCTGCGAGTAGCTGATATTGGTATGGATGTCGTTGTCAACACGCTTCTTACGCGCCATGTTGTCCCCTCCGCCGGCGGCCGTCAATACGCGGCCGTCAGGTCATGCAGATACTGAAATACGTGAATACGCAGCACGCCAGCGCGAAGCCCCAGAAGCTCCACACCACACGCTTTTCGCTCCATCCCGAAAGCTCGAAATGGTGGTGGATCGGCGCCATTTTGAACACGCGCTTTTTGCGGCCGGACGCTTTGAATACACCCACCTGGATTATGTCGCTGAGCGCCTCGATCACGAAGATCAAGCCGCCGATCAGCATTATCAGCGGGCGGCGCATCATCAGCGTCAACACCGCTATCCCGCCTCCCAGCGCCAGCGAACCCGTGTCGCCCATGAAGATGCGGGCGGGATTGTAGTTGAACACCAGAAACGCCAGCAGCGCGGCGGCGCACACAAAACCGGTGAGCTGCAGCGTGCGCGTGCCGTTCAGCGTGAACGCCACGCAGGAGATCATCGCAAACACTATAGTACTGATGCCGGAGGCCAGGCCGTCGAGGCCGTCGGTGAGGTTGACCGCGTTGGTGGTGGCCAGCAGCACGAACACCGCGTACGGAATGAAGAACCACTTGATGTCCAGTTCGCCGTGCGCGCGGAACATATCGAAGCGGAGGACGGTGATATCCTCCCCGCCTTTAAAATACAGCCACAGCGCGATGCCCAGCGAGAACAGCAGGAGCATCAGCATTTTCTGCCAGGCGTACAGGCCTTTTTTGCGTTTTTTGACCTTGATGAAATCGTCCAGGAAACCCACGACGCCGAAGCCCAGCATACATACCGCCGGAAACATCATCCAGGCATCGTGCCAGATCAGCGCGCAGATAACCGCGGCGGCAACGATCGGGATCAGGAAGATCCAGCCGCCCATCGTGGGCGTGCCCTGCTTTTTGAGGTGGCTCTGCGGTCCGTCGTCGCGCTCGGACTGGCCGAATTTCAGCCGGCGCATCAGCGGGATCACTACCGGTCCCAGCAGTACGCCCGCGGCGAACACCGCCGCCATGCAGATGAGTATTTCGTACACTTTCATTTGTAATCTTCCTCCAGGCGCGCGGAAATGTGGCCCATGTGCATTATGTGGGAGCCTTTCACCAGGATGGCTACTGTATGTCCGGCGGCGAGTTCGCGGTCAATATACGCCTTTACCGCCTCGTAGGCATCATCAGTAGTGTCAAAGCTTTCAGCGCATTTTACGGCTTTCCCGCGCGTTTTCACGGCGGCGTCAAATCCGGTCACGTACGCTTTGGCTTTCTCGCCTACCGTGAAGATGCGGTCGCAATAGCCGGCGGCAATACGCCCCACTTCCAGATGGAACTCCGGCGACTTCGGCCCCAGTTCCACCATGTCGCCCAGGGCGGCAATATGCTTGTCCGCGGTAAAACCCGCCATCACTTTAAGGGATGCAGGCATGGATTCGGGCCCGGCGTTGTACGCGTCGTCCATCAGCGTGATCCGGCCGCCCGCGAGTTTGACCGTGCGCTGGCGGAGAGAATTGACCCCGCTGTTGGTTTCGGCGTAAGCGCGCATGGCGACCACCGCGTCCTCGGGCGCAATGCCGAACAGCGCGCCGGCGGCAATGGCAGCCATGGAATTGTACACGTTGTGCTCTCCGGGAAGCGGCAGGTCAACATGGCAGTTCCCCTCGCGGCTTACCAGCAGATAATTGATGCCGTGCTCGCCCGAGATCACTTCGGTGGCGCGGTAGTCGCACGCCGCGTCCTGGCCGAAGGTGATGATCTCTATATTTTTGCAGCCGTAACCCGCGGCGATCTCGCGCAGTTTTGCGCGATCTTTCAAGAGGTCGCAGTCGCCGTTGACGATCAGCCGGAACGGTTTGTCTGCAGGCAGGCGCGCGCCGCCCAGGCAGACTTCCATCTTGGCTTTCAAGATGTTTTCGCGGCTGCCTAAAAGTTCCAGGTGCGCGTTGCCGATGGTGGTGATGATCGCCGCCTCGGGGTGCACGATGTGCTCTAAATATTGGATCTGGCCGAAACCGCGCATGCCCATCTCCGCCACGAATATCTCTGTATCCAAGGGGAGCGCCAGCACGGTCTGGGGCAGGCCGACTTCATTGTTGTGGTTGGCCGCGGTTTTTTCGGCTCTGAAGGCGGAGGCCAGCACGGCGTGGGTCAGTTCCTTCGTGGACGTCTTGCCCACGCTGCCGGTGACCGCGATCCGCCGCGTTTTCGGGAAGTCCCGCGCCATGACGCCGGCGGCAATATCCGCGTACGCGGCGAGGGTGTCTTTTACGAGGATCGCGTTGTCCCCGTACTTGCCCGCCCGCGCGCCGTCCGCGTCGTCAACTACCGCACACACCGCTCCGCCGGCCAGCGCTTTGCCCACGAACGCGTGCCCGTCGAAATTCTCGCCTTTGAGCGCCAGGAACGCGCCGCCCTTTACGGCTTTGCGCGAATCGGTGACCACCGCATCTACTGTCAAGCGCGGATGGCTGCCCAGGTATTCCCCGCCGCAGAACGCGGCCAGCTGCTTCAGCGTCGTGCGTTTCATAACTCTGCCAGCGCCTCCCGGACCACTTCCCGCTCGTCGAAATGGATCGTGCGGTCTTTAAGGATCTGATATGTTTCGTGGCCTTTGCCCGCCAGGATGATCACGTCGCCGGGAAGTGCGTGTTTGATCGCCCAGTGGATGGCTTCGCGGCGGTCAACGATGACCACATACTTGCCGCCGGTGGGCTTGAGTCCCGCTTCCAGGTCGGCAACGATGGACGCCGGGTCTTCGCTGCGCGGGTTGTCCGAGGTGATGATGGAGAAGTCCGCGTACTTGCCCGCGGTCTCGCCCATCAGCGCTCTGGGGCGGTTGCGGTCACCGCCGCAGCCGAACAGGAACACCGTGCGTTTGGCAAATTCTTTGACGGTGGTGATGATGTTGATGAAGCTGTCGGGGTTGTGGGCGTAGTCGATGATGACGGTGAAATCGCGGCCCGTGGGCACGACTTCGGCCTTGCCCGCCACCGCCACGGTGGAAAGGCCCTCGACGCAGACCGCCGGGTCAATGCCGATCAGCCGCATCGCCGCGTACGCGCCCAGTGAGTTGTACACGCTGAACCGGCCCGGAATGGGGACAACCACGTGCGCCTTGAGTTCCCCTGCCTCCAGGCAGTCGTATTCGACGCCTTCGGGGTGTTTAACGACATTGACCGCGCGGAACTCGCAGCCTTCCGACATGCCGAAAGTGTACAATTTTTCTTTGACCGTGGCCTGCGCGCGGGCGATCATGTATTCGGACCAGTCGTTGTCCCGGTTCACCAGCGCGTACCGGGAGAGCCCGAACAGCTTGGCCTTGGCCGCGGCGTATTCATCCATGTTGGCGTGCTCCGACGGGCCGATGTGGTCGGGGGAAAGATTCGTGAACAGGCCAACGGCGAATTCGCAGCCGCCCACGCGGTCCAGGTTGAGGCCCTGGGAAGAGACCTCCATCACGCATTCGCCGATGCCCGCGTCCACCATTTTTTTGAGGAGCGGCTGGATCACGTTGGCCTCGGGCGTGGTGCGCTCGGTGGGGATGCGCTCGTCGCCGATGAAGTTGCAGATCGTGCCGATCAGGCCGGACTTGCGGCCCGCGGCGGTCAATATAGAGCGCATCATGTAGCTCGTGGTGGTCTTGCCCTTCGTGCCGGTGATGCCGATAAGCTCCAGCTTGCCGGAGGGGTGATCCGCCAGAATGTCGGCAATGCGGGCAACGTCGCGGCGGATGTTGTCCGTCACGATCACCGGGATCAGCCGGCCCTGCCACAATATGCTGTCGCCCTGCACGTAGCCTTTCTCCCAGGCAGCCGCCTTTTCCTTCAGCCGCTCCGGAGATTCGGTCAACAGCGCAGCGGCCCCGCGCTCCAGCGCTTTGCCCGCGAAGTCGTGGCCGTCCAGCACATAGCCTTTCACACAGGCAAACAGGCTGCCTTTCCGGCATTCGCGGCTGTCGATCTCCACCGATTCTATATCGAGCTGCACCGGTGCTTCGTCCAGCAGCCGGCAGCCGTCAAGTTTTGCTACGAGTTCTGTCAGTTTCATCTGTCTCTTCCTCCGTCATCCCATTGATTC
The DNA here is from genome assembly GCA_017620915.1 of Clostridia bacterium. Classification (GTDB taxonomy): domain Bacteria; phylum Bacillota; class Clostridia; order UBA1212; family UBA1255; genus UBA1255. The sequence continues at coordinate 5,962 of JAFZSK010000110.1, read as the reverse complement.
CGTATTGGTATTCTCCACTCTGAGTTCGATCACCGCGCCGCGCTCCAGCATGGTGCCCGGTTCGACGCTCTGGGCTACCACCGTGCCGATGTTCTCCGCGTGCATGTTGAATCCCAGCTGGTTAAGCAAAATATATGCGTCCGTCAGCGCGTAGCCGGTGAGGTCCGGTACGCGGGTGAGCGTCCGTTTGGTCGCCGCGTCGGTGTAAACGATCACGGTGGAGCCTTCGGTGATGTATTGACCCGTTTCCGGCACCTGCGCCGCCACCATGATCTTGGTGAGATCCGCGTCTTCCGGCAGGCCCGGCACCTCCATCACGAGTCCCGCGCGTTTGAGCAGGATGCGGGCGTCTTCCAGCGTCGCCTCCGACAGATCGGGGACGTAGGATTTGACCATCATCGCCTTCCGGTCCAGTTCGGTGTAGCGCCGCGCCACGCCCATGTATTCCAGTGTTTTTTCGATTATTTTGCCCACGGTGGGCGCCGCCTGACGGCCGCCGGACGCGCCGCTCTCCACATCGGGATGGTCCAGCATCACCAGTACCACGATCTCGGGATCGTCGGCGGGGGCAATGCCGATGAACGACGCAATATACCGCCCGGTGGACTGGGTCTGCAGTGTTTCGGAAGTACCCGTCTTGCCGGCGACGCGGTAGCCGGATACATACGCGTTGCTGCCGGTGCCGCTGGCCACCACGTCTTCAAGTATCTCCATCATTTCAGAAGAAGTCCGCTGGGAGATCACCTGCCGCAGCGCCACGGACTCGTACACTTTGGTGGTGACGCCGTCCTGGTCGCGCAGTTCACGCACTATGCGGGGCTTGTACAGCGTGCCGCCGTTGGCAAGAGCACAGTAGGCCGTTGCCATCTGGATCGGGGTGATCTGGAAGCGCTGCCCGAAGGACATGACCGCCAGGTCGATATCCGACGGATCGTCGTGCATGATGCTGGCCGCTTCGCCGGAGATCGTGATACCGGTGCGGTCATAAAAGCCGAAGCCGTGGATATAGGACAAATACGTATCTAGCCCGATGTCCAGCGCCAGCCGCGCCAGGATCGGGTTACAGGAGTTCTTTATAGCGTCGGCGAAGGTCTCGTTGCCGTGGTCGCCGTCTTTTTTCCAGCAGTTGATCTCCCAGCCGCGCAGGATGAGCGGCGAGTCGGTCACCATCGTGCTCGGGCGGACTTTGCCTTCCTCGAGACCTATGGCGGCGGAGATGGATTTGAACGTGGAACCGGGTTCGTACGTGTCGGTGAGCGCTTTGTTGCGCCATACGGTGGTGCTGAGGATCTGGACATCTTCGGTGGCGTTGCCGATCCAATCGGGGTCGTCATACCAGTCGGGTTTGCCGTACGGGTCGTTCAGGTCGAAGTCGGGGTACGACGCCATGGCCAGCACGTCCGCGTTCTTGGCGTTCATGACGATGACCGCGCCGCCTTCGAGCACATTGTAGTCGATTATTGCCTGCTTCAGCGCGCTTTCGGCGATAGCCTGGATATTGGCGTCCAGCGTGAGCACGGGGTTCATGCCTTTCACGGCGTCAATGCGCCGCACCGAATCGTACGGCAGCTCGTTGCCCTTGGCGTCAACGCTGGTCATTATGCGGCCGTTGGTACCGGTCAATTCCTTATTCAGCGCCACTTCCACACCGCACACCAGGCCCTGGTCGTCGTTGCCGGTAAAGCCCAGCACGTGACACGCCAGGCTTCCCATCGGATAGATGCGCTTGGAGTCTTCGTCCACATACACGCCTTTGATGTGCTTCTCGCTGCGCCACGCCTTGACCCGGTCGCCCAGGTCCGTCTCGATCTTGCGGGCGATCATTTTGTAGCGGCCCTCCGCGGAAACCTGTTCGAACACCCACTCTTCGTCGAGTTTGAGCAGTTCGGCGAGATCTTTGGCGATCAGCCGGCGGTACATATCTTCCGCCGCAGCGTCGCTGTACACGTCGCCGGGCTGGGCAATGTAGTTTTTGACGTAATTGACCGCCGCGCTCTTGACGACGCTGGGGTCAACGGTGACTATATTGGCCGCGACGCTCACCGCGAGCTCGATGCCGTTGGTGTCAAGTATAGTGCCTCGACCGGCGGGGATCGTGCGCCACGCGTTCTGCTGCGCGTTGGCCTGCTGGCGGTAGTAATCGCCCTTCACGATCTGGATTATGGCAAAATTTGCAATGATCACCAGCATCAGCAATAAAAAAAGCACGCGGGTGAGGACATTGAACCCACCTGCGTAGTTTTTCTCCCGGGTGACGCTGTCTTTAGCGAACAGGGTCTTGCGTATTTTGTGATCTTTTTTTGCCGAAGTCATTGCCGCGTTATCCCTAAAAATTCAAGCACTCCGTTCTGTACGCGTTCGAGCCACGAAGTCTCGTCGGTGGTGCCGGTCAATTCCACGTCCGCCAGTTCGGTCTGATCGATCCGCTCGACGCTCACGTACCTGATCTGATAAGGCTGCGGCTTCTGCATGCCCAGTTCGTTTTCGGCAATGTCTGCCAGCTGTGTGAGGGACATGGAACTGTCAAGCTCCACGCGCCGGCGCTGCACTTCGGAATTCACGGTATCCAGCTGTTTCTGGAGCGACTGGTTGCGGTAGTTGATCTCGGTGATGGAGGCAAAACGCACACCCACGATGAGGCCCAGCATCAGCAGCAGCGATACTTTGAACAGGATGCCGTTTTTGGCTTTGCGGCGCTGTTTTTTGAGCTTGATCTCGTGCAGCACGGCATTGCCGCGGCGCTGCTCGTGCTCGTAAACATATATTTCGTCTTCGGAAGGGACAATATACTCCGGCTCGGGCTCCGCCTCGGGCAACGCCGGCGCGGCGCTTCCCTCGTACCCGCCGTAATTGACATAGCCGCCGTACAGCCCCTCGGCTACGGTGTACTCTTCATCTTCTGTGATCTTGTACGCGCTCGTATCGCTGCTCATCTTTAGTATCTCCGTTCAAAGGCGCGGACCTTGGCGCTGTGGGCGCGGTTGTTGGCCTCGAGTTCACTTTCGTTTCCCGTTACGGGGTGAGGCGTCACCGTACGCCCCAGCGGCGTCTTGCCGCATACGCACACCGGAAAATCCGGCGGGCAGGTGCAGGGATTCTGTGCTTCCCTGAATTTATTCTTCACGATGCGGTCTTCCAGCGAGTGGAAGGTTATCACCACCAGACGGCCCGCGTCGTTCAGTATCTCTATCGCCGTGTCCAGCGTCCGGCGGAGTTCGCCGAGTTCGTCGTTGACCTCGATGCGGCTCGCCTGGAACGTGCGTTTGGCGGGGTGTCCCTCGCCGCTCAGGTATTTGGCCGGCACCGAGCTCCGGACGATCTCCGCCAGCTCCAGCGTCGTGCGCACCGGCGCCTGCGCGCGCGCACGCGTAATGCCGGAAGCGATCCGGTTCGCGTAGCGTTCTTCGCCGTATTCCCGCAGGATCCCGGCGAGACGGGCTTCGGAATAGCCGTTGACCACGTCGTACGCGGTCAGTGCTGCCTCCCGGTCCATCCGCATGTCCAGCGGCGCGTCGAACCGGTAACTGAATCCGCGCTCCGGCACGTCCAGCTGGTGCGACGAAACGCCCAGATCCAGCAGTATCCCGTCCGGCTTTCTGCCTTCGCAGAACTCCGCGATCCGGGAGAAATTGCCGTGCCGCAGTTCGAAGCGGCCTTCGGTGGCAACGCCCGCGAGTCTGACTTCCGCGGCTGCCAGGGCCTCGTTGTCCCGGTCAATGCCCAGGAGCGTACCGCCCCTGCCGAGCCGTGCGAGAACTTCCGACGCGTGTCCGCCGCCGCCCAGCGTGCCGTCAACGTAGAACCCGTCCGGCTTCACGTCGAGCAGCTCGAGGCATTCGCGGAGCAGCACCGGCGTGTGTGAAAAAACAGCAGAAGGCATACCATCCATGGCGTGCCCCCTGTCAATAGTTCATGAGTTTGCGTGCTTCCTGCACCATTTCCGCGGACAATATCTGATTGTTCTGATACGTCTCGCTGTCCCAGATCTCGATGTGGTCGCCAACGCCCATTATGTGTACTTCTTTGTCCAGCTTGGCGAATTTCTTGAGCACCGCCGGAATGAGCACCCTGCCGGCCGTGTCAAGCTCCCCGTCGTAGGCGTTGCCCAGCAGGTACCGCCCCAGCACGAGGTATTCGTCGCTGCTCTTTTTCATTTGCATCAGCTGAGTGAGCATCTCGTTGAAGTTCTCTTCGGGGTAGATAGCAATATAGGTGTCGAACCCCATCATCAGATGGAATTTGTCACCCAGTTCGCTTCTCAGTTTGCTCGGGAGCACGACGCGCGATTTCGCGTCGACAACGCCCTCAAACCCTCCGGTCAACAACTCTGCCCGCTCCTTTTTAAGGGAAGTTCAGCCTTGCGTGCGGTCCTTCCGCAGGCAAAGCTCTTTTGTACCTCTGCAATTTGTCTTCAGTACCCTGTGTTTTTTTCTCTGGTACTTCTGTCCCCGGCTTGCGCCCGGGCTTCGTCTTTTGTAAAAGTCGTAACTCTTTCGTACTTTTGCCGCTCGCACGGCTTTATCTTTGGTAAGGAGTCTGATCTGTGTTTTTGTGTTGCCCCATGCCATGAATCATGACACAACATGACACGATCTAACTCGTGATTGCATTCTACCACCACTTTATGACACCTGTCAATACCTTTCTGAAAATTTTTTTATAATTTTATGCCAGGGCCGGGCGAAAGCGATCCGAAGCGGTCTGAAACACCTGGATCCGGCGCGAATCCGGCGTTGTGACGCTCATTTTATTAAGCTTTCGCTCGTTTTCCCCGGAAGAATAGGTCGGCGGTATCCCAAATTGCATGATGCGAGAAAAAGGGATACCGCCAAACTCCGAAGCGGTATCCCGAATTGCACAATGCGAGAAAAAGGGATACCGCCATACTCCGAAGCGGTATCCCGAATTGCACGATGCGAGAAAAAGGGATACCGCCAAACTCCGGAGCGGTATCCCGAATTGCACGATGCGAGAAAAAGGGATACCGCCATACTCCGAAGCGGTATCCCGAATTGCACGATGCAAGAAAAAGAGATACCGCCAACGCTCCGGGCGGTATCCTGAACTTAAAGATATATAAGATAGGGATACCGCCAACGCCCCGGGCAGCATCTCAAATTTCAAAATTTGAAAAAATAGGATGCCGCGATGGAAATTATAAAATTCGCGGCCGATTCACACGCGCAAGAAGGAGGCCGCTCCTCACTGCCCGTGTGGATCGCGGCCGGAATTCGTGTTACGGCAGCAGGCCGCACCGCATTGTAACATAGCGCAAAATATCTCTTGCATTTTTAATATTATTATGATATCATATTGATATAAGCAAAGTCGGCTTGACACAAGCAGCTCAACACCGACAGTATACAAGGAGGACTCGACATGAAAGAAAACATCCTCACCCGCCGCAAAGGCGGCATGACCGCGATGGTCATAATCATATTCGTAAACCTGCTGGCGCTCGCCATGATGATCTACGGCGGAATGCGGCTCGGAGAGAGCCCGATCACGTTGACGATATTCGTACTGGGCGTCGTCATTCTGTGCGTGGGCTGGATACCGTTCCTGGGGCTGAAGATATTGCGGCCGCAGGAAGCGCTGGTGCTCACGCTGTTCGGCAAGTACGCCGGCACGCTGAAGGGCGCGGGTTTTTACTTCGTGAACCCGTTCTGCGTCGCGGTCAATCCCGCCGCCGGCACCCGCCTCAACCAGAGCGGCGACGTTAAGAAGGACGCCGACACGCCGGCGGCCGCTGCGCTCGCCGGAGGAGGCAATATCGCGCTGAACCTGCCCGTTGACCGCCGCATCTCCCTTAAGATCATGACGCTCAACAACTCGCGGCAAAAGATCAACGACTGCCTGGGCAACCCGGTAGAGATCGGCATCGCGGTGATCTGGCGGGTCGTTGACACCGCCAAAGCCGTGTTCAACGTAGATAACTACAAAGAATACCTCTCCCTCCAGT